>NHEI02000020.1 GCA_002171575.2 Flavobacteriaceae bacterium TMED81
GTGGAGATAGCTGGTCTCCGATATCTGGAGATCTGACAAAAGACGAAGAGCGTTTGGCTTTGCCAATTATGGGTCGTCAGCAAAGTTTTGACAACCCCTTGGATGTTTATGCGATGTCAACCTATAATACTATAACCTCGTTGAGTGAATCAACCACAAATGCAGACCTTTTGTATGCAGGTACTGATGATGGTATCATTCAGCATACGAATGACGGGGGTAAAACATGGACAAAAATGACAGTTGATAAGCTACCCGGCTCACCTGCAACCGCATTTGTAAATGATATAAAAGTTGACCTTCACAATGACCAAGTTGCCTACGTGGCTCTCGATAACCACAAGTATGGTGATTATGCCCCATACTTGTATAAAACAACTAATGGTGGAAAAAAATGGACTTCGATAACCAATGGGATTCCTAAAGGAACACTGGTCTGGAGAATTGTACAGGATCATATCAATCCCCAGCTGTTGTTTTTGGCAACAGAGTACGGGGTTTATGTGAGTTTGGATCAAGGGGATCAATGGCATAAATTTTCTACTGGACTTCCCACGATTTCAGTCCGTGACCTTGCCATTCAAAAACGTGAAAATGATCTTGTATTAGCGACTTTTGGTCGTAGTTTTTACGTGCTTGACGACTATAGTCCACTTCGTAATATCACAGCGGAAAGTGTAGATCAAACGGCCATGCTCTTCGAAACACGAAAGGCACTGCAATACAATCCGATTCGCGGTGGAACATCAAGTCAGGGAGGATCGTTTTTTACAGCCAAAAATCCAGATTACGGTGCTCTGTTTACTTTTTATCTCAAAGATGGGCACAAGTCGATGAAAGCTACACGTCAAAAAAGGGAAAAAGACAAAAAGACTGAGGATATTCCTTTCCCTGGATGGGAGGCGCTTGATGCCGAAAAACAGGAGCCCAAAGCCCAAGCGATTTTAGTTATTCAAAATGAAGCTGGAGAAGTGATTGACCGAATCTATACGCCCCATAAAACGGGTGTTCAGCGCGTGACTTGGGATTTAAAACAACCCTATGTCAGTGTGGCAAATGCCGATTCTAAGCGAGAATCCCTAAACACCTTTCGTTTGAATGTTGCCCCAGGCATCTACACGGTTAGCTTGCATCAGCAAATTGGCGGTCAGATCACAGAGCTCATCGGGCCTCAATCTTTTGAGGTAGATCGAATCCGAGAAAATGTACTGAAAAATCCACTTGCTGATATGAGACAAGATTATATCGATCAACTCATGGCACTTGATATGGAGATAGATCTTGCAAGTCATTCATTTAAAAAGTCTAGTAAGCATTTGAAAACACTGCTCAAGGCACTTCCTTTTGTAGAGAAGAACCAAGAGGATTTGTCGTCTACACTCCATTCCCTACGTGATAGGATGCATGCGGTCAACCGCCTTTTGGAAGGAAGTTCTTCTAAAGCTGAAGTCGGGGAGAAGGACAACCTAACCCTATCCTATCGACTTTATTTTGCAGCAAATGGATTGATGGGCAATTCGTACGGCCCAACTCCACTGCATATGGAGAGTTTTGAAGTTGCCAAAACATTTTTTGCCGAGCTCAAGCCGATGATTGAGAATTTTGTTTCAGATGTCAAAACCGCTTCTACCGAAATGGAGACGGCAGGTGCACCTACTGTGGTGGATTAATATCTATACCGCGTTGTAACATATACCCTAGGAACAGCTTTGCTTAGTAAGGCTTCGTTTCTAGGGGTTTGTTTTTGTGGGATGGGGCATGCCAGCGGTGGCGGCTATGAGTAGTTGCGTGGACTGGCACGAAACTTCACAAGCCTGCCTGTCGGCAGACAAGTACACACCAAACTGAAAACCCGCGAGGATTTTCAGAAGTAGGCGAGAACAAGCAATTACGTATAGGTTTTATTGGCCACAGTATTTATAGTTCTTTTTTCATTGCAATGAATTCAAATTTTTCTCTCCCAATTTGAAAATCGTGATATCCAATTTTCTTAAATCCACTTTTTTTGTAAAAATTTATTGCTCGTTCATTTTTATTAAGTATAGAAAGCCAAATATTATCATATCCCAATTCCTATGTTTTTTTCAATAGAAGATTTTGCAACTCAAAACCAATTTTCATTGATAAAAAGTCTCTCAAAACATAGATTTTCTGAAGTTGGCAAGTATTCGTTGATTCAATAAATTCAGACTTAGAATTTAGTTTAAGTTTTGCATATCCAACAGGTAGTCGGTTTATAAATGCAATAAAAAAGACATTGTTTGATTTCTTTATTCCTTTTTCAATTTTCTCAACCGAAAATGTCAAATTGTTATAATCAAGCAAGTCTTGCTTAACTCAAAAAAAATACCCAAAAGTTTCGGTAAATGTAATTCTCCCAAGCAAAGCAATAAATTGAGCATCTTCTTTTTTTGCTAATCTAATTTCAATATTTTCCATTGATGTAGAGATCTTTTGAGATATGTGGCCAACGTTCCAGAATAACCGTCAGTTACGGGTTAATATGCGTTAATTTTTCGGTTTAGCACTGACTTTAGCGATTCCGAGTCGATTCGGACGTAGTCGAATCCGCCGTAATTGCGTTTATACATTGTTGGCAACTGGCTTTTTTACAATATATCTTTGTCTTTTCCGTCAAATTCATGTTTTATTTTTTGTCCCATTCCGCTTGTCACATATCTAGCAACCATTTCTTTTTTTAGTTCTCCGTTTTCTAAATATTCCAAGTTTATTGAGCAATCTCCATTAATTTCAACCCAAACAGTTTTACTTTCATTAGGTTTTAATTCCGAAATATATTCAGTTTCGCAACCTACAATTTTAATATCAGTTAGTTTATTTTGAGTTGAGTTTGTGAACGTAATTCTCATATTCCCAATTAAAATCAGCGAGAACCAAATGAAAAGAAACATTATTGGCAGATTAATCAGCATCAATCCGCTTGTTTTTAAAAGTCTTTTCCGATTGGTCAAGTCCGATTTTGATTTAGCTAAAATTGCAATTAAAATTATCAAATTTGTAATTCCTGCAAGAACTATAAATCCGTATCCGATAAACAATAAATCTCTGTTTGAGGTTAGAAAATAAATTCCGAAAATCAGAGTTCCGATAAAGAATGATATTATAGCAGTTCCTTTTCCTAAATTGATATATTTTTCGGAATTCATTTTTTTTCAGCTTGTTGCCAACTTGTATATATCCGCATAGTTGCGTTTATTTCTGTTCCCCTTTCTATTAATTGAAAACCCCTTAAACCTTTGACCAAAGGCAAAGCCAACCTCAGCAAGGTCTTGTATGCGATATGATGTCGAAATGAATTGTAGGCTTATCATGATTGTAGAACAGATTTGGAGTCTATGCGATATGCAAGTTAAGTAATTCTGTTAAATAAGTATTCAACAACTTGGTGCTTTATACCACGCAACTATTTGTTTAGGGTTTGATTTAACAGCAATCCAACCACCAAATTATAGCTGTTAATTCCTGCGGTTTGGTTGTTTGCTTTGAGGTAGGTGTCATAGCTTTTCTTAAACAATGGTTCAAGTGGGTTTTGGTAGCTCTGCCAAAATGTAGAGACTTGCTGATACTGCTTCAAAACCCCTGCATCGAGTTTTTGGTAAAGCACTTTGTAATCAATGTCTTTTCTCTTTCGACAATCGGCTAGGGCATACCCCAATGCAAGGTGATAACCCGCATATTGCATATACGGATCTTTTGAATGAAGGGCTGCGTCGATCGCAATAAAGTTTGCTTCCTCTTCTGCTGCATAGCCCAATTGGTGTGCAATCTCATGAGCTGAGGTTGTGAGCAATCGTAATTTGGGTTGATACGCATTGACTTGCGCTTCTAGCGTAAAGGGGTTTATATAGCCACCATAGCCCATATAACTCAGGGGTAAGCTGAAAATAGACTTTTTAATATTCGAAATTGGATAGCGATGTTGGTTTCGAATGGTTTCTGTTGCAACATCAAAAATTTTGTCTGTTGTGTAGGGGATTTCAACAGGAATAGAATCATTTTGAGAAAGTTTTTTGTGGAATTGATTTGTTTGCTCAATTAGATGGTGTGTAAACAACTCCAACTTTTCAGAAGAGTAGTCTGAAGGAGCGTTGAGGCGTGAGGACAAACTTGTTTGATGGTAATGTAGCCCCCATTGCAAATGGAATAAGAATAAAAGAAAACCAAAGCCGCCGAGAATTTTAATCAGCGTTGACCAACGAAGCAAACGTTTAAAATGCCAAATGCTTTTTAGGACATAAGCAATTGCAATCGCATAGAAAAGATCACCAACTGAAAAAGGGATCCAAGCAGTCGCTTGAAGGGTGAGCTTGGACAGCCATACAAAAATGCCTTGTGAGTAGAACTGATCAACAATTTCCGGGTTGCGCTTTATCCACTGTAACAATAGCCATTGGGGAATGATGGAAATCGCAAAATATTTGTAGATGCGCAAAGCACAATTTTTATTCCAACCCAACCACTTCGACCTCAAAAATCAGATTGGTTTGAGGCGGAATGCCACGTCCTCCGTTGGCACCATATGCCAATTCATAAGGCAAATAAAGTGTTGCTTTATCGCCAACCGATAAAAGACGCAAGCCCTCCTTAAACCCAGCAATCATTCCGGCATCAGGATCGACGCGGGCTGGGATTGGCTGATAGGGTCGTTTGGAGTTGTACATTTTATAGGCCTTTGCAATGTCTTCAATACTGGTGTCGAGCAAACGCCCATCCTCAAAATATACGGCATAGTGAGTCAGTACGGTTTTGTCTATCGCAACCGCTTCGCCATCACCCTCTGTGGTAACTACATAACCCAGACCACTCTCTGTGTATGTCGCCGACTGTTCCAATGCTGATAAGGCGTATCGCTTATCGTTTTTGAGCTTGTCTTTTTCAAGAAAATAATTTTCAAAGGTAGCTGCTGCATCAAACTTTCTCGCTTCTTTTCCCTTTCTGAGGATGTGAACTGCGATGATGGTGTCGTTTTGCGCTATCGAATCGACTACCGATTGCCCTTTAGTCACAAGACCAAAAACCGTGTGCTTGCCATCGAGCCAAGGGGTTTCTTTGTGCGTGATAAAAAATTGACTTCCATTTGTGCCAGGACCTGCATTTGCCATTGATAGTATCCCAGGCCCGTCATGTTTGAGTTCTGAAACAATTTCATCTTCAAATTTGTAGCCAGGNCCTCCTTGNCCTGTTCCNGTNGGGTCTCCNCCNTGNATCATAAAATCAGCAATGACACGATGAAAAATCAATCCATCGTAGTATGCTTTTNCAGTAAANGTAGAATCTACTTGTCGGTTTGTNCCCTCTNCCAGAGACACNAAATTGGCTACGGTNACTGGGGTTTNATCAAAAGTTAATTTCAGTTGAATTTCTCCTTTATTGGTGTCNANTTTAGCATACAANCCATCTTCAAGNTTGGGAGAGCAACTTNCNANGNTTATGAATAGAATNCCAGTGAAAAGGTNTTTGATTTTCATGATNATTTATTTTGGTTTAAAGGTATATAAATACGTGCAACAATTGGTGTNTANGGAGCAATTAATGATCCATCNCCTGATGAGCCNTATGCTAGAAAAGATGTTAAGACTANNGTGCTTTCTACGCCAATGGGAATATANGGCAAGGACAAGACNACNCCTTGTGGCACNTCTTGATTGGTCATTGGGTTTTGGAAGACNTTCCAGTCGTAGATTGGCACGCCATCGAATTGCTCAAAACGAACATATATTTTTTGTAGATTTTCNACNTCTAGTACGGNACGATTTTTCGGATTATCAAAGCNGTAATAAATACCGTGATCGGTTTCTGAAAAAGTGGANTCTTGAGCAAGNACCCATTGTTCGATGNTTTCAATNTCGNGAGCCAATTGNANTTGATTCTTTTGAACAGAATTTTCAACATGTTGGCTTTTGGATTGTTGTATGGGTCTTCGTGCCTGTTGTTGATCACAAGCAGTCAGGAAAAAGACAAAATAGAGAAAGACTATGCTTGTTGTAAGTCTTGCTGACATTGCTTTAGTTTTTTGAGAAGAAGGTTATGGGTTTCTTGCAGTGAAAGATNCGATTTTCCGCCAGCAGCATTGGTGTGTCCACCNCCAGAAAAATGTTCACGAGCAAACTCATTCACAGAAAAGTCTCCTTTTGATCGAAATGACATTTTTACAAAACCATCCGTGGGGTGCTCGATCATCAACACNGCCAATACACAGTTTGAAATGCTCAANCCATAATTGACGATTCCTTCNGAGTCACCTTTTTGGAAATTACATTTTTTCAACTCTTCATGGCTAAGCGTAATGGTTGCAGNACGNAGACTGNCATCATATTGTAAATTGTTGAGGGCAACTCCCAAAAGTTGAAGTCTTCCCAGATGAGCAGNGTCANTNACACGGCGNTTAATTTCACTGGGATTTGCTCCATTCTCNATNAGANTCGCAACAACTCGGTGTGTNGTGGGAGTCACAGANGGGAATCGAAAAGAGCCNGTATCGGTCAAAATNCCGAGATACAGGGCGGTGGCNANATCAGCNNTNATNTTGTCTNNACCCCCAAGNCNNTCNATGATGTGGTAGACCAACTCACAAGTTGAGCCNAATGAAGGGTATGAAAANGTAAGGTCTGCAAAGTCGTCTGGCTCTTGATGGTGGTCAATAATGATTTTTTGTGCTTGACTTGCTGCCACTTGAACACCCATTTCTCCAATCCGGCTAAGGGTATTGAAGTCGAGAGTAAAAATGAGGTCTGCTTGTGCAATTTTTTCATTTGCAATGATTGGATTCTCCTCATAGATAGACAAACTGGATGAGCCGGGAACCCATTTCAAAAAATCGGGATACTGATTTGGACTTATCACATGCGCATCATGCTTGTTTTGACGAAGAAAATGCATGAAANCCAAGACTACTTCCGATCGCATCNCCATCTGGATTGGTATGGGGAACAATGACCACCTGTTTTGGGGTCTCCAATAGAGATTGTAAGCGTTGTATCTTTTCGATTTTCATAGACCGCTAAGATACATAATGATTGTTTGTNAGTAAACACGTTACATTTTGTATTTTTGGGTTTCGATATCAATCATCTAACCTCAGACTGTGCGCATCAATTTTTTCAAACAACGAACCAACCGACGTTTTAATTACACACCAAGGTTTTATAAGGGGAAAAAAGATGATACCCCCTACGATTTTGATTCTACATTTTCAAAATATAGAGATATGAGCAACTCAAACGATTTCGGTGCACAATGGCAAGCTGCTCGGTGTGACAGTCGCAACAGATCAAACAGGGGGTTTTCTCGCTTGTTTTTCATTGTACTTGCCACGCTCATTCTGATCGCTTTGTATATCCTTGACTTTGATCTTTCCATTTTTAAATCCTAGAAATGCCAGATATCATTTCTTTACTACCTGATCATGTTGCCAATCAGATTGCTGCTGGTGAAGTCGTACAGCGGCCAGCTTCGGTGGTTAAGGAATTGCTTGAAAATGCAGTTGATGCAGGAGCAACATCAATTAAACTTATCGTAAAGGATGGTGGTAAAACCTTGATTCAGGTCATCGACAACGGCAAGGGAATGACGACAACCGATGCGCGTTTGTGTTTTGAACGACATGCCACTTCAAAAATCAAAAAGGCAGAAGATCTATTTTTAATTACAACGAAAGGATTTCGAGGAGAAGCATTGGCAAGTATCGCCGCGATTTCACAGGTTCGGCTGCGCACAAAGACCAAGAGCGCAGAAGTTGGAACTGAAATTAGTATTGAAGGAAGTGAAGTTAAAGACCAGCAAGCAGTCGCAACCGAAACAGGTTGTTCAATGGCAGTTCGGAATCTGTTCTACAATATACCCGCCAGACGAAATTTTTTAAAATCAAATAATGTCGAGCAGCGCCACATCATAGATGAATTTCAGCGCGTTGCTTTAGTGCATCATCAAATCCGATTTGAGTTGTTCAGTAATGACGCTGTTTTGTTCCAGTTGGAGTCGGGCAATTTACGGCAGCGAATTGTTCAGGTCTTTGGTAAAAACACCAATGAAAAACTGGTTCCAATTCAAGAATCAACAGATATTTTGCAGTTGAATGGATTTATTTTTAAGCCAGAGTTTTCAAAAAAATCACGACAACATCAATTCTTTTTTGTCAATGATCGATTTATCAAAAGCGCCTACCTTCATCATGCGGTATTGGCAGCTTTTGAGGGGTTGCTGGGTCCAAATATGCAACCTGGTTATATGCTTTACTTGACAGTGCCCACTGAAACAATAGATGTCAATATACATCCAACAAAAACGGAAGTCAAATTTGAAGACGATCATGCACTCTATGCCATTATACGGTCGGCTCTCAAGCATAGTTTGGGGCAGTTTAACGTGAGTCCCGTACTCGATTTTGACCGCAATCAATCCTTTGATGTTCCTGTGGGAAGCAAACCACCAACACAATCACCAAGTATACAGGTTGATCGAAATTTTAATCCCTTTAACGAGAATCAAAAAGGAAACGATTGGGAGCCATTGTATGAAGGTTTACAAGATGTGACAATCCCTTCCCAGAATGAGCAAATCTTCGATGATGACCGTATAAATACCCATTCCCCCACACTGCAATTCCATAAAAAATATATCATTACCATACGCGCTGAGGGTTTGATCATCATTCATCAACAACGTGCTCACCAACGTGTTTTGTATGAATCTTTAATTCGTCAAATNAAACAGAGAAGTGTTCCTTCNCAAGTACTTGCTTTCCCCATTCANGTNGAAATGAACNAACAGCAATTTGCTGAGTTTACGCCCCATCAAAAAACCCTCGAGNTAATGGGGTTCTCCTTTGGAAATNCCGATTCTAACTCCTTAGAAATNACAGCGATCCACAATAGCTTNTCNCNGAACTCCGTTCCTGANTTTTTGTCNAATATGTTGGAGAATCTNGACAACGANCCCACAGNNGAGGAGAGTCANCTCAGNCAGATGATGGCAAAAACAATNTCTAAATATGGTNCTATTGGAACTGGCACNGAGCTACANCCNTCGGCTCAAAGCCGATTGATNGAAGATTTGTTTTCTTGTNATGAACCCTCAAGATGCCCAGAAGGAAAAGCTATATTTGCATCGATGACAGATAANGANATNNAAAACAAATTGAATCTATGAGATCCCTTCCCGATATTNTCAAGCANCTGATNATTGTCAATGTGCTGTTTTTTTTGGGTTCTATGAGTTTGGGNGGGTCAGCNTATGACTTACTTTCGCTACACTACCCACAAAACCCAAAGTTTGCGCCTTGGCAAATTGCAACTCATATGTTTATGCANGGAGGAGTCAATCATATNTTGTTCAATATGTTTGGNTTNTGGATGTTTGGCGGTACACTAGCTCAAATGTGGGGGAGNAATAAGTTTTTNTTTTTCTATTTNTCTACTGGTCTTGGNGCTGCTGCTCTTCANCTTGGAATTAATTATTTNCAGATTANCGANGTTGTNGAGCAACTTGTTGGTGCTGGCTTTTCCNTCTCTGACCTGACAAAGACATTGCAAGCNGGACAATANAATACCGCTTGGTTAAANGAAATTTCGCAAAGTCAACTCACACAACTTNTGACCGCATTCAATATGTCAATGGTTGGTGCTTCTGGTGCNCTCTATGGNATTCTTGTGGCATTCGCCTTCCTCTTTCCAAATACGGAGTTGATGATTNTCTTTTTACCNATCCCNATTAAAGCCAAATACTTTGTTCCGATNCTTNTAGGGAGTGATCTCTTTTTTGGNTTTAGCTCNTANTCNTTAGGACCAATTGCGCATTTTGCCCATCTTGGTGGNGCTGTAACTGGNTATNNGATGATGTGGTATTGGAAAAAGCAGCAGTTTAACAATAACCGTTGGGATTTATGAATTTTATTGACCAGATGAAATATCGATACCAAACTTTTGGNNTGGTNGAGCGGCTTATNGTNNTNTTGGTNGNNTGCTTTGTTTTGCCTTTTCTCTTGNGAACCGTATTATTTCTGTTTTCTNTTCCCTTTGATCAGTTTTTTACTTGGTTTCAACTGTCCGCTAGTTTTGAAGACTTANTCTATCGNCCATGGACAATTGTTNCNTATGCTTTTTTTCATGGTGATTTTGGGCATATTTTCTGGAANCTTATCTTACTTCACTTTGCCGGTCGCATGATGGTAANCCTGTTCAAGCCACAGCTCTTTATCAACACCTTTTTTTTAGGGGTTTTGGTAGGCGGAGCAACCTTTGTTTTGAGCTATAANTTNTTCCCTGCATTTCNAGGGCAATCTCCTCGATTGATNGGGNCTTCNGCAGGTGTNATGGCAGTTCTGATTTTTATGTGTAGCTATATGCCATATAAAGACGTTAGAATATTTGTGTTNAANATCAAATTGATCTACATCGGCTTNTTGTTTATTGCCNTGGACTTGATTCAAATTCCTGTCAACAACGCCGGGGGNCATTTGGCACATTTGGGCGGTGCACTGATTGGGTTTTTATATCAACGAAACATCNCTAGAGGAAATGATTTTGGTCAATGGATTTCAAATTTTTGGAAGTCTNTTTNCTCTTTGTTTTCATTCAAAAGGACTCGTGTTCGCAAAGTNTATCGATCGCCAAAGCCAAANCCAAAACAGAAAGATGTAAANCAAGAAAAAATNGATGAGNTTCTTGATAAGATTAGTCANTCTGGTTATGCGAGTNTAACCAAGGAAGAAAAANANCTTTTATTTCGCGCAGGCAAATCTTAAGCTGTGAATTGAAANAAGCTAAATACAGAACTCCCATATTTTCGCGCTTCTATAAATGCTTNATCANAACCAAAATCCAGTTGTTCGGTNTGCTCAAAGATCAGCCAACCCCNAGGTCGAAGGAGTTTCCGTGTTTGNATGCTGTCTTTTATCATTTGAAACTCNTCTTGCCCGCAATNATAAGGCGGATCAGCAAATATGATATCAAAATCTGTGACACATTTACTCAGGTAACTCTGAACGGTTGATCGAATGGATTGGACAGAGAGTCCGAACTCTTCTGCAGTTTTGGCAATAAACCCTGAACACTTTTGATCTGCGTCTACCGCAATCACATTTGTACAGCCCCTNGAGCAGAACTCAAACCCAATACTTCCAGTTCCGCTGTATAANTCAAGAACNCGAGNCGATTCAAAATTNANTTTNTGNTTGAGAATACTAAACAANGCTTCTTTGGCTCGATCTGTTGTTGGTCTGACAGGNAGGTTTTTTGGGATTCTTAATCGTCTTCCCTTATGTGTTCCAGCTATAATGCGCATGTCGGAAGTTCGAGTAGTAGCGTATNGATATGTNGGTGCAATGGTTTTGAACTCGAAAAATNGAGATCTTTNGAAGGGNTNAAAAAGCTTGTCTTGTACACATAGTTTGACAAGAGTTGATGGATTTCGTCTCCAGGNCNTACACGCCCNCTTATCCATAGGATTGCTTTCTCCAATTCAATTGCATTATTTTTTGCAATCGCCATTGNATAGTACAGTAAATCTTTTTCNTTCTTCCANTGGAAGGCNTTGTAAAAGTGTAGCTTTCCNTTTTTCATTAGAAAGAAATAGGCNAAATCNTACTGTACATGAACAAACCAATAGGGCTCATTTTTGTCAACGTNTTGTNTGGATAGNACCTCNAGTAGNAAGCTGCTGCAATGGACATAGGAAAACTTACCAAATGACTCGAGNAACATATTGTTTACATTGACATAAGGGATATAGACATTCGCAANTTGAGCAGATGGTANGGAGTCAAATGAGATNTAGTCTTGCTTTCTAACGTCTGCATGACTTTCCAAGTANGATGCTTTTTTGTTTTTATCGAATAGNNGTAGGGGCACAAAAGAAGAGAGGTTGTTTNCGACACAAACACGAACATCTGAAAATGACTGTCCAATAACCTCNTGCTCAGTGAGGTNTTTATAAATAAAGTGATGTAATTCCTCTTCTGGAGAATGATCGACAAAATCATNAGANTTTAGAGAAATAACATCCNTGCGNTTGGTNTCAGATATCAAAAAAGAAAGTCCACTCCTATTNATCAGAATGGACAGTNCATGGTTTGTATNCGAATCGATATTATTCTTTTGCTGAGTCATAGGTTGTTGGCCAATTTCCGCTTGTACTTACTTCGGTTAATGAACCAAGCGTAATTTCGGGACCATTCACACCATCAACAGAGACAACTTCTTTTTCGAGNGCGACAAGGTNTTTGTCNTGATCGTGAAGNATAATATCCTTGCTGACTTTGACTTCAAANACAGGNAGTCGATAGCCGTTGTTGTCNAAAATATCAGTATTGAGCGTAAAGCGNGNGTCTTCTTGCCCTTTGNNNGGNATANACATCATNTTTTTATAACGCTCTGAATCCTTAAATAAGGAATCTTTTACAGATGCGAAACCGAGNGTATCAANNACAATNACTTCACGAAGCATATCGATACGATAGATTNTGTCAAACTCCAAAAAACTGGAGTCTCTCTTTTGGGTTAAGGTGTATTGTGCTGTGTCNATNAATGCNACTAGACTATCAAGATTATCGCTGTAATANCCNAATATATCTTTGTGAGCNGCTTGTGCATTTCCGATATCTTTGAGTTTNGAAATNACCTTTGCNTANCGTTCAGTTTTGNTATTGTTAAAAGCGATNGGGCCATTGATGGAGNCGTAAATTTTANAGGCAAAAAACACACATAAAATCCAGAGTACTGCTTGAATGCCGACTTTCATGATTTTTGAANTTGAATGCTAACAAAACTACAATTTTTTTTGAATAGATAAAGTGAAAAAGGACTTACTTTTACAGCTCACATCAACTCATGAGTCTCCAGCAGCACATTCAGAAAGAATTNCCTTATCCGCCAACCGCNGANCAAANNGAAGCCATTCGCCGATTTTCTGCTTTTGTGGAGCANAGNTCTTCNTCTTCTATTTTCTTNCTNAAAGGATACGCTGGTACAGGTAAAACGACACTGATCGCNTCCTGGCTCAAACCACTTCTAAAACNNGGTTATAAAGTGGTGCTCATGGCACCAACAGGTCGGGCGGNCAAAGTCATGTCGACATATGCCAAGGCCAAAGCCAATACCATCCATAAAAGAATTTATTTCGCCCAACAAAATAAGCAAGGCGGAATTCAATTTACCCTTCANAAAAACAAGTTTAGAAAAGCGGTTTTTATTGTTGANGAGGCATCNATGATTGGCGACGAACAATCTTCTGNTCAACTTTTTCAAAANGGNTCACTTTTACAAGATTTNATATCNTATGNACAACANGGAGANCGATGTAAACTTGTTTTTGTGGGNGACACCGCCCAATTGCCCCCCGTAAAGCAAGAGCTGAGTCCAGCTTTAAACCAAANCTATTTATCCCTTCACTTTTCTACTGAAGTCNCAGAAGTTGAACTTTCTGAAGTTCTTCGACANGATGCCNTNTCNGGAATCCTTCACAATGCCACGAATTTGAGAAACNTTATGCATGAAAACATCGATGATCATTTTCAATTTNTNATTCGAAATAAAACCGATATTACCCATTTNCANGATGGNTATGATATTCAAGGNGCANTTGAAGATGGCTANAGNNACGTTGGGCGGACAGAGACCACCATCATTGTGCGTTCAAACAAAAGAGCAAANCAGTACAACCGNCAAATCCGAACGCAAATCATGAGTTTNGAAAATGACNTGGCAGTTGGAGACCTACTCTTGGTNGTTAAAAACAANTATTTNTGGCTAACNCCTGANAGTCANGCGGGTTTTATTGCNAATGGTGATGTNATTGAAATCTTGCGAATTTTATCTTTTCAGGANCTCTANGGNTTCCGCTTTGCCAAGGTTCANGTGCAGTTGGTTGATTACCCCGATCAAGACGCTTTTGATACCGTTTTGATTTTAGANGCTTTGGATGCAGAAGGGCACGCATTGACCTATGAGCAATCGAACGAGTTGTATCAAAAGGTNCGTCAAGACTATTCTCATTTNCCGAAATACAAGCAATATCCAGAGGTCAAGAANAATCCATTTTTTAATGCTTTACAGGTTAAATTCGCCTATGCCTTNACNTGTCACAAAGCACAGGGNGGACAATGGAAACGTGTTTTTATTGAAAAGCCATATTTGCCTGAGGGGCCTTCTGTTGACTANTANCGTTGGTTATATACAGCAATTACTAGAGCATCTGAACACNTATTNCTCATTGGNTTTAAAGANGAAGACTTTGACAACGATTGATTTGCCTTAATTTTGTCNTATGAAAGTCATTGCTGCCATACCAGCTCGATATGCTGCCAGTCGATTNCCTGGNAAACTACTTGCCGACTTGCACGGCAAACCNGTAATCCAACACACNTATGANAANGTGCATCAATCNGGTTTGTTNGANCGNGTAATTATCGTCACTGANANCAGCGAAATCGAATCGGTNGTATTGGGCTTTGGAGGTGATGTCGTTCGCAGTCAAAAAGANCATCAATGTGGGAGCGACCGCATTGCGGAGGNAGTTTTTGATTTGGATGTCGATATNGTCATNAATGTGCAAGGGGATGAGCCATTTATACGNNCTGAAGGATTAGNGTCNTTAATTGAGNTATTNAAATCTGANACCAAAAAAGANNTTGATCTTGCCTCGTTGATGATTCCANTTTCCGANGAAATGAACAATCCAAATGTTGTTAAGGTTATCACGGACTTGTGCAATCGTGCGTTGTATTTTTCACGATCTGCCATTCCCCATCAGCNATCNAAAGAAACCCNTNCCACAGTCTACAAACACGTAGGGGTTTATGCATTTCGNAAAAGTGCACTGATCGATTTTTACGAGCATGCNCCAACTCCCNTGGAATTGGCTGAACAAATCGAAGCCATTCGGTATTTGGAAATGGGAAAAACAATTCAAATGATCGAAACACAATTTGANGGTGTCGGGATTGATGTCCCTGAAGACNTGGAGNNCGCCAAAAAANTNATGTCTTAGACCATCATGGTGTGATAAACGTTTTGNACGTCATCATCCTCTTCAATTTTCTCGAGTAGCTTTTCAACTTCCTCCGTCTGCTCTTGGGAAAGTGATTTGGTTGTTGTTGGTATGCGTTCAAAGCCAGAAGAAAGAATGGGAATCTCTCGCTGNTCGAGTTCTTTTTGAATGGCGCCAAAATATTCAAACGGAGCATAAAGCAAAATCCCATCATCATCGACAAACACTTCATCAACTCCATGGTCGATAAACNCCAGTTCAAGNTCTTCTANATCTAGTCNNTCGGGNGANATTCGAAAATTACAAGTNTGGTCAAACATAAANTCCACCGAACCAGAGGTGCCGAGATTTCCATTGCACTTATTAAAATAGCTACGGATATTGGCAACCGTTCGGTTGTTGTTGTCNGTTGCAGTTTCGACCAAAATNGCAATCCCNTGCGGGGCATAGCCCTCAAAGAGTACCTCTTTNTAGTTTTCNGTNCTTTTATCAGANGCCCGTTTNATGGCACGCTCAATATTATCTTTTGGCATATTGGCGGCTTTGGCATTTTGAATGACNGCCCGAAGACGTGAGTTNGTCTCTGNATTNGGTCCGCCATCTCTGACTGACATCGCAATNTCTTTTCCGATGCGNGTGAANGTTTTGGCCATGGCCGACCAACGCTTCATTTTTCGTGCTTTGCGAAATTCAAATGCCCTTCCCATGACGACAAAGATAAAAAAGCNGTGNGTGTTTATGCAAATGCAGNAAAACGAGTTNTTGCANCTATTGTTGGNAACTTGAAGAGCAAGGATTANATNTCGTCAACATACTGATCAACATCTCCCGATCCAAATATGCGAATATCTGTTTGACTTGGGGTACCCTTATATTCGATATCCCCAGAGCCATGGACCTTGGCATTTAGATTGGTTTTGGCAACGACCATAGCGTCTCCCGATCCTGTACAGGACACGTCTGTACGATTTGACGTTAAGCTCTTTCCATCAAAGTCGCCACTGCCTGTCACATGTATCTGAAGTTCGTCTGTAGATCCCGATAATGTCATGTCGCCAGAGCCCGTAACTTTCGCCTTTACTTTCGTGGTATGTATTGTCAAATCAATATCCCCAGAACCAACCAAGCTTACACCTGATATTTCTTCAAATGGAACCGTGATATAAACCCCTTTCTTTGTGCGAATATTCACGTTGTCTTTGATGTCCAAAACCAAGGTGTTTTTTTCACTTTGATTTCAATCCATTCCTGTAGGTTTTCGTCAGTTTTTACAGTGATTTCTCCCTCATTTCCCTGAATGAGTTTTACATCCATAAAGCCCACGGATTTGATGTAGTCATATGTAGGTGTTTTGATTGTCTTTGTGGTTAGATTTCCATTGCCTGTCACTTTTTTATAGTTCCAGAACTGGGCATGTCCAACAGTCATTAAAAATAGGGTTAAGGTGATGACGAATGATCTGATAAATGATTTCATGATTTAGGTTTTAAGGTTAAAAAGAAATTTACAATCTAATGGCTATTCAGGACGGCTTCGATTGAAAAAACATCATCGGTGGTTAAGCAGACTTGGACAGCTCAAAACCAAATATAATTCATTTTACAATGCATAAGTCATAATGAAATCTGAATCGGATTTAGTCATATTGGGAAATCATGCTTTGGAATCGCGTGAAAGCCAATGGCCTTCACAGCATCTTCAATTTCTTTAACGGTTACCATTTTAGAGGTATGTATGGTCAGCTCTCTCGTATACACATCGAGATGTAGGATCACATCCTTGATGCCGTCGATCAGCTCTAAAGTAGATTTGATTTTCTCTAGGGTTTGCGGCTCTTTGGCATTTGTGCCAAACACTTTCCCATGATTTCCTGGGATTACATTTTCAGATAATAAACTCATAATTGTGATTTTAACAGGTTTATATTCACCAATTATAATCTGGTTTTCATAAAAGCCTAACTCGAATCAATTTTACAATATACGCCAATGAAAATAAGAATTGATGCTACGGTTTTGTCATGGTTGCAGAATAGATTTGGTGCAATCATTCAAATTTAATTCTTTTTTTAAAACGGAATGAGGCGACGGCTTATTTTATTGATTTTTGTAGGGTGTTTTGAAGCACGTCATCACAACAAAAGCGGAGATGCTCAGGAAGACTATTGTCTCTAGGCAGTGCCACAATATAGCGGTCATGGTTGCTTGCATACACGTGTTTGTATATTGGTTTTGTTTTGAGGTGAAGACCATCCACAAGTTGAAAAATAAATTCGTCGTGGTGAATTAAATCTGAAGTCCCCAAATGAAAAATTCCCCATAAATTCCGATTGATAATGTAATGCAGTTGTTGTGTCACAAAATAATCTGTTGTGAGATTGATTACTGTATTGGGAAAGATTTCATAAGGGCTTTGTTCTTCGATTGCTTTTTTCAGTTCCATGACTCTGGGTGTATTTGCTCCAAAAACCATTGGTAAACGGGCAATTGCCCAACTGAAAGGGGGCATTCGCATGACCTTATTTTCAATTTTGATTTTGAGAAGACCATAGGTGCTTTCAGAATAGGTTTTGTCATGTTCGTAACTGGGGTAGTGCCAAAAACCGTCAAAGACATTGGCAGAAGATAGAAAAATGAGTTTTGCTTCCTGTTTGAAAGCAAAATCAATGATCATATCATGTGCAACGAACTGCTCATCCGCATCGCCACGAAGGCAAGAAATAATCACATCTGGTTTGATCCTGCCTAATACTTTTAATGGAGAATCCTCACGGTAGTCATACTGTGTATAGCGTTTGTTGTTTGCAAAACGAGTTTGACTACAATACGTACCATACACATCCATATAGGGGTGTAACTCTTTGAAGAGTGCGCGCCCCAAAAACCCACTTCCGCCAAAAAGTAAAACTCGTTTCATTGTGCATGNTAAAAAGGGAGTGAAGTGATTGTNGCGGGAACCTGCTTGTTTCGAATGACAACATAAANGNTNTTTCCGACCNCTGCTTGTTNTCGATCGACATAACCCATACCAATCCCTTTTTCAAGGGANGGAGATTGTGTTCCAGANGNCACGNTNCCAATNTCATTCCCACTTTCATCTGCCAANNTATAGCCCTGTCGNGGAATACCACGTTCANTNAGGACAAANCCAACTCTCTTTTTGGCNATACCAGCTACTTTCTGTTNTTCAATTNNNTCTTTACTNACAAANTCCTTNGAGAATGCGGTGCACCAACTCAAGCCAGCNGATAGGGGNGAGGTNGTATCATCAATATCATTTCCGTAAAGACAATACCCCANTTCAATTCGAAGGGTGTTTCGAGCAGCTAGTCCACATGGTTCTGCNCCATTTTNNATTAGGGAATTCCAAATTTTTTCTGCCCCTTCNTTGGCAACGTACAATTCATAGCCACCAGACCCCGTATAGCCCGTNGCAGATATCAAAACNTGATCTATNCCAGCAACTTTTCCGTAATCNAAACNATAGAATGGNATGCTNCCGATGTCTGTGTCTGTGAGTTTTGCTAGAACAGACGTTGCTTGAGGACCTTGCAAGGCCAGTAGGCTCCATTGATCTGACTGGTTTTGAAGTGAAGCGCCAAACACCTTGTTGTGGGTAACCAACCAATTCCAGTCCTTTTNAACATTCGCTGCATTCACAACGAGTAAGTAGCTCTGGTTATCAATTCGNTACANGAGTAAATCATCAATAATTCCTCCTTTTGCATTTGGCATATAACCATATTGNGCTTGCCCGATATCCAAACGCTTAACATCGTTGCTAAACACATATTGGATGAGATCGANCGCTTGTGGTCCACTGACCAAAAACTCTCCCATGTGTGAAACATCAAAAAGCCCTGCTTGATNNCGAACNGCGAGATGT
Organism: Flavobacteriaceae bacterium TMED81; assembly: GCA_002171575.2. Taxonomy (GTDB): domain Bacteria; phylum Bacteroidota; class Bacteroidia; order Flavobacteriales; family Flavobacteriaceae; genus UBA724. Next base: position 18,889 of record NHEI02000020.1, read on the forward strand.
TCTCGTACGACTCCCGTGTACTGCACAGGCATTNNAAANCCAGCAAAAGGAACCATNTTGGCACCAAGTGNCANATGAGACTGATAAAGTGNTGTTTTTCTCATTTGGGTTTTTTCAAAAATAGGTGGATTTTATGTAATTTGGACCAAATGTTAATAATGTTTCGTCTTTTCTTTTTCTTCCTTTTNTTGTCTGCCNTCTCNNTTCAATCTCAGTCAGAAGCACCACCTGCTCTNGATGTCAGCTTTCATAAAGAGCGTAGGCAANTGGTACTTGATAAACTTCCCCCAAATAGTATTTCAGTGATTTTTTCTGCTCCAATTCGCAACAGATCCAATGATGTAGATCATCCATACCATCAGAATCCAAATTTTTACTATCTCACTGGTTTTCAAGAAGCCCATGCNGTTCTCGTTTTACTCGGCACGCCTATCGAANNNGNAGNTTCATNNTCNCAAGANATCCTTTTTGTTCGTGATCGTGATCCNTACTATGCGCTATGGGAAGGAGACATCANAGGNCCAGANGCCACGCAAAGAGAATTTGGAATTGATAAGGTGTTGAGTACGACTCGNTTTTCCTCTTTTTTATCTTCACTACAAGGAATTAATNCCATTTATCATTTCCCACTGTTCAACGATGTCCGAGACCANCNCAGAAATGCATTTGACTTATTTNCTCTTCAGGCAGCGTTTACAGGATTTATATTTGAACAAACCGAACTTTCCAAACCTGAGGACAGTACGGTNACCATTGACCAAGAGGTTTTGCCTTCAATTGTAGGTTCTTTACGAGAAATTAAAACCGAACAAGAAATTGCCATACTNAAACAGGCCGTTGCNATGTCAGCGATTGGACAGATTGAGGTAATGAGAGCAATTCATCCAGAGATTTCAGAGCGTGAACTTCAGGGAATACATGAGTTTGTNTTTAAAAANTATGGTGCGAAACACGTTGGTTATCCCTCAATCGTTGGTGCNGGTGCNCACGGCTGTGTCCTTCACTACACNGCAAATACCTCTGATCAGGTTGGNAATCAGCTTGTGTTGATGGATGTAGGTGCTGAATTTCAGAACTACACTGCCGATGTGACCAGAACCATTCCTNCAAATGGCAAATTCACNAAAGAACAAGCTGAAATATATAATNTTGTGTTAGCAGCACAAAANGCAGGGATAGAAGNATCTGTGGTCGGAGCTTCATTTTCTGATCCTCATCNNGTGGCTCGTTCTGTCATNCAACAGGGCTTAANTGAACTTGGGATCATACAAACAGCAGAAGAGGTTCGAACTTACTTCCCCCACGGAACNTCTCATTATATCGGTCTCGATGTNCATGATCCGGGTACCTACGGTCCCTTACAAGCCAATTCNGTCATCACTGTTGAGCCAGGAATTTANATCCCCCCAAATAGTCCATGCGACCCAAAATGGTGGGGCATAGCGATTCGNATTGAAGATGATATTCTCATCACNCCAAGCGGACCTGTAAACCTNTCAGNAGCAGCGCCNCGAGAAATTGACAAAATCGAAAAAATGATTGCACAAGATAGNCCTCTGGATGAATTTGTGTTACCAGTTTTAGACAGCGTTATCGATTAGGAAATCTTTGAGTTCGCGATAAGAGGATATTGAGGTTTTTTCAGGTGTCCGATCCAAGATTTCTTTGATTTGTGGCGGTATATTTACTTTTGTTTTGATTGCTTTTTCAACCACATCTAAGAACTTGACAGGGTGTGCTGTTTCTAAAAACACGCCATAAATATCTGGGTTCTCTTCGCAATACTTTTGTAAGCCCAAGTATCCGATAGCTCCATGCGGGTCTGCGATGTAGCTAGTGTTTTCATAGAGATCTTGCATTGCTTTGTGTGTTTCTTTATCAGAAAAGCGGTAGGAAGAGCAAATGTTTTTGAGTCGATATAAATCTTGATTAAAGAGTTTGCTAATCCGATCAAAATTACTCGGGTTTCCAACGTCCATTGCATTTGAAATGGTTTGAACAGATGGTTTAGGCTCAAAGATCCCATTTTCCATATATCGTGGGAAGGTATCATTTTGATTTGTACTCGCGATAAAATGAGAGATCGGAAGACCTAGTTCTCTGGCGATAAATCCAGCGCAGATATTTCCAAAATTTCCACTCGGAACGGAGAATACAAACGGCTTATTGACCTTTCTTTTCATCAATTCCTGTACCGCAAAAAAGTAGTAAAACGATTGTGGTAGCCATCGTGCCACATTGATGGAGTTGGCAGAAGTCAAATTGCGATGTGGTTTTAATGTTTCATCGAGAAAAGCCGTTTTGACCATCTCTTGACAATCGTCAAATACCCCGTCAATTTCCAAAGCTGTGATATTCTGACCTTGTGTTGTCAGTTGAAGTTCTTGGATATGACTTACTTTCCCTTTCGGGTAAAGGATTACAACTTCAACACCAGGTACACCCAAAAAACCGCTAGCAACTGCACCCCCCGTATCGCCTGAAGTTGCAACGAGAACAGTAACTTTTTCGATCGTTGTTTGATTGAAATATCCCAAACATCGCGCCATAAAACGGCCACCAACATCTTTGAAAGCCATAGTAGGTCCGTGGAAAAGTTCTAGTGTTGCTAGATTTTGATTGAGTTCAACAACTGGAAATGGAAAGGTTAGCGTATCCTCTACAATTTTTTGTAATTCTTGTTTTGGAATCTCATCTCCAACAAATTGCTCGATAGCAGCTAGCGCAATCTCATGGTGATTCATGGACAGGAAGTTGTCCCAAAACGAGTCTGTTAGTGCATTAATTTGTTGTGGATAATACAATCCTCGATCTGGAGCAAGCCCTGATCGTACTGCTTTTTCAAAACCAACTGCTTTGGCATTGTTGTTTAAACTGAAGTATTGCATTTTCCTTACAATATTTTTACGCCTTTCGCATTGATTGGACTGATATGTGTGTCATAGGGAACACTGATTTCATCATAGACTTTTTGCATGGCCAAACCAACTTTCTGAGCGGTATCCATTCCTTTTGACAGCGCGAAGACTGANGGTCCAGAACCAGAGATACCAGTCCCAAGTGCACCAGCTTCGTTTGCTCTATTTTTAAGCTCATTAAACCCGGGAATAAGCATAGACCGAACAGGTTCCACAATATGATCAACCAGCGAACGACGGATAAGATCATAGTCTTCTCTAAACAAACCAGTAACTAGAGCGCCGAGATTCGCAGTTTGTGCAACAGCTTGTTTTAGATGCAGCTTATCGAGTAAAACTGCCCGTGCGTCAGCAGTTTTCACCTCAATTTCTGGGTGAATGATGGTAACCACCAATTCTAGTGGCGAGTTGAGCGTAACAACATCTAAAGGATTAACACTGCGAACCAAAGTAAAACCGCCGAGAAGTACTGGCGATACATTATCCGCATGTGCAGTTCCACAGGCAACACGTTCGCCTTCCATCGCAAAAGTAATCAGTTGCTCTCTGGTATAAGGGTTACCCAAAAGATGGTTAATTCCAACTACGGCACCTGCAGCACTTGCTGAAGAGCTTCCAATCCCACTTCCAGGTTTGATTCCCTTTTCAATTTGAATTTGAAACCCTTTATCACGACCATAATCTGCCAAAAGAGCAAGGCCTGCTACACCAGCTACATTTTTTGTCGCTTCAAGGGGTAAATCTTGACCGATAATTTTTGTAATCTCGATTCCAGGTTTTGATGTTTCTTGAACATGAATGGTGTCACCTACGTTGTCGAGGCAAACACCCAAAACGTCAAAACCACATGAAATATTGGCAACACTAGCAGGAGCAAAAATAGAAACTTGATTCATAGTTACTGTTTTGCAATTCGAATGATATCTGCAAAAATACCAGAGGCAGTGACTTCGCCCCCAGCACCCGCTCCCTTGACAATAAGTGGTTGATCTTTATAGCGGTCGGTGTAGAATAATACGATATTATCACTTCCTGATAAATTGTAGAAGTCATGCCCAACTGGGATCTCTTTTAAGCCAACCTTAGCTTTACCATCGACAAGCTCTGCTACATATTTTAAACGACAATTTTTGGACGCAGCCGCTGTGAAAAGATTCTCAAAATGGTCATTGTGATCATCTAAAGATGCTAAAAAGCTGTCATTGTCTTTGGTTTCTAAACAGGCTTTTGGTAAAAAGGACTCGTTATCGATATCTGAAAGCTCCATTTCTAAACCACTTTCACGAGCTAAAATCAAAATCTTGCGCGCGACATCAACCCCACTTAAGTCAATTTTGGGATCTGGCTCTGTAAACCCGGCATCCATGGCTTGCTGAACAACCTCCCTGAATGTCGTTTTTTCGTTGAACTCATTAAATACAAAATTCAAACTTCCTGAAAGTATAGCTTGAATGGTGTGGACTTTGTCTCCAGATGTAATCAAGTGGTTGAGAGTGTCGATAATCGGAAGACCAGCCCCTACGTTTGTTTCAAATAAATAAGGTGCGTTATAGGTTCGGGCAAGTTGCTTGAGATTGCTGTAATACGCATAGGTTTCAGCGGCAGCAATCTTGTTACACGTTACCACAGAAATACTAGACTTTAGGTAAGGTGGGTAAGTGTGCGCAATTTTTTCGTTGGCGGTGTTGTCAACATATATCGAATTACGCAGGTGAAGCCCTTTCGCAATTTTAAAAAATGCATCTGAATCTGCTTTTTCGCCCTGAGCGAGTTGGTCTTCCCAATTGCTCAAGTCTATTCCTTTGGCATCGGTCAACATTTTTCGAGAGTTTGAAAGACCTGCAACTTTAATATTCAACTTCAATTGACTTTGCAAGTATTCACTTTGATTATGAAGTTGCTCAATGAGTTTACTCCCTACATTTCCAACCCCTGTGATAAATAGGTTGATTTGTTTGATGTGTTTTTCAAAGAAAGCTTCGTGTAAGATATTCAGCGCCTGTTTTGTGTTTGAAGAGTCGATAACTGCGGTAATGTTTCTCTCCGACGCCCCTTGAGCGATTGCCTTTACGTTGACATTGTTTCGCCCGAGTGCACTAAACATTTTTCCACTGATCCCTTGATGACTTTTCATATTCTCTCCAACAAGAGCAATAATCGAAAGCTCGTCTTCAACGGAGATTGGATTGATTCGTTGCGTCTCAATCTCATAGGCNAAATCGTCTNCAATCATTTTTTTGGCNAGAGGTGCCATACTACTTTCAATNCCAATGCAAATCGAATGCTCTGATGANGCCTGTGTCATCATAATCACATTGATTTTTTNTTTTGCAAGAACNGNGAGAAGTTTTTTGGAATANCCTGGTATCCCAATCATTCCACTTCCTTCAAGAGTGAGCANNGCAATGTTTTCAATGTAGCTGATGCCACGTACCGCCTGGCCGTTCGAAGTCTTTTCGTTTGTAATCAGTGTTCCTTCGTCTTCGGGGTAAAATGTATTTTTTACAATGACAGGGATGTTTTTTTTGGTGACGGGCTGTAGCGTAGGTGGGTAAATCACCTTTGCGCCAAAGTGTGAAAGTTCCATTGCTTCGTGGTAGGACAACTGTTTAATAGCACGTGCTTGCTTGACATATTTCGGATGAGCAGTAAACATACCGCTCACGTCAGTCCAGATTTCAAGTTGTTCGGCATCCAAGGTACTTGCAATTAGTGCTGCAGTGAGATCGGAGCCGCCACGACCAAGTGTGGTTGGAGCACCATCCTCATCGCTCGCAACAAAACCAGGTATAATGGTTACACGGTGCTTTGGCTTTTTGAAATAGGAACGGATAGAATCGAATGTTTTTTGATGGTTAACCGAATTTTTTTCGATGTCATTTTTGGTAAAAATAAGGTGTCTAGCGTTTTCAAAACCAACATCTAGATTTTGCGCAATTGCTGTTTTGGCGATAATGTAGTAGGAGAGGAGTTCTCCGAAGCCAAGCATATGATCTTTGGTTCTTGGCGATAATTCTCGCAGGAGGTAAACACCTTCATGGAGCGTACTCAATGCGTTGATTTGTTGCTTGATATGACTCAAGACTTGACTTTGTGCCTTAATCGGGATCAATTCCTTAATACAGGCAAAATGCCGCTCTTCAATTTCAGAAAGAATTTCTTGGTATTTTAAATCTCCATTCGCTGCGCACTGCGCAGACTCCTGAATCATATTTGTGATACCGCCTAAAGCAGATACGACAACAACTTGTTGCTCGGGATTGTTTTTAATGATGTCCAGTACACGAGAAATACAGCTACTATCGGCAACTGAAGTTCCACCAAATTTTGCTACTATCATATTTTAGTTCATTGCAAACAAGCCACAGAAACAAGCGCTTGGCTTAGCAAAGCGCAAAAATATCAATTTTTAAGGTTGAAATACTAGGATTTGTAAAAAATAATGTAAGTCAAAAGTGAAACCCAAGATTTAGGATCAAAATAACGAGAGATTACGACTTTGCAGGATTTTTTTCATGCGCAATCGAAAGGGTTAAATTTTCACTTTTTCCATCCCAATCAAATTGAAGTAAAGCACCTTCTGGAATTTTGCGATTGACGATTTCCTCTGCCAGAACATCTTCGATATACTTCTGAATGGCACGACTGAGTGGACGAGCGCCAAATTCAGCATCAAAGCCCTTTTCATTCAAAAAAGAGATTGCTTTCTTGGACAAGCTCAGTGAAAAACCAAGTTCGTGAATTCTACCCTCCAGTTCTTGCAGTTCGATTTTGATGATTTCAGCAATATGTTCTTTCTGAAGACTGTTAAAAATCACTACATCGTCAATTCGATTTAAGAATTCAGGAGCGAATGTTTTCTTCAGTGCATTTTGAATAACACTCTTTGTGTGGTCATTGGCTTGGGCTTTAATAGCTGCCGTTCCAAATCCGACTCCTAAACCAAAATCTTTCACCTGACGAGCTCCGATATTTGAGGTCATGATGATGATTGTATTTCTGAAATCAACACGTCTGCCAAGAGAATCTGTGATGAAACCGTCGTCGAGAATTTGCAACAACATATTAAACACATCTGGGTGTGCCTTTTCGATTTCGTCGAGTAGAACTACTGCATAGGGCTTTCTTCTGACCTTTTCAGTGAGTTGTCCCCCTTCTTCATACCCTACATATCCTGGAGGTGCTCCAATTAATCGCGAAATCGCAAATTTTTCCATGTATTCACTCATATCGATGCGGATAAGAGCATCTTGCGAATCAAATAGAGTAGTTGTTAAGACTTTTGCCAACTGTGTTTTGCCGACTCCAGTTTGGCCTAGAAAGATAAATGAGCCGATCGGTTTTTTAGGGTTTTTCAAGCCAGCTCGATTCCTTTGAATCGCACGAACTACTTTTTCAACGACTTGATCTTGTCCAATAATCTTACTTTTAATCTCATCAGCTAGATTTGTCAAACGAATGCCCTCCGATTCTGCTACACGATTGACGGGGATCCCAGTCATCATAGATACGACATCTGCGATATCCGACTCGTTTACAGTAACTCGATTTTCTTTTTGCGTTTCTTGCCATTCTTCTTGTGCAAGGATCAATTCCTTTTCGATTCGTTTTTCGTCATCACGAAGTTTGGCAGCTTCTTCGTATTTCTGCTTCTTGACGACGTTATTTTTTTCTTCACGAACGTCTTCTAGTTTCTGTTCAAGATCAACAATTTCTTCTGGCACATCCATGTTGTTGATGTACACTCGTGAACCCGCCTCATCCAAAGCGTCAATCGCTTTGTCCGGTAAAAACCGATCTGACATATATCGATTTGTCAGTTTGACACAAGCCACAAGTGCCTCATCGGTATAATTTACATTGTGATGCGATTCGTATTTGTCTTTGATGTTTTCGAGGATTTCAATGGTTTCATCAACGGAGGTTGGTTCAACGATTACCTTTTGAAACCTACGTTCGAGTGCGCCATCTTTCTCAATATGCTGACGATACTCATCTAGGGTAGTCGCTCCAACACATTGAATCTCTCCTCGCGCTAATGCAGGTTTAAACATGTTGGAAGCGTCTAGACTTCCAGTAGCTCCACCAGCGCCAACAATGGTATGAATTTCGTCGATAAACAGAATGATATTATCATTTTTTTCCAACTCGTTCATCACAGCTTTCATGCGTTCCTCAAACTGCCCTCGGTATTTGGTGCCAGCGACAAGGCTTGCCAGATCGAGGGTAACAACACGTTTGTTGTAGAGAACACGGGCAACTTTCTTCTGGGTGATCCGAAGTGCGAGCCCTTCTGCAATGGCTGATTTACCAACGCCTGGTTCCCCAATCAACAATGGATTGTTTTTCTTGCGTCGACTCAAAACCTGAGAGACACGCTGAATTTCTTTGGATCGACCGATGACAGGGTCGAGTTTATTTTCGATTGCTAAAACGGTAAGGTCTCTACCAAAATTATCAAGCACAGGGGTACTCGATTTTTTATTTGATTTCGACTCGCTAGAGGAGAATGGGTTATTTTTCTTTGGACTTGCATCGTCTTCTGGTTCTTCTGACATCGGAGATGACATAGAAACATCCATAATTTCTTCACTTTCATCAGAGGAGATCAGTTTGAATTGATCTTTCACTGTTTCATAGTCAACTTGTAGTTTATGAAGCAATTTGGTAGTGGGGTCGTTTTCATTTCGCAATATGCACAAAAGCAAATGCGCTGTATTGATGGAAGGATTTTGAAAAAGTTTAGCTTCTAAAAAAGTTGTTTTTAGAGCACGTTCGGCTTGACGAGTTAAATGTAAATTCTTTTTGTTGTTGGTAAGTTGTTCTTGAGAAGAATTGGCAGGACTGAGAATTTCAACCTTTCGCCTCAAATAATCCAAATCAATTTCCAAGGCACTTAAAATCGATATGGCTTTGCCGCTACCGTCACGTAATATACCAAGCATAAGATGTTCAGTGCCGATGAAGTCATGGCCCAATCGGAGTGCCTCTTCCTTGCTGTAGCTAATCACGTCTTTTACACGTGGAGAAAAGTTATCATCCATACTAAATTTTCTTTTTCGATTTCACAATAAAATCATTGTTATGCTAATCAACAAAAAAAATATAGAAATACAATAGAAAAATGAATAAAAATTGAGTGCTTTTTTTGAATAATGTGTTAATAAATTTGTTTAAAAACACCAAAATATCAATCAGCTATTACATAACGAATCAGTACATTAGCAGTACCTTAAAAACTGATAAAATTACATAGTATTTTATGTCTACCGAAGATAAGCTAATCCCAATCAATATTGAGGATGAAATGAAGTCTGCATACATTGATTATTCAATGTCTGTCATCGTATCACGTGCATTACCAGATGTTCGTGATGGAATGAAGCCCGTTCATCGCCGTGTTTTGTACGGTATGCACGACCTGGGAGTTCGATCCAACAGTTCATACAAAAAATCTGCACGTATTGTTGGAGAAGTATTGGGTAAATATCACCCACATGGTGATAGCTCTGTTTACGACACCATGGTTCGGATGGCGCAGTCATGGAGTTTGCGTTACTTGATGGTTGATGGTCAAGGGAACTTTGGTTCAATTGACGGCGATAGCCCAGCAGCTATGCGCTATACCGAGGCAAGGATGCAAAAAATTTCAGAAGAAATGCTCGCCGATATCGACAAGGATACCGTTGATCACCAACTCAACTTTGATGACACCCTGAAAGAGCCAACCGTTCTTCCAACACGAGTACCAAACTTATTGATCAATGGGGCTTCAGGAATTGCTGTTGGTATGGCGACCAATATGCCACCACACAACCTCAAAGAAGTCGCCGAAGGGATTATTGCGCAAATCGATAATCCGGAGATAACGATTGATGAGTTGATGACCTATGTGAAAGCACCAGATTTTCCAACTGGTGGAATTATCTATGGATACGAGGGAGTCAAGGAGGCCTTCCACACGGGTAGAGGTCGTGTTGTGCTTCGAGCGAAGGCAGATATCCAAGAGGTAGATGGTCGTGAGTGTATTATTGTAACAGAAATTCCATATCAGGTCAATAAGGCTGAAATGATTCGCAAGACCGCAGAACTTGTCAATGACAAAAAAATTGAGGGGATTTCAAACATTCGCGATGAGTCCGATCGAAAAGGCATGAGAATCGTTTACATTTTGAAAAGAGATGCAGTGCCCAATATTGTTCTCAATATGTTGTACAAGTACACCTCTTTGCAATCTTCTTTCAGTGTGAACAATATCGCATTGGTCAATGGTCGTCCTGAATTATTAAACCTCAAGCAACTTATTGGGCATTTTATCGATCACCGTCACGAAGTAGTTGTACGCCGAACGACTTTTGAGCTCAAAAAAGCGGAAGAGCGAGCACATATCCTTGAGGGGATGATTATCGCTTCTGACAATATTGATGAGGTCATTGCATTGATCAAAGCATCGTCAAATGCAGAGGAAGCACGACAAAAGTTAATTGCAAAATTTAGTCTTTCGGAGGTGCAAGCCAAAGCCATTGTTGAAATGCGCTTACGCCAGTTGACAGGACTGGAGCAAGATAAATTACGTGCAGAATACAACGAGCTGTTATCTACGATTGAAGATCTAAAGGATATTCTTGACAACAAAGAACGCCGTATGGGCATCATCAAAACGGAGACCAATCACGTTGTTGAAAAATACGGTGATGATCGTCGATCAGAAATCAACTTTGTGGGTGGGTCATTCCGCATTGAGGATATGATTCCAGATGAAAAGGTTGTGATTACCATTTCTCATGCGGGCTATATTAAAAGAACTCCTCTAGCTGAGTACAAAACACAAAACCGCGGTGGTGTTGGTCAAAAGGCATCAACGACAAGAAATGAAGACTTCTTAGAGCACCTATTTGTTGGTACAAATCACCAATATATGCTCTTTTTCACCCAAAAGGGAAGATGCTTTTGGCTACGCGTATTTGAAATCCCAGAGGGATCTAAAACATCAAAAGGTCGCGCCATCCAAAATTTGATCAATATCGAACAAGACGATAAGGTCATGGCATTTATTTGTACACAGGACTTAAAAGACGAAGACTACATTAACTCTCACTATGTCATCATGGCGACAAAGAAAGGTCAAGTGAAAAAAACTTCTTTAGAGCAATACTCAAGACCTCGATCAAATGGAATTAATGCCATTACGATCAAGGATGGGGATGTTTTGTTGGAAGCAAAGTTGACCACAGGTCAATCGCAAGTTGTGCTAGCGGTAAAGTCTGGTAAAGCGATTCGCTTCGAAGAAAACAAAACCAGACCAATGGGTCGTAATGCTTCAGGTGTTCGCGGTATCCGATTGGCAAATGATGCAGATGAAGTAATCGGTATGGTTTCTGTAAATGATATGGATTCTGATATATTGGTTGTTTCTGAAAATGGCTATGGAAAGCGATCCAAATTGGAAGACTACCGTATGACCAATCGAGGAGGAAAAGGAGTCAAGACCATCTCTGTTACTGATAAAACGGGAAGTCTTGTATCGATCAAAAATGTTTCAGACAGCGATGACTTGATGATTATCAACCGATCAGGTATTGCTATTCGCATGGAGGTCGAAAGTCTTCGAGTCATGGGTAGAGCAACCCAAGGAGTCCGCCTAATCAATCTTCGCTATGATGACACGATCGCCGCTGTTGCAAAAGTGCTAAAAGACGACGAAGACATTGAAGACGTCGAAGATATCGACGTCGATATGACTTCTGAAACTGAAAATGAATCTTAAAGTCTAACCATCAAATTAAATCCCATGTTTAAGAAAACCTTCATTCCTTTTATTTTGATACTCTCTTTGTCCGTTTATGGACAAAAAAAAGAACTCAAAGCAGTAGATAAACTCGTGGCGAGTCAAGATTATGATACTGCTCTGAATCAATTGTTATCCCTAGAGTCTGTTATCGATGGCTCAGAGCTTAAATATCAGGCACAATATCAGTTTTTAGCTGGTAAAATATATGGCGCTCAAAAAGATTTTAAAGCCGCTTTTACTGCTTTTGATTCTGCTCGGGAAATCGAATCTGAAAATGGATTTTCGAAGCACACAGCAGAGATCGACAAATTGATGAATGGCTTAAGTTTAGAAGCGGTTAATAAAGCGATTGAAGAAAATCAGAATGAGAACTACGCCGAGGCTTCAGAGCTGTTAATTTTGGTTTATAATATTGACAAAGAGAAAAATGCAGATTACTTGTATTATGCTGCTTCTAGTGCAGTAAATGGCGGGAATTATGATCAAGCTCTTGCTTATTATCAAGAACTTAGAGATTTAGATTATACAGGCTCTGTAGAAAAGTTTTATGCTACCGAAACTGAAACAGGGCAAGAGGTTGAGTTGTCTGCGGAAAATTATGTTCTTTTCAAGAAATTGAAAGAATATTCGAGCTTTAGAGCGGAAATGACAGAGTCCAAACTCCCCGAAATCATCAAAAATATTGCACTGATTTATGTCCAGCAGAAACAAAATGATTTGGCAATTGGGGCAATTAAAGATGCTCGTGTAGTAAATCCTTTAGATGTTGGTCTGATTCTTACAGAGGCAAACTTGTACATCCAATTGGGTGACAAGCAAAAGTTTGCTGATTTGATGAAAGAGGCGATCGAGAAAGATCCGAATAACCACATTCTATACTTCAATCTGGGTGTGATAACTGCTGAACAAGGAGATCGAGCCAAAGCACGATCTTATTATGAGCGTGCTATTGAGTTAGATCCGTCTTATGCTGCATCATATCTCAACCTTGCAGCACTGATTTTGGACGGCGAACCAGAGTTGGTCGAAAAAATGAACTCCTTGGGGAATTCACGTGCCGATAATATCAAATACGAACAATTGCAAAAGCAAAGAGAGGGTTTGTTTCTTGAAGCTGTACCAGTATTGGAAAATCTTACTGAAATCGACCCCTTAAATGTTGAGGCATTGACTACCTTGAAAAATATATTTGGCACGATTGGCGATGCTGCCAACTTTAAAAAGATGAAGGAAAAGCTCGAATCTTTAGGGCAATAGTTTCTAGATCACTCTTTCTACATGATTTTCTTGATCGCACGAAGTTTGTGTGTGTGCGTATTGAGGGAGTTGTTAAAAATGCCAGTTTGATCTAAACGATCAATTCTCACTTGCCCAAATGCATGAATAATATGGTAGTCAGGCATTATGATACCGACATGGGTGATTTTCCCCTCATGATCATCAAAAAATGCCAGATCGCCTGGCTCACTTTCATCAATAAACCCAAGGGTTTCCCCGTGCGCAGCTTGTAGATAAGCATCTCGTGGTAACTGGATTCCATGGAGTTGATATACACATTGCACTAAACCAGAACAATCAATACCAAAAGGGGATTTGCCACCCCACATATAAGGGCTGTTTAGGTAATGAAGTGCTGTACCGACAAGATTGCTTTTTGGTTTGGTTTCAACCAGTTCTTTTCCCTCAAATCGATGACCGAGGATTTGGGCTGAACTCACCAAACTTCCAATCGGGGTGGGAAAGAGGATATCATTTTCTTTCCAAATAAAGTCAACCAACTCTGCTGCATATCTCTTTTTGGTCGCTTGGAGTTTTTGAAAGATGCTATTTTCAATAAACTGAAAGTGCTTGTTGTTGATCCATCCCTCATACCCATCGCTTTCATTCTGGATTTTCGCCCACGACTTTTGAAGGTCTAAAATGGTAAAAAACTCTCCGTAGAGCAGTTGTGAAGTTTGTTCGCTAGCGTTTTTTGGTTCTGCCCGTAAAGGGACAATACTCAGTGGGCAAATTCCATATTGCATATGCCAAAAATACAAACAAATTGGAATCGATTGGCGAAAGAAAAGGAGAAAACGTATTTTTGACAGACAAGACAGCTATGCAATTCTTCTACAAACACCAGTCCTTTATCTATAAGATCATCCTTTTTTTGATCACGACAGTCTGTTTGGTTTATCTATTTCCGCGTAGTGGAGGGTTTAAGTACAGTTACCAAGCCGGAAAGCCTTGGCCATACGAAACACTTCTCGCTCCTTTTGATTTCCCAATTGCTAAATCAGAGGAAGAGCTCACCACTGAACGTTTTGCGATAGAGCAAGAAAGCCCGCTAATCTTTACAAGGGATACCTTAGCTGAACAACGATCTTTTGAACGAACAAGAAAGTGGATTCGACAACAGGGAACTCCGATTTCTTCATCAGTTTTGCTACGGGCATGGGATCGTTACCTGACCAGTCTCTATACACCCGGGCTTGTTGACGCTTCGTTTGCTGTGCAAAGCGCAAAGCCAATTTTACTTGTCAAAGACAACAGCGCACAAAAACTGTTATTTTCAGACCTGAAAATAAATGATTCTCTTCCATTTTCAAATCAAAGCCCTCTTCTGGACAGTGTGATCGCCAATGCCTCTAACCGATTGATTTTAAACGAATATATCGAGTCAAACCTTGTACTTGACTCTATTCTGACAAGACAAAAGCTAGAAGAATCACTGTCGCTTATTCTTCCTACCCGTGGAGTGGTTGCTGAAGGAGAGCGCATCATTGCACAAGGAGAGGTAGTCGATCAAAGGAGATTCCAAATTCTAAACTCCTTAAAAGTTGAATATCTCAATGATTTATGGGCCTCTAGTGAACAGTCAATCGTCATCGGATATGCTCTTCTTGTATCACTGATTATTTTTCTCATTTTTTTATTTCTATGGCGTTATCGTCCATTGGTTTTTGAAAATAACACCAAACTTGTTTTTGTATTTTCAACGATTTTAATCATGGTGGTTGCCATCAAATTGGCTATGGCGAACAACATCAATTTTGTGTATGTAGTCCCCTTGTGCATCGTTCCATTGCTGCTCAAAACTTTCTTTGATACACGACTTGCCTTTTTTGTTTTTTTAATGGGCTTGTTGCTCATTGGTTTTATGGTCCCCAGTGATTTCTCCTTTTTGTTTATGCAACTTGTGGCTGGAACTATCGCAACCTTGTCTGTAACGGATTTATATAAGCGTGCTAATCTCTTTGTGGTTGTCGTACTTATTGTTACCTCTTATGTGATTACCTATGTATCTTTCCATTTGATATATGAAGCAAACCTCTCCACCGTATCGCTAGATCATCTTGGATTTTTGTTGATTAACGGATTGGGAATACTTTTTGTACACCCTTTGGTTTATGTGTTTGAAAAGATTTTTGGGCTCGTTTCTGATTTATCCCTTCTCGAGCTTTCAGACACCAATTCGAAACTACTTCGAACCCTTTCAGAGAAGGCACCAGGTACATTTCACCACTCTTTGCAGGTTGCAAACATAGCCGAGGCGGCCGCCAATGAGGTCGATGCAAATGCCTTACTTGTTCGAGTCGGGGCCTTATATCATGACATTGGAAAAATGAATAACCCATTGTATTTTAGTGAAAATCAATCCACCAATTATAATCCTCACCACGAGCTTGATCCTTTTGAGAGTAGTCGCCTGATTTTGAATCATGTCACGGAAGGGATTGAAATTGCTAAGCGAAACAATTTGCCAGACCGTGTTATTGATTTTATCCGTACACATCATGGTACCTCGCCTACACGTTATTTTTACCACAAGGCGAAAAAGGAAGATGAAAACATAGATAAAGTTTTGTTTTGCTATCCAGGACCAAAACCATATTCTAAAGAAACTGCAATCTTGATGATGGCTGATAGTGTTGAGGCAGCATCAAAAAGTTTACAAGAACCAACAGCAGAGGGAATCGCAAACTTCGTGGAAAAAATCATAGAAGAACAAGCGGAGGAAAATCAATTTGCTGAGGCGGACATCAGTTTGCGTGAAATTGAACGTATCAAAAAAGTCTTGGTAGAGAAGCTGATCAATGCCTATCATTTACGTGAAGTGTATCCTGAATAGCACGTTTGTTGCAGATGATACGGCATGATATTTAGTGTATTTTACGAAAGCCAATGAACCGATGAAACCACAAATTTTATTTTTAATCGCTATTTTTTTTACTACTTCCTGTGAGTGGGATAGTGTCAATTCCACCGATGAAGAATGGGTGGATGTGACCTACGTTACACCAGTCTATGAAACGGCATCTTCACTTGCAGACCAAGTTGTTGTTGAAGAACCTAAAGAACAAACGTCTCTAGGTAAAATTATCACCTATCAAAATTATGTATTTGTCAACGAACCGATGGAGGGAATTCACATCGTGGATCACACCGACCCTTCAAATCCGACAAACCTTTCATTTATATCTATTCCTGGTAATTTAGACATGTCTATTGTCGATGATCATCTTTATGTCGATATGTTTTCTTCTTTGGCAGTGTTTGATATTCGTGATGTATTATCACCGAAGTTTAAAGAGAACTTTACTGTCGAAGACGTATTTGACTACGATGCCTTTTGGAACTTCCCGTTTGAGATTTGGGAAGAACCCAACTCATATATTGAATACCGTGAATATCCCGACAAAACCAAGGGGATTGTTGTGGATTGGCAAACTGAAATCGTACGAGAAAAACGAAGTTTGTACGACTATCGTTATTTTAGTGATAGTGCGATACCAGAAGTTGCACTTTTTTCTGAAGATGAGAATATAGATGGCGTCCAGCAAACAAGCACAGCGGGTTCTCTGACGCGATTTTTGCCGATAAATGGCTATTTATATACGATTAATTTCAATGAGCTTGTTCTGTTTCAAATCGGAAGTGATTACCGACCAAGCCCATGGATCAAAAAAAATACACAAACCCAAGCCGAAACCTTATTTCAATTAAATGACTTACTGTTTGTTGGTTCTGTCAATGGCATGCTTGTGTATGATGTTTCAGATGCTGCAGACCCTGACTACATCAATCGAATTGAGCATATGAGAAGCTGCGACCCTGTTGTGGCAGATACAAACTATGCCTATGTGACGCTGCGTGGAGGGACCAATTGTTTTACCGATATCAATGAGCTTCAAATCATAGATATTCAAGATCCTCAAAATCTTTCGGTAGTCTCTCGAAAAGATATGTATAATCCCCATGGTTTAGGAATCTACAACGATCATCTCATCATCTGTGACGGAACAGCAGGCATTAAAATTGTTGATGTGAGCACTGCAACAAAACCAAGTATCGTGAATAGCGCACCCGTCCAGTTTGCCTACGATGTGATTATTGATTATCCGCATGCTTTGATTGTGGGCGATACAGATTTATACCAGTACGATATCTCAAACCTTCCAGAAATGCAATTGATCAGCCAAACACCGATATTGGACAACTAAATAAGAATGTACTAGGTGGATAAACATTGATGTAATTCACACTTAACGTATTGGTGATACATCGATCTCTCCATTTTCATCTATGTATTTAAAAATACCCTTTTCCTCTTTATCAAATACAATATTCCAACTCTCGTTTGGTTCAAGATGTTTTGTGTATTTTGGATCCTCAGCAAGATTTGAAAAGACATGCCTAAACACATTCACTGTAGATTTAATTTCTGGTGAAGATTGTTTTAAGTTTTCACTAGGCCATAAGATTGAAAGTTGTGCACTAAAGGCAGAATAAATTAGATCCCTATTTAAGGTTTTTGTCTTAATTTGCTTGGTGTAGTCAAAACCAACATACCCTCCGTGGTCTCCTAGGATGATGATTAGTGCATTTGGGTCTTTTTCCAATACGGAGTCTACAAGATTAACGAGCAAGTTGTTGGCTTCTTTCAGTTGATCTATCCATTGTTCTCTTTCTTTCTCTTTTCCTTTGCTTCCTTTTTTGGAAACACTTACATGAAAGGGCTTGTAAAACTCTACAAAATAAAACTGTGGGGAAGTCCTATCATAATTGAGTAGGGTCAAAAAGTCTTCGTAAACGTCATGAACAGGCGCACCCCACTGGTATAAAGGCCCAAACTCATCGTATGAGATGTTGACAGAATCAAACCCAAGCTTTGGCACATTGGCTAATATGTATGGGTTTTCTACAATATAGTGCGTTTGATAATTATTGTTTTTAAGAATAGAAAGAACCGTATTTTCTGTAATAATATGCTTTCTGTAATTAAAAAGATCACCCTTTTCTGGTTTATAAAAATAATGATGATGTTTCATCATAAATAAGGAACTGTTTGAGGTGAGTGTTGAGAAGTAATTACTTCTAAAGCCGTCGTAGTTAATAAAACCTTTTTGTGTGAGATAGTTTTCAAAAACGGAATTGTCAAACTTGTAATACCCTTTATCAATTTCACTAAAATTAACATACCCATCTGGCTGAAAAAGATAGATGTTTGGGCGATGAATAAGTTTTATTTGTTCGATGTCATCATTTTGATTTTTCCATTCGGTGGACACATTGGCATACTTAAAAAAGCTCGCACCTAAATTAAATACCCCATAAGTGGTTAAAAGGAATTGAAAAAAAAGAAATTTGGAAAAATGTGCTTTAAATCCATAGCTAAACACAACCCCTCCCAATAAAATACATGGGTAAAGTAGCAACTCTAACTTCCCTCCAAAATTTAAAAAATTGATTGAACCGAAAAAGTAAACAAAACTAAAAAAAGGATTCCAGTGTTTTTTGAGCTGATGATATTTGTATGAGGAAAAAACTGTATTGACAACAACAGAAATAATAATAGGAATTATAACAAAGCAGATTGTAAAAAACAACAAATGACGAGATGAATAAACAAGCCCAAAATTTTTAACACTATAGAAGATAGCTGGAAACATTCCAGAAAGTCCTCCAATT
Organism: Flavobacteriaceae bacterium TMED81; assembly: GCA_002171575.2. Lineage (GTDB taxonomy): Bacteria > Bacteroidota > Bacteroidia > Flavobacteriales > Flavobacteriaceae > UBA724. The sequence goes on from NHEI02000020.1 coordinate 37,552, forward strand.
AATATAGGGTTTTGTTTTTGTCTGATTATTGAATTTATCAAGATGAACTCAAGGTTTAGATTGTTTTCATTTGGTACAAAATCCGATTGCTTTTGGGAATAGCCACTCTTTTCTCGATCTCAAAAAAAACGCCAAAATCTCTTTCAAAGTTTTCGTCCGAGTAAAAGTCAAAATGATTTTTAAAATCTCTTTTCTGATTTAATAACAGTTGAACCATGTCATCGTTTCTATTGGGAAATTCGATAATCAAATAATTAGAGAACCGAGCAAAAAATTCTGCAATTTTCAAAAAAGGTACATTTCCACCTAGGGAGATGTGGTGAATCAATGCTAGGGCTAGCGTTAAATCAGGTTTGAATTTGTTTAGTCTGTTGATAATTGAGAATCTCTCTTTATTATCGAATCCTAATGCAGGAGTTGGTTGCAGAATGTCTAATAAAACGGGGATAATATTGGCGTCCTTCTGTTCTTTAATTTTCTGATAATTTAAGTCCACCGCGTTTTCGTCAATATCTCCAACTATTGCAAAATCCAAATCATGGCTAAAAGACCTTACCATGGTACCGTCATTTCCTCCAATATCAACTACTGTTTTTAGATCTAAATATGAGATCCATTCCGAGATTTGATTTTTCTTAAAATCAAGCGCAGTGTCGTCGTAGTGAATATTTTCGTAATAATTTCCCCATTCAGTTTTTTGATTCACATTCAAACCCTGAATAAAGCTGTACAATGCATCGAGATGATTTAGATGTCTTTCCTTTTTAACTTTAATCTCTTTGGTTTTTTTGTCTGTTTGATTTTTATATTTCCGTTCTGCCTTTGCTAATAGATGGATATTTGTTAAAATCGTTGGGTTAAGTTTTGATTTTCGAGGTAGGAGAGATGTTGTCAATGAAAGGGGAATTCCATCGATATGAGTTTGTAGTAATTTTAAAATTGTTGGACCATGGTAGTGAGCCAAAACAAGAGGTGACAAAAAGTGTTGCACAAACATTTTAAATGCTTTCCATGGGCTGTCTGAGGAATAAAAATCAAATGAAAGGGTATCTATAAAAATGGGGTTTCCGCGGTGGAAAGCAATGTTGAATGCAGTTGCATCCTTCAGGATAAAACCATTACTCACTGCGTAATTTTGTAGTTTTAATGTGTGTAGGGCAGCATCTTTCAACTGACTAAATGACCATTCATAAGGGTATGTGATAAACGGGATTTCCTCTGGGATCAGTTCAATGCTATCTTTAGTTGTTTTTGATTCGTTATGAGGAATGAGTAAACTGTGTTTTATGACTTTTTTATAAAACCCTGACGCTTTAAGAGCATTGTATTGCCTGAAATATTTGGGCAAGACAGCTCTTTTAAGAACGTTGTTGTCCACAAACACATAACCGCTTGGGTCTCTAAATGAAGAACTATGATTGTTTCTAAACGAATTAGAACTTGCTTTCATCCTCATTGATGTTTATTGAATCTTGATGAGGTTTCCCCCTTTTTTTATTAGAAAAAAAGTTTTGAATTTTAGCCTTCACATTTTTTGAAAAAACAATCACGCTAGCAGCAGCAGCAATTAAAGCTTGGACCAGCATAGCTCCTAACCCAGGATCAAAATATAAAACAATCATAATGACATTTAAAAGATTTTGTAGTGGCTAAGGGAGTGCATCAAACTATTTTAAGAGAAATGTTCAAAGAATATTCAAATACAACTTACTATAAAGCCTCTATTTTATTTTGGTAGCTAAAGATAATTATTTTCAGCAACAAATTTTTGTAATTAAAAATTAATTCGTGTACTCTAGGGGAGTAAATTCGAGTTTTTTTTGAGAAATTATTACAAATATAAAATCTGAGGATTGTTGTTTATATTTAATCGCGTTTATCTCGATTTTAAAGTAGTTCGCACAGGAAAAATAGGCAACCTATTCAATTACACGGGGTATATTTATTTTTTACGTTTCAAAATTTGCCCAAAAAAAGATTGGTTTAGATAATATCTTCCAACAACAAGTGCTGCGGCAATAATGATGATATTTTTTATGATATATTGCCCCTCAAGTGTCGGTAAAAAAAAGTTTGCATTTTGAAATGTAACCGAGGGCAATAAAACCAAAGGCATGAATGTTCCACCCATTTGTAAAAAGAGGAGTAGCATGGCATAGAACGTCGTTTTTTTTGTTAAAAAAAACAAACCGATAACCATTTCCCAATAGCCAATAACGATTACCCATTGCTCAGGATTTAAAAAGGGCATCCAATAGACAGTGTCTATAATTAACTCTCTAGCCGGCGATAGTTCAATTACTTTGAGCAATCCAAACCAGAAAAAAATGATGAATAGTGGTATCCTTAATAGATAATCATTGGTATTGAAACGATACATAAAATTATTATTTTGCTGCTAAGTTAGATCTAAATCTTTTCTAGTAATCAATTGATGGTTTTATAGATTATATCCATACATAATTTATTATTTAAGAAAAATTTCAAAAAATGAGATGTGAGTTTAAACAATTTTAAAAGCCTTTGAACAGAATTTAAATCCCTGACAATAAATTCCCAAGACCATCTTTAAACTGAAAGCCCTCCATCGTTCTGTATTTATTTAGTTTTTTGTTTGCCTCCAGTCCCCACAACAAAAATTCCATCATAAAAAACAGCTCTTCGGCTGGACAATCTGCTTGATGAGTTGCAATTAATTTTTTTAAGTTAGGAACATTCATTAGGGTGTCTTGATAAACATTTTCAGGAAGATTATCTTCCAAAAACAATTCGTTATCCCCATAAAACCACCCCAATAACAGATCATAAGGTCCTTCCTCATCTTGTTTTTCAAGTTTTTTAATATCTGGAAAGTATGTTGGGAATAAGGTTTTTACAGCTTGATTGATCAAGTGGAAAGAAATCTGTTCCGCCCCTTCTTGTTCGCCTTCATAAACCAATTCTACTTTTCCGTTTATCGCAGGGATAATCCCCAAAAAGTCAGACATTCTAATGGACGTATTTTGCTCGCCAGACATCAGCATACGTCGTTCAGCAGCGCTCATAAGATTTTCAAAAGCCGTGATGCTCATTCGCGCACTCACGCCACTATTCGAATCTACATATTCACTTCTTCTTGCTTCAAAACCGATCTGCTCCAAAATATCACGTGCCAGTTCAGGAACGTGAATGGCCTGTTGGATTGCTTTATTTATCTGTGTCTCTTGCCGGGTTATGGCCTTAGCTGTTTCCAAGTTGTGCGGGTAGTGCGTTAAAATTTGAGAACCGATACGGTCTTTGAGCGGAGTCACGATACTGCCGCGATTGGTGTAATCTTCAGGGTTGGCGGTGAAGACAAATTGGGTTTCAATAGGTAACCGGAGCTTAAAGCCACGGATTTGAATTTCTTTTTCTTGTAAAATAGAGAAAAGTGCTACCTGTATTCGTGCCTGTAAGTCAGGCAATTCGTTTAAAACAAAAATACATCTGTGCGCTCTTGGAATCATACCAAAATGAATTACGCGCTCATCGGCATAGGACAGTTTAAGGTTCGCTGCTTTTATAGGGTCTACGTCGCCAATCAGATCGGCTACGCTTACGTCTGGTGTGGCTAGTTTTTCAAAAAAGCGATCGTCACGATGCAGCCAAGTGATGGGTGTATCATCTCCTTTTTCTGCAATTCGTGCCTTAGCAAAATTGCTGACGGGATCTAAGGGGTCATCGTTTATTTCAGAACCTTCGACCACGGGAACCCATTCGTCTAATAATTGCGTGAGCTGCCGTGCCAGTCTGGTTTTGGCCTGCCCTCTTAAGCCTAGCAAATTGATACTATGTCCCGAAAGTAGTGCTCGTTCTACGTCGGGAATAACCGTATTTTCATAGCCCAAAAGCCCTTCAAATGTTGGTTGGCCACTTTGCATTCGACCTCTGAGGTTTTGTGCCAGTTCTTGTTGAATGGAAAGGGGTTTGTAATCCGATTTTTTTAATGCCCCCAGTGTAGTACCCTTTTTCATTTATCTCAATCTTTTTTTTCTGTTCTGTTCATAGTCTTCAAAAATCATTTCGCCTAAGCCTTTTAGTCCTGTAAAGAAGGCCTTTCCTTTGTTAGCTTCTGTAAAATTCCGAATAAACTCTTTTAAATAGTGATCTTGTGCAATCATAAACGTGGTGATGGGGATGTGAAGTTTTAGCGCCTGCCGTGCCATGTTGTAACATTTATCCACAATATGATCGTCTAGTCCCATACTGTTTTTATAATAGGTGCCATCGGAGTTTTTTAAACAACTTGGCTTTCCATCCGTAATCATAAAGATTTGTTTGTTGCTATTTTTCCTTCGGCGTAACAAGTCCATCGCCAAGGTAAGTCCTGCAACAGTATTGGTATGGTAAGGTCCTACTTGTAAATATGGGATGTCTTTGAGCGCAATAGGCCAAGCATCGTTTCCAAACACCAAAATATCGAGGGTGTCTTTTGGGTATCGTGTGGTGATAAACTCCGCCAGTGCCATGGCTACTTTTTTGGCTGGCGTAATGCGATCCTCGCCGTATAAAATCATACTATGACTGATGTCAATCATCAAAACAGTACTCATTTGCGTATTGTAATAACTGTCTTCCACCACGAGGTCGTCGTGATGCAATGTAAAGTCATCACCTGCGGAACGTATTTGTGCATTGCGCAAGCTTTCGGTCATGGATATTTTCTCTAATGGGTCGCCAAATTGATAGGCCCTAAATTCACCAGTATTGTCTGCGCCTTTTCCAGTGCTTTTGGTTTTGTGGTTGCCGTTTCCTGCTTTTTTGAGTTTTCCAAAAATTTGCTTCAATGCGTGTTCGCGTAATAGCTTTTCTGTTTTGGGGGTGAGTGACATACCCGTGCCTTCTCCTGTACCGTTTCCTTTTGGTTCTATAAAAGCACGTTTTAGCAAATCTTCGACAAAATCATCTATGGAATACTCTGAGTTGGTTAGTCCGTATTCTTTATCCAGTTCACGCAACCAATCAATAGCTTCGTCAAAATCGCCAGAGGTATGTGTAATCAGCTCTTTAAAAATTTCAAAAAGACGCTCGAAAGGAGTTTGCTTCTTGGGAGCATGACGTGTAAAAGTGATCCCTGAAGTGGAAAAATATAGTTTCATAGCACTGTAAATGTACTAAAATCATTCCAAAAATTTCCACAATGATACTTGAAATAAAATACCTAAAGTTAATCAGTATCTCGCTTGATAATTAGAGGAGTCAAAGGGAGTAAAGTCGAACTATTTTGTAGAGGATTTGATTAATTTGAATTGGATTGAGTAGGAGTTTTTATGCAATTGTTTGATTAGTA
>NHEI02000021.1 GCA_002171575.2 Flavobacteriaceae bacterium TMED81
ACAATCCTCAATAATTATTACCCCTCCATCATTTATAAAGGGAATAACTGACTCTGTAGTCATTATTTGCTGCTCATAAGTATGCCCTCCATCATCCAAAACAATATCTAATTTTCCAATTACATTTAAAGTATTTTTCCAAAATTCAGAACTACTTTGATCGCCTATAAAAATTTCAAAACCTTCTTTTTCCCATTTTTTTGCTTCTGGGTTTAAATCAACTCCAATTATTCTCGCTTGAGGACCAAAAAAATCTCTCCACATAAATAATGATCCTCCATCTAATATGCCTATTTCTAAGAAAACAATCGATTTATCTCTGTATTTAGTTAATAACTGATCATAAATATTAAAATAAGTTGATAATTTCAAAGAAGAATAAGGGCTTTTTAGATAACTTTCATATACTTTTGAGTTTATTTTCTTTGGGTTCTTCATTGTTTAAACCAACATCAATTCTATCAAAAAACAAGATATTCCAGTAAAAACTATTTTTAGGTTGTAGTTCTTATCTAAGTATCAATTATTTAATTAAGTAATTTAGAATTATTATAAATTTAGAATTCAAGTAGTTCTAAAGTTTTTAAAATGGGGTTTGTAACGTAATTTTGTAGATGTAAAAAACAAGGTATTTTCCTTGACTACCAAAACCAAAACATGATCAGGTTTTTTCGCCTAAATGTTCCCCAAGTTCGCGTTCTACTTTCCTTCGTGTTGGCGATTGCCTTCACCCTTCCAACTTACGCACAAGAAACAGATGTCGATAAAGGGAAATCCCTTTTCAATATGAATTGTGCGGCCTGTCACAAGCTCAACAAACGCGCTGTCGGACCTGCCTTAGCGGGTGTTTCTCAGAAGTATGAAAAAGAATGGCTGTATTCTTGGATCAAGAATTCCATGGCCATGGTCAAGTCCGGTGATCCGCAAGCCGTGGCGATTTATGAGGAGTACAACAAGTCTGTGATGACTGCCTTCCCGCAGTTGAGCAACGAGGACATTGACAATATCCTTGCTTATACCGACTACATTCCACCTGCACCTGCCGTGCCAGTTGCGGTAGCGACCACAGCCGCTAGTGGGGGAGACAATACCACCTCAACCTTGCTTTTGGGGGTGTTGGTGTTGGTGCTTGTCATCCTTGTGGTGATGCTCTTTTTGGTAACCAAAACGCTGCGAAAAATTGCAGTCGCAAATGGGATAGAAGTCCAAAAAACCAGACCAAAACGCAAACCGCTTTGGGAAGTCTATATCAACAATTCCTTCTTGGTGTTTAGCACAGTGATTGTATTGCTCTTTTCGAGTGCTTTCTTTGCCTATGGATATCTAATGCAAGTGGGAATTGATCAAGGATATATGCCTGTACAACCCATCCATTATTCTCACAAAATCCACTCTGGAGATAACGAAATTGAGTGTAAGTATTGCCACTCCTCTGCCCGTGTTTCTAAGCATTCAGGAATTCCTTCTCTCAATGTGTGTATGAACTGTCACATGAATATTGCAGAGTACAATGGGGAAGAAGATTTGGAAAAAGGATACACAAAAGAATTTTACACAAACGAAATCAAAAAGTTATACAAAGCCGTTGGTTGGGATGAAGAAAATCAGCGTTATACAGGAGAAACTCAACCCGTGAAATGGGTACGTATCCACAACCTGCCTGACTTTGTGTACTTCAACCACGCACAGCACGTTGATGTTGCTGGCATTGACTGTCAAAAGTGTCACGGACCAGTGGAAGAAATGGAAATCATGTATCAGCACTCCCCACTCACAATGGGATGGTGTATCGACTGTCACAGAGAGTCGAATGTCGATTTGGAAAACAATGAGTATTATGAGAAAATCCATGCGGAACTCTCAAAAAAATATGGTGTCGAAAAACTCACAATCGCCCAAATGGGTGGTTTGGAGTGTGGAAAGTGTCACTACTAATCTAAAGCAACGATGGCAAACCAAAAGAATTATTGGAAAAGCACAGCGGAGTTAGACAACAACAATGCGTTTGTTGAGGATCTCAAGGGGCGTGAGTTTGTTGAAAAACTTCCTGAAGATGCTTTTTTGGGTGATGATCAGGTGATGAATGATTCCAAAACGAACAGACGAGATTTTCTCAAATATGTTGGTTTTAGTACTGCCGCCGCCTCGTTAGCTGCTTGTGAGGGTCCTGTTCACAAGTCCATTCCCTATGTCGTGCAACCTGAAGAGATTCGCCCGGGGATTTCAAATTTTTACGCAACCACCATTGCGGATGGCTTTGATATCGCAAGCATTCTCGTAAAAACACGCGAAGGAAGACCAATCAAAGTTGAAAACAATACAGATGCTCCTGCCAGCTACCGTGCGAATGCTCGTGTACAAGCTTCTATATTGTCGCTATATGACCTCTATCGATTACAAGGCCCTNCCCAGTCGGGAAGNCCTGTCAGTTGGGCAACANTNCTNGGACAAAGCCGTCAACAACTCGACAATTTACAAGCCGAAGGCGCACAAGTGGTCTTACTGACCCAGTCGTTTGCNAGCCCTTCNACNCAGGCGTTGATCGANCNNCTTACCGCCAAGTANNANAANATCAAGCACATTGNCTATGATGCGGTTTCATCATCNCANGCNTTAGATGCCTTTGAAAAGGCCTATGGTCAGCGTGCNCTGCCCACCTANGACTTTTCAAAAGCGGANACAATNGTTTCNTTNGANGCNGATCTCATTGGAGANTGGCAAGGNGGAGGANATGCACCNGGGTATGTCAAAACCCGCGTTCCNGTCAAAAAGAACGGAAAGGCAAANATGTCAACNCATTTCCAGTTTGAAGCAAACATGACGCTTTCTGGAGCCGCTGCTGACAAGCGNGTNCCCATGTCTGCTNCCCAACAAAAACAANTACTTGCAGCGCTTTATTCCGAGCTGACAAACGGACAAGCAAGTGGAGAGCAAGCCATTCAAGANATGGCTAAAGTNNCCGCTAAGCATTTGCGTAAAGCAGGTAAAAAAGCANTTGTAATCNCGGGTTTACCAAGTGTGGAAGCCCAACGCATTGCACTTGCAATCAATCANAAATTAGGGTCTGTTGTGATNGANACCCAACACACAACNACCNTCCGCCAAGGCAGCGCAAACCAACTCACCCAGCTTGTTGATGACCTCAACAGCGGAGCGGTTCAAGGGATTATCACTGCTGGTGTGAATCCAGTATATACTCTTGCCAATGGCGAGCAGTTTGCTGCGGGTCTAAACAAAGCCAAATTCTCCTTGTCTTTCAGTATGAAAAACGATGAGACGGCATCCAAAGCACAATGGGTAGCAGCAACACCTCATTACCTCGAATCTTGGGGTGATGTGGAATTCAAAACCAACCACTTCGGACTCACACAACCGACGATTCGTCCTTTGTTTGACACCAAGCAGTTTCAGGATGTATTGCTCACTTGGCTCGATAAAGACACAAGCTACAGAGACGAGTTGCGATCCTATTGGGAGCAAAATATCCTCAATGGCAAGTCGTGGAATAAGACCTTACACGACGGATTTTACCTTGGGAACTCCTCATCAAAACAAAAGCAGTACCGTGATGCAGTTGCCGATGCAGTGCGTTCACTCTCTGCGGCGACACAAGATGGATATACCCTTAACCTCTATACCAAAACAGGAATTGGAGACGGTCAACAAGCCAATAACCCTTGGCTTCATGAGCTTCCCGATCCGATCACTCGTGTGACTTGGGACAATTATCTCACCGTATCCAAGTCGGATGCTGATGCACTCGGTCTGTGGAATGAAACCCAATCAGATGGTTCGCTAAATGGGGGTCTTGCAAAAATTACGGTTGGGTCCTCTTCACTAACAGTGCCTGTGCTCATTCAGCCCGGTCAAGCCAAAGGAACCGTTGGATTGGCATTTGGCTATGGCAAGCAAGCTGGGGTGAAGTCTGAAATGCAAATAGGTGCCAATGCCTATACATTATATAATGACTTCTCTAGCGTTCAGCCAGTAAGCATAGAAGCGGTAGATGGCACACATGAGTTTGCTTGTACTCAGTTACAGAATACCTTGATGGGTCGGGAAGACATCGTCAAGGAAACCACACTCGAAATTTTTAACACCAAGGACAGAAATGACTACAACGCAGTTCCTGTGGTGAGCAAAAATCATATTGAAACTGTAGTCACCTCTCCAGAGGTTGATATTTGGGATCAGTTTGACCGTTCAGTTGGACATCACTTCAACTTATCGATTGACCTGAATGCCTGTACGGGTTGTGGCGCATGTGTGGTGGCCTGTCATGCCGAAAACAATGTGCCAGTTGTTGGAAAACGAGAGATTCGCAAGTCGCGCGATATGCACTGGCTGCGGATTGACCGATACTATTCTTCGGAAGACACTTTTGAGGGCGACAANAATACGGTAAACGAAATCAGTGGATTGGGAGAGTCCCTGACGACCTTTAGTTCTTTGGAAGAGCCATCGGCAAATCCACAGGTAACCTTCCAACCGATTATGTGCCAGCATTGTAACCATGCACCTTGTGAAACGGTTTGCCCAGTGGCAGCGACTTCGCATGGTCGTCAAGGTCAAAACCACATGGCATACAACCGTTGCGTAGGGACCCGTTATTGTGCCAATAACTGTCCGTATAAAGTCAGACGTTTCAACTGGTTCTTATACAACCATAACGACGAGTTTGATTTCCACATGAATAACGATTTGGGCCGTATGGTCCTCAACCCAGATGTGGTTGTTCGTTCGCGTGGGGTGATGGAAAAATGTTCGTTGTGTATTCAGAAAACACAAAAAACGATTTTGGATGCCAAGCTAGAAGGACGTGATATTGCTGATGGGGAATTCCAAACGGCATGCTCAAGCGCATGTGCAACAGGTGCCATTACTTTTGGTGACATCAACGACAAAACAAGTCGTGTTGCCAAGTCCTTGGAAAGTGATCGAATGTATCACCTTTTGGAAAGCGTGGGGACAAAACCCAATGTGCAGTACCAAGTAAAAGTTAGAAATACAGAGACATCATAAANAAAAAACTATGGCCTCGCATTACGAAGCACCAATACGAAAACCGCTAGTCACAGGGAATAAATCCTACCACGATGTGACGGTTGATATCGTTGCACCCGTTGAGGGCAAAGCNAATAAGCAATGGTGGATTGTTTTCAGCATCGCTTTGGTTGCCTTTTTGTGGGGNATNGGCTGTATTATTTACACCATCTCAACAGGAATCGGCGTTTGGGGACTCAACAAAACCGTCGGTTGGGCTTGGGATATNACCAACTTTGTATGGTGGGTTGGAATCGGACACGCAGGAACCTTAATCTCTGCTGTACTNCTGCTATTTCGNCAAAAATGGCGTATGGCAATCAACCGATCAGCAGAGGCAATGACCATTTTTTCCGTGATCCAAGCGGGACTGTTCCCCATTATTCACATGGGACGCCCTTGGTTGGCGTATTGGGTACTGCCCATTCCAAATCAATTTGGATCATTATGGGTCAACTTTAACTCTCCACTGCTTTGGGATGTATTTGCGATTTCGACTTATTTGTCGGTATCACTCGTTTTCTGGTGGACGGGACTTTTGCCTGACTTTGCGATGATTCGAGATCGTGCGGTCAAGCCGTTTCAAAAGAAAATCTACGGGCTACTGAGCTTTGGCTGGAGTGGACGTGCCAAAGATTGGCAACGATTTGAAGAGGTGTCTCTTGTATTGGCAGGTCTTGCAACGCCACTTGTACTTTCGGTACACACCATTGTATCTTTTGACTTTGCAACCTCAGTCATTCCGGGCTGGCACACGACGATTTTCCCGCCCTACTTTGTCGCTGGGGCGATTTTTTCTGGCTTTGCGATGGTGCAAACCTTATTGATTATCATGCGCAAGGTCATCAACCTTGAAAACTATATCACCATTCAGCATATCGAACTGATGAATATTGTGATTATGATTACAGGTTCTATTGTTGGGGTGGCCTATATCACAGAATTGTTTATTGCTTGGTATTCGGGAGTTGAATACGAACAATATGCCTTCCTCAACCGAGCAACAGGGCCTTATTGGTGGGCATATTGGGCGATGATGACCTGTAACGTATTCTCTCCACAGTTTATGTGGTTTAAAAAATTGCGAACGAGCATTATGTTCTCGTTTATCATTTCGATTGTGGTCAATATCGGGATGTGGTTTGAGCGCTTTGTGATCATTGTGACTTCCCTACACCGAGACTACCTCCCATCATCTTGGACGATGTTTTCACCAACATTCGTAGATATTGGAATATTTATTGGAACAATCGGGTTCTTCTTTGTCCTGTTTTTACTCTATGCCCGCACCTTCCCCGTGATTGCGCAGGCAGAGGTCAAATCGATATTGAAGTCCTCGGGTGACAAATACAAAAAAACAACAAGCGATGAGTAATAAAGTAATCCATGCCATTTACGATGATGATGACGTGTTGCTACACGCTGTCAAAGACGTCAAAGCAGCGAATCATCATATTGAAGAGGTTTTTACGCCATTTCCAGTACACGGCTTGGACAAGGCGATGGGGCTTGCACCCACGCGCATTGCGATTGCGTCCTTTATGTTTGGTTGCTTGGGATTATCGGTTGCCATTTGGCTGACCAACTACATTATGATCGAAGACTGGCCACAAAATATCGGCGGGAAACCCAGCTTTTCCTATCTCGAAAACGTGCCAGCATTTGTACCTGTTTTATTTGAGATGACCATTTTCTTCGCTGCTCACTTGATGGTGATTACCTTCTATTTACGCAGTCGACTTTGGCCCTTTAAGAAAGCAGAAAACCCAATGCCAGCTACCACTGACGATAAGTTTTTGATGGAGGTTGCCGTGGGAGACAATGAAAAGAAACTCGTCACCTTGTTGAAAAAAACAGGTGCGATTGAGGTAAAAGTACAAGATAAAAAGGGGGAATCATGAGAAGAAACGGAAGTCTTATCATCTGTGGATTGGCATTGTTGAGTATGACATCATGCTTTGATCCATCGCAGCCCAACTATCAGTATTTTCCAGATATGTACGAGTCCGTTGGTTATGACACCTATGCCGAGGCACCTTTTGCCGATGGAACTGCGGCTCAACTGCCTGTTGCAGGTTCAATCCCACGAGGATGGCAACCCTATGATTATCCAAATACCAATGCGGGTTATGAATTGGCCAAAGCCGAACTCCGTTCGCCACTCCAAGAAACGGATGCACACCGTGCTGAAGGAAAAGAGTTGTACGCTATCTATTGTGCGGTATGTCATGGTTCGAAAGGCGACGGACAAGGGATCTTGATGAAACGAGAAAAGTTTTTAGGAATCCCAAGCTACGCCGATCGTGAAATCACGGAAGGTAGCGTGTATCACGTATTGATGTATGGCAAAAACGCAATGGGATCACATGCAAGTTTAATCGATGCGGAAGAGCGTTGGCAAATCACCCAACACGTGATGCATCTCCGAGGGCAATTAACAAAGTAAGAATATGTATCAATTTTCTAAAAATCTAAAAATTGTCTCCCTNAGCTTAATGGTTGTGGGTGCATTGGCTTTGGGAATTGGGTTTCTCTCTGCGCCGAATACTGTGGAGGAAGCCAAAGCGATGGTCGCAGATGCACACGGTCATGGTGATCATGGCGGTCATGACACACACGATACGCATGCCGATGACCATAAAGAAGAAGCTCATCATGCTGAAGATCACAAGGGTCACGCAGACGGTTATCACGATAAGCACGATAAAGATTACGGACACGGCGAGAGTAATGATGCTCATGATGCGCATGATGCGCATGGCGTTGGTCACGGAGATAGCCATGACAAGCACCTTTTAAATCAGTTGCAAAACCGACCTTGGGCTGCCACCTATGTAGCCGCTTTGTTTTTTATGATGATCGCCCTAGGCGCACTTGCTTTTTATGCGATTCAACGAGCAGCACAAGCGGGCTGGTCAATCCTATTATTCCGTGTGATGGAAGGCATCACGGCCTATCTACTCCCGGGCTCGATTATCGTATTTGTTTTGTTGGTTCTTTCGGGTCTTCACCTCAATCATTTGTTTGTATGGATGGATGCAGAAGTCGTGGCTCATGACGAAATTATTCGCAACAAACAAAGTTATCTCAACGTGCCTTTCTTCTTAGCCCGTGCCTTGTTTTATATCGTCGGGTGGAATCTCTATCGTTTTTACTCCAGAAAATTCTCCCTGGCACAAGACAACGGATCAGGAATCAATTATCACAAAAAGAATTTTAGACTCGCAGCTGGATTTTTGGTATTCTACATTGTCACAGAATCCATGATGGCTTGGGACTGGATAATGTCTGTCGACCCACACTGGTTTAGTACGCTTTTTGGCTGGTATGTATTTGCGAGTATGATCGTAACTGCGGTAACCATCATTGCCATGGTCACCATTTACCTAAAATCCAAAGGGCTTTTGGAAGACGTCAACGACAGTCACATTCACGATCTCGGGAAATTCATGTTTGGGTTTAGTGTGTTTTGGACCTATTTATGGTTCTCACAGTTTATGCTGATTTGGTACTCCAATATCCCGGAAGAAGTCACCTATTTCATCACGCGAATCGAAGATTACAATCTGTTGTTCTTTGGGATGGTCGCGATGAATTTTGTCCTCCCGCTTTTGATTTTGATGAATAGTGACTACAAACGAAACAACTGGTTTATCATGATTGCTGGAATCATTATAATCATCGGTCACTATCTCGACTTTTACAATATGATTATGCCAGCAACGGTTGGAGATCAATGGTCTTTTGGACTTTCTGAATTGGGGAGTGTCTCGCTATTCGCAGGGCTTTTCATCTATGTGGTTTTCTCGGCTCTGGCCAAGGCACCACTCAAGCCCAAGGGAGACCCATTGGTGAAAGAAAGCGAACATTTTGTCTATTAATTTGTGTGAAGGAATAACGATATGACGACATTGTTAACGATTGCGATTTTACTTTTGGTCAGTATTGCAGTTTGGCAGATTACCAAAATCTTCCAAGTGGCTCAGCTCAACCAAAAAGTGGACGATAGCCAAGTTGCTAACGACAAAGATAACGATTGGAACGGGAAACTGATGTTTGCCTTTTTGGTCTTCATTTATCTGATAACCATCTATTCGTTTTGGGCTTGGGGAGATGTATTGCTGCCTGAGTCTGCCTCCGAGCACGGCAAGGACTATGACCGTTTGATGTGGATATCCATGGCATTGATCTTCTTTGTTCAGATCGTTACCCAAGCACTTCTACATTATTTTTCTTACAAATACAGAGGAAGAAAAGGACTGAAGGCATTGTTTTATGCAGACAATGATCGTTTGGAGTTTATCTGGACAATCATCCCAGTGATCGTATTGGCGGCACTGATTCTCTACGGATTGTACGCTTGGTCGAACATCATGAATTTTGAGGAAGACGAAGACGCCTTGGTTGTAGAGTTGTATGCGCAGCAGTTTAACTGGAAAGCGCGCTACGCAGGCGCAGACAACGTGCTTGGCGATGCCAACGTTCGGTTTTTACAAGATTTTGACGGACTCAATCTTGTGGGGATTGATGCTTCAGACCCCAATGGTTTGGATGATGTTGTGGTGCAAGAACTTCACTTGCCAGTTGGGCGAAAAGTGATCTTTAAAATGCGATCACAAGATGTTCTTCACTCGGCTTATATGCCGCATTTCCGCGCACAAATGAATTGTGTACCCGGAATGATTACCGAATTTGCCTTTACCCCAACAACCACTACCGAGGAAATGAGACAAAACCCTGATATGGTAGCCAAAGTGCAAAAAATCAATAAAATACGGTATGACAAAAGCCAAGAGCTGATCGCCAATGGCGAAGAATCTCTTGAGTCCTACCAATTTGATTATTTATTACTTTGCAACAAGATTTGTGGTGCATCGCACTACAACATGCAAATGAAAATTATTGTAGAAGAAGAAAAAGATTTTAATGCATGGATGGCACAGCAAAGAACATTTGCTCAAGTTATCCAATAAAAAGAATCACTATGGGAGCAGACGCACATCATCACAAGGAAACATTTATCACAAAATATATTTTTAGCCAGGATCATAAAATGATCTCCAAACAGTACCTCATTACGGGTCTGATCATGGGGATTGTTGGGATTGGGATGTCTTTGTTGTTTCGTTTGCAACTGGCATGGCCAGAGCAACCCTTTGGTATTTTTGAGGCCACCCTTGGAAAATGGGCACCCGACGGTGTGATGGACCCCAACGTATATCTCGCATTGGTGACCATTCATGGAACCATCATGGTCTTTTTCGTGCTTACAGCCGGCTTGAGCGGTACGTTTAGTAACCTTCTCATTCCGCTGCAGATTGGCGCTCGCGACATGGCATCTGGATTTTTAAATATGATTTCGTATTGGCTGTTTTTCCTGTCGAGTGTTGTGATGCTTGCCTCTTTATTTGTTGAGGCAGGACCAGCCGCTGCAGGATGGACAATCTATCCACCACTCAGTGCATTGCCACAAGCACAGCCCGGTTCAGGACTGGGAATGACCCTTTGGTTGGTGTCGATGGCGATCTTTATTGCCTCTTCACTACTNGGNTCNNTAAACTATATNGTAACCGTTATCAACTTGCGCACCAAGGGAATGAGCATGACNCGTTTGCCATTGACCATTTGGGCGTTTTTTGTANCCGCNATCATTGGTGTGGTTTCNTTCCCCGTATTNCTTTCGGCTGCNTTGCTANTGATTATGGATCGCAGTTTTGGAACCTCTTTTTTNCTCTCAGANATNTTTATTCAAGGNGANGTTTTACATTATCAAGGCGGNTCACCCGTATTNTTNGAGCACCTCTTTTGGTTTTTAGGNCACCCTGAGGTGTATATNGTATTGTTACCNGCACTTGGCATCACCTCCGAAGTCTTNGCAACCAACGCCCGNAAACCCATTTTNGGGTATCGTGCCATGGTCGCATCGATTTTGGCGATTGCCTTTTTNTCGACTATCGTTTGGGGNCACCATATGTTTATTTCGGGAATGAACCCATTCCTCGGGTCTGTATTTACNTTTACAACCCTACTCATTGCGATTCCATCGGCGGNAAAGGCCTTTAACTATATCACAACCCTGTGGAAAGGAAATCTGCAACTCAATCCAGCCATGCTGTTTTCGATTGGGTTGGTTTCNACCTTTATCACNGGTGGTNTGACAGGTATCATNTTGGGAGATAGCACCTTGGATATCAACGTNCANGACACCTATTTTGTCGTTGCACACTTCCACTTGGTGATGGGAATCTCTGCGCTGTACGGACTCTTTGCCGGGGTGTATCATTGGTTTCCAAAAATGTTTGGACGNATGCTCAACAAGCAACTNGGTTATATNCANTTTTGGATTACAGCGGTTTGTGCCTATGGTGTCTTTTTCCCCATGCACTTTATCGGGATGGCGGGACTACCNAGAAGGTANTACACCAACACGGCNTTTCCATACTTTGANGANNTNGCAGACATCAACGTNGTGATTACCATATTTGCANTGATTGCNGGGGCAGCNCAAATNGTATTCTTATACAACTTTATACACAGNATGTTCTATGGTAAAAAAGCCGAGCAAAACCCNTGGAAATCAAACACNTTGGANTGGACAGCTCCTGTNGAGCATTTTCACGGCAACTGGGNAGGNGATATNCCAGAAGTACACCGCTGGGCGTATGACTACTCCAAGCCAGGGCACGANGAAGATTATGTACCACAACATATTCCCCTGNAAAAAGGAGAAGAAGAANTGCANCACTAAGCACGGTTGTNNTCAATAAAATCATAGCAAACCCTCCANNNGGAGGGTTTTTTTATNGNAGATTNCCGTTGATTTTTGGTTATCTTTGGAAAAATGAACNAACATCTAGANCCACACGGAGAACACTTTACNCCTGAGGAACANGACATCGATCGTGCGTTNCGTCCNTTGCGNTTTTCCGATTTTATGGGTCAGCCCCAAGTGCTCGACAATCTNCANNTCTTTGTTCAGGCCGCCAACCAACGAGAAGANGCCCTCGACCACACCCTTTTACATGGNCCTCCNGGNTTGGGAAAAACAACCCTTGCCCATATTTTAGGAAANGANTTNCAAGTNGGGGTCAAGGTAACCTCAGGNCCCGTTCTCGATAAGCCCGGGGATTTGGCAGGNNTGCTCACCAACCTCGAANCCAGAGATGTGTTGTTTATCGANGANATCCATCGTTTGAGTCCCATTGTAGAAGAATATCTCTACTCGGCNATGGAGGATTANAAAATNGATATTATGATTGAGTCTGGGCCAAANGCCCGTACNGTCGAAATCAANCTCAATCCATTTACCCTGATNGGNGCGACCACTCGATCGGGTTTNCTGACTGCNCCCATGCGTGCTCGTTTTGGCATCAATTGTCGGTTGACCTATTATACTACCGAAGTTTTATCGACCATNGTCGANAGAAGTGCAGATATNCTNAACATTTCNATNACCAATGAAGCGGCNATTGAAATNGCAGGGCGNAGTCGNGGCACNCCCAGAATCGCCAATGCCTTGTTGCGACGAATTCGNGATTTTGCACAAATCAAAGGAGANGGCAGTATNGATATGAAGATTGCCAAATATGGCCTAGAAGCCCTTCATGTCGATGCGCATGGTNTNGACGAAATGGACAATAAGATTCTCAGTACCATGATGGANAAATTTAAGGGAGGNCCAGTCGGNATCAGCACNNTAGCNACAGCGGTTTCAGAAAGTNCAGAGACCCTTGAGGAAGTTTATGAGCCNTTTCTTATCCAAGAAGGATTTATCGTNCGTACCCCCCGCGGACGAGAAGTAACAGACCTTGCCTATCGTCATTTGGGTCGNACCAAATCGAGTCGCCAAGGAGATTTGTTTTGAATCTGGCAGCCCAACATAGTCAACTGATTAAAGACCATGCAAAACGACTCGGCTTTTTGTCATGTGGAATTTCTCATGCTGGATTTTTAGAAGACGAAGCCCCCCGTTTGGAGCAATGGCTACGCCAAGGGCATCATGGCAGCATGACCTATATGGAGAGAAACTTTGACAAACGCCTCGATCCAACCAAAATCGTTCCAGGGGCAAAAAGTGTGGTCTCACTGCTGTATAACTATTTCCCTAAAGAATCTCAATCAGATACAAGTGCGCCCAAAATATCAAAGTATGCCTACGGAAAAGACTATCATGTGGTCATCAAAGACAAACTGCATGAGCTGATGCAAGTCTTACAGCAAGAAATCGGAGAGATACATGGGCGTGTGTTTGTCGATTCAGCGCCTGTTTTGGACAAGGCATGGGCTGCCAAAGCTGGTTTGGGATGGATTGGGAAGCACACCAATTTGATTTCCAAACAAGCAGGATCGTTTTACTTTATCGCAGAACTGATTATTGATTTGCCCTTGGAACAAGATGCGCCAGTTACAGATCATTGTGGATCGTGTACGGCTTGTATAGATGCTTGTCCAACCCAAGCGATTGTTGCCCCCTATCAAGTGGATGGAAGCAAATGCATTTCATACTTTACCATTGAGCTCAAAGAAGCGATTCCACAAGAGGTCAAAGGACAATTTGACAACTGGGCCTTTGGCTGTGATGTGTGTCAGGATGTTTGTCCTTGGAACCGATTTTCAACCCCGCATCAAGAGCCGCAATTTGAACCTTCACCCGAACTTTTGCAAATGAGCAAAGGCGATTGGCATGAAATCACAGAAGCAGTTTTTGACCGATTATTTGCGGAAAGTGCGGTCCAAAGAACCCAATTTTCTGGTTTGAAACGCAACCTTGATTTTTTGCGATAAGTCTGTCAAATAAAGACTATTGTAATGCCAAAATAATCGTTACTTTTGAGAGGAAACTATGATAACACAACTCCGTGGTCGTCTTGTTGAAAAATCACCGACTTCAGTCGTCATTGACTGCCAAGGGGTTGGCTATTTGGTCAACATTTCTTTGTTTACGTTTGGGCAACTGACGGATGAGGAAAACATCCAACTCTTTACGCATTTGCAAGTTCGTGAAGATGCCCATACGCTNTATGGNTTNANNACNGATTTGGAGCGTCAATTGTTTCGNTTGCTGATTGGAATTTCAGGAATCGGTGCCAACACGGCACGAACCATGTTNTCGTCTTTGAGCCCNAGNGAAATCGGCCANGCGATACAGGGCGAGCAAGTAGATGTNATTCAGTCGGTTAAGGGNATTGGTGCAAAGACCGCCCAACGTGTGGTCATTGAATTGCGCGACAAAATACAAGCNGTTGTTGCCNATGCGGGAATTCCTGCNGTTTCAAGCAATACCAATAGAGAAGAGGCGTTATCTGCNTTGGTAGTCTTAGGNTACCAAACAAAATCCTGCGTGAAGGTNATTGACGAACTTCTTTCAATGGANGCTGAAATGAGTGTCGAGCGCCTGATTCGCAANGCACTGAATAAATTATAGCTTGTATGCGNTTGGTTTCAATCCAGAAGATANTCGTTGTTGCTGTATTGATGTTGTNTTGGCAAGGGTTTGCCCAGAACGATAGTCTTCAGCTATCTCCTGCNATCCAAAATCTCGCACTGAAAAATNTGCCNANCTCNTTTGTGGAAGAATACACCTATGACCCCACCCTNNATTTATATATCTANACNGTTAAAGTCGGAGAAATCGATATCAATGCGCCTCTGACGTTGACCCCTGAAGAATACCTCGACCGGATGATGCGCCAAGAAGCNTTGGACTATATGAACGANAAACAAGCGCTGCTTTCGGGAGATGTAGAAGACCCNGNACAACAAAAAAATNTGNTGCCTGATCTCTANGTCCGATCNGATTTNTTTCGACGATTNTTTGGNAGTGATGTCATTCAAATTATCCCAAAAGGGTCAGTTGGAATCGANTTGGGNGTGCGCTATCAAAAGTCGGGNAACCCCGCTCTNTCCCCACGGAACCAAAGNAGCTTTGGNTTTNACTTCGATCAGCGTATTANNGTAGGATTNGTNGGAAATATNGGAGAGCGTTTTCGAGTNAATGCCAATTACGANACCCAATCTACNTTTGATTTTCAGAATTTGATCAANCTTGATTTTTTCCCTCCNANAGCCGATGAAGNNGGTCAGTCGGTAGGCGGTCGTGTNGGAAATACGGTGTCTGCNGCTTCAGGTGCGGTNGGNCGTATTNAAAACGAAGTGGATCGGCTAAAGGGAGGAATCGATAAAGTCAAGAGTTTGAAAGACGGCTTTAGTGGCAACGAAGACGGNATCCTGCANAAGNTAGANATTGGAAATGTAAGTATGCCACTCAANAGCTCTCTGATCTCAGGAGCACAAAGTCTATTTGGGGTNAAGGCAGACCTCAAATTTGGAAATACCAATATCTCTGCGGTGATTTCAGAACAACGCTCCCAAACCCAGCGCATGATNACTTCTGCCGATGGGAGTTTGGAGGAGTTTTCCCTTTTTGCNCTCGATTACGAGGAAGACCGTCACTTCTTTTTGGCACAGTATTTCCGCGATCAATATGATTTTGCNNTTGCGACGTACCCCTATATCAATACAGCAGTNCAAATCACNCGAGTCGAGGTGTGGGTAACCAACCGNAATGCACAAACCAATAATGTCCGCAACCTTGTTGCTTTGCAAGATTTGGGAGAAACGAACGCAGATCANGNCCGTCTCGATGACTTATCCCCCAATTTCTTTACTGNNTCGAGCGTGAGTGGATATCCCGANAACAAAGCCAACCAACTCAGTCCNGAACNGTTGGGGAGTGGGATTTTGACAAACGACATTCGAGACATTGCCACGACNCGTAACGGCTTTGGAACCCTCTCGGGCACGGTGCAAGAGGGNATCGATTATGCGGTTCTTGAAAGTGCNCGAAAACTCGAATCAACAGACTATACCCTCCATCCCAAATTGGGGTATATCTCCTTGAGACAACGACTNAACAATGATGAGATTTTGGCGGTTGCCTTTCAGTACACAGTCGGGGGCCAAACCTTTCAAGTTGGTGAGTTTGCTGGTGATGGNGTGCCCTCGAGTTCAACCAGTGGNAGTGGNCAAANTCAACAGGTCCTCAACAATAGCTTGGTGGTNAAACTCCTNCGAAGCAATTTGACTAANGTGGAGCAGCCAGTATGGGATTTGATGATGAAAAACATCTACAATATCGGGGCTTACCAACTTGATCAAGANGGCTTTGTNTTTAACCTTCTTTTTTCAGATCCCTCACCAATAAATTATATCNCACCAATTGCNGAAGACATCTGGCCAGAAGGGCTTGACCAACGGGTNTTGNTNAATGTTTTTGGGGTAGATCGACTCAATATCTACAACGACCTACAGGACGGGGGAGATGGGTTTTTTGACTTTGTTGAAGGAATTACGGTTGACCGAGAAAATGGGCGTATTATTTTTCCAAAAGTAGAGCCGTTTGGCGAGTTTTTGTTTGACACCTTACAGTCTGATTCTAGTGAGTACTATGATGTGGCAGCCACCTATAACGCCAATCAAAACAAATATGTCTTCCCAGAAATGTATAAGCTGACCAAATCGGAAGCGATTGACTTTGCAGCGCAAAACAAATTCCAACTCAAAGGGCGCTACAAGTCGAGTGGAGAAGGAGCTGGAATTTCTCTTGGGGCCTTTAACGTACCCCGCGGATCGGTTCGCGTAACCGCTGGCGGACGTCTTCTACAAGAAGGGATCGATTACTCTGTGAATTACCAACTTGGGCGGGTTACCATACTCAACGAAAGTTTGCAAAACTCCAATGTCCCCATCGAAGTTTCGACCGAAAGCAATTCCTTTTTTGGGCAGCAGAACAAACGCTTTAGCGGGGTTCATGTCGAACATAAATTCAGCGATAACTTTTTGATGGGCGCGACCGTGATGAACCTCAGCGAGCGTCCACTTACGCAAAAAGCAAACTATGGCTTAGAGCCAGTCAACAATACCATGCTGGGAATGAGTTCGACCTTTTCGACCGAAGTGCCATTCCTGACTCGCATGGTCAACAAGCTGCCAAACATAGACACGGAGGTCATGTCAAATCTATCCTTCCGCGGAGAGATTGCCTATTTGTTGTCTCAAACGCCAAAAGGTACCGAGCTCAATGGCGAAGCAACCACCTATGTCGATGACTTTGAAGGTGCGCAAAGCAATATCGATTTGCGTGATGTGCAGTCCTGGTCTCTCTCGAGTGTACCTGCTGCCAATGTGCAAGGTTTCGACGCACCGATTGATGATCTCAGCAGTGGTCACCATCGCGCACGACTGGCATGGTACACCATCGACCCCGTATTTTATTCGAATCAACGCCCGTCAGAAATTTCAAATAATGACCTATCCGAAGACGAGGTGCGACGCGTATTTATCAATGAAATTTTTCCGCAACAAGACCTTGTGCAAGGCCAAACGGCAGTTCAATACACCATGGACTTGGCATACTATCCCGAAGAAAAAGGACCTTACAACACCAATCCCTACGGGAGTTTTATCAATGACCCCTCTGAAAATTGGGCGGGGATCACGCGTGCCTTAAGCAGCACCAACTTTGATCAGTCTAATGTGGAGTATATCGAGTTTTGGTTGCTCGATACATTTTCTGAAAATGACGAGTTAACCGACGAAAGTCTTGGGGATTTGATATTTGATTTGGGAAGTATTTCGGAAGACGTTTTACGAGACGGCCGCAAGCAGTATGAAAATGGACTACCCGGAACGGATGGTCTTGCACTGACCTACGAAACGGGATGGGCGCGAACCCCTGCAACCCAGTCTTTGGTGTATGCGTTTGATGCAAGCGCAGAAAACCGCAGCTTGCAAGATGTGGGCTATGATGGGCTGTCTGACATAGATGAGGGGATAATCTATTCCACTGGCTTTACTGCCGAAAGTAGTGATCCAGCAGGGGATAACTACCAATACTTTTTACAAGCCAATGGGTCGATTCTCAATCGATACAAGCGCTACAATGGCACAGATGGAAACTCGATCCTTGAAGTGACTGACAACAACCGTGGATCTTATACGGTACCCGATGCGGAAGACCTCAATAAGGATAACACCATGAATACCATTGACAGTTATTTTGAATACCGCATCCCCATTCAAAAGAATATGCAAGTGGGATCACATCCATTTATTACCGATGTACGGGTCAATAACAATGTGGAACTTGCCAATGGCGATCGAACGACTTCACGTTGGCTGCAATTCAAAATTCCTGTTGTACCAGAATATTATGACAACCCCAGTTTACGTCCCTATTTTGAACCAGTCAACAATATGTCAGATTTGCGTTCCGTACGCTTTATGAGAATGTGGCTTAAGGGTTTTACCGATCCGGTTGTCCTCCGATTTGGAACATTGGATTTGGTTCGTGGCGATTGGCGGCGATACAACCAACCGCTCAATACGGCGCAAATCAGTAGCGCGAACACCAGTGTTGACGTGAGTACCGTGAACATCTTAGAAAATGAAAATCGCATTCCGATCAACTATAAACTCCCAACCGGTGTGGTTCGCGAGCAGCTCAATAA
Source organism: Flavobacteriaceae bacterium TMED81 (assembly GCA_002171575.2). Classification (GTDB taxonomy): domain Bacteria; phylum Bacteroidota; class Bacteroidia; order Flavobacteriales; family Flavobacteriaceae; genus UBA724. Next base: position 18,552 of record NHEI02000021.1, read on the forward strand.
TTTTAATACAGTGATTCGTCAAAATGAACAGTCCTTATCCTTACGAGTCCAAGACCTCGAACCAAAAGACCTGAAAGGGGTCTATAAAAATATCGATATCGATATGCGTCAGTACAAACGAGTCAAGATGTTTGTCCATGCGGAATCGATCCCAAATCGAACACCCTTACCGGGCGAGGGCTCTCAAGAAAATTTTGACAAGCGCATGGTTGCCTTTATGCGGATTGGTACCGATATGACGGAAAATTATTATCAAATCGAGGTGCCCCTAAAGCCAACATCCTATACCGAAGGAGTTTCCAATAACCTCAGTGCAGACGACGTGTGGCAACCGGAAAGCAACTCCATTGATATCCCATTGTCACTCCTCACAGGAGCCAAGGCAAAAGCCATACAAAATCGCAGCTTGGTCGGGGCAACTTATTTCGATGAAGAGCTCAATCCCATCGACGAGTTTACCCCCATAAGTAGTTTGCCAGGAAACAAGAAATACAAAATAGCAGTCCGTGGTAACCCGACTTTGGGTCAAGTCAGAACCCTAATGGTTGGGGTGAAAAACCCTTCCGAATCGTCTGGGGATTACCTCCATGGAGAGGTTTGGTTTAATGAGTTGCGATTGGCCGAGATTGACACCCAGGGGGGTTGGGCCTCCGTGGCTGAACTCGACGCCAATTTTGCAGATTTTGCCACAATTAATCTCAATGGGAATATCTCAACAGTTGGCTTTGGCAATATCGACCAAATCCCAAACCTGCGCAATCAAGATGATACCCGTGGCTATGGCATCAATACCAATGTGAATGTGGGGCAACTGCTACCCAAAAAATGGGGAGTTCAGTTGCCGTTGAGTTACAGCTTTGCAGAAGAATTTGTCACCCCCAAATACGATCCGTTTTATCAAGATTTAAAACTGCAAGATCGTCTCGATAATTCCCCTGACCAAGCGACCACAGATGCAATTCGAAATCAAGCGGTGAGCCAGTCACAACAAAAAAGCATAAACCTAGTTGGGGTGCGTAAACAACGTGGCCCCGATCAACGCAAAGACTTTTTTGATATTGAAAACTTTGATCTGTCCTATGCCTACAACGAGGAAAAACGGAGTGACTACGAAATCGAATACTACAGCTTTAAAAACTTGCGAATGGGTGCTGGTTATCAATATGGATTTGAACCCTTGTCGATCGAACCCTTTTCAAAACTCTCGTTTATCAATACCAAAAGCTATTTACAGTGGCTGAGCGCGATTAATATCAATCCGATTCCTGCGAGCGTTTCGCTCTCCACCAATATCAATCGAACATTCAACAGTCAGCAGTTTCGAGAGGTGTTTTTGGAGGGGGTAGATGCTGGGCAACAACTCGCACTGCCCAAATTGCAACAGCGAAATTATATGTTCGATTGGATGTTTACCCTCAACCACAATTTGACCAAATCTCTACGATTCGATTTTACTGCATCGAGTAAGAATATCGTACGGAACTATTACTTTGAGGACACATCGGACATAAATAAGGTGAACCAAGAACTCGATATTTGGGATGGACTTTGGGATGTTGGAGACCCAAACCAGTTTAGTCAGCGACTCGGACTGACGTATAACCTTCCTTTTCGACTTCTTCCATTGGTGAATTTTATAGATGGGACATACAGCTATTCNGGNGANTTTAATTGGCANCGNGGNTCNGANTCTNTNANTGAAGTNGNNGATGAGTTTGGCAATGTNCTNGGNGTNGTNAATACCATACAAAACGCAAACACACACAACCTGAATACCACCTTTAATTTTCAAAAAATTTACCGTGCGCTTAAACTCGAAAAAAATACACGATCCCGAGACCGAAAATCCATACAAACCCAACTGACCAATTCGCTGATTGGTCTTGCCACTGCCCTCAAGCGTGTGCAGGTGACATACAGCGAAAATAATGGAACAGTATTGCCTGGCTATACCCAAAACGTCGGGTTTTTGGGGACTTCCAACCCGGGTTTATCCTTTGCACTGGGTAGCCAAAGCGATATCCGTTTTGAAGCTGCAAAGCGAGGGTGGCTCACCGAGTTTCCAAGTTATAATGGACAGTTCACTCAAGTACACAATACAGATTTGACCTATTCTGCGGAAGTCAGTTTTCTGGAGGGCTTACAGCTCGATATCAGCGGTAACCGCAGTCTTTCTGAGAATCGTGGTGAAAACTATATCGTTACGGATGCGAGTTACAACGCCCTCAATCCGAATACCTTTGGCAACTTTGAAATCTCAACCATTTTGATCAATACGGCGTTTGGCTCAGGAACAGTTGACGATCAATCCTTTGAAGACCTAAAAGCCAATCGGCTGATTATCGCACAGCGTTTGGCAAATGAACGAGGTCTTGATCCAGCCAAGGTCGATGACGATGGGTTTCCAGTGGGCTATGGAAAAATCAATCAAGCGGTATTGATCCCGGCTTTTTTGTCGGCATACGCAGGGCAGAATCCAAAAACCGTACCCCTGACTGCCACTCGTGAAACTCCACTACCCAATTGGGCGCTGCAGTACACAGGGCTGATGAAAACCAAACTCTTTAAAAAATATTTTCAGCGATTTTCCATCGCTCATGGCTATCGCGCAAGCCATACCTTAAACAACTATCAAACCAACCTGAATTATGACCAAACATTGCCTGATCAGCTCGATCAAGGCGGCAACTTCCTCAATGAAACCTTGTACACAAACATCAATTTGGNCGAGCAATTCAACCCACTGGTCAAGGTTGACTTTGAACTCAAAAACAGCTTCCAGTTTAGTACGGAAATCAAAAAAGACCGCGCTTTGGCATTGAGCTTGGACAATAATTTACTTACCGAAACCAGCGGAAAAGAACTTACGATAGGGGTGGGATATCGCCTAAAATCTGTTCCCTTCCGCACCAACTTTGGCGGCAAACGCAAAACGCTAAAGGGAGACATCAACATCAAAGGGGACTTATCGGTTCGCGACAACATTACAATCGTGCGCAACCTCGACTTGCTCAACAACCAAGTCACAGCAGGGCAGCGGCTGTGGTCACTCAAACTTTCTGCTGATTACTCCTTATCACGCAACCTGACGGCCTTATTTTTCTATGACCATACCTTTTCAAAATTTGCAATCTCAACGGCTTTTCCACAAACCAATATTCGTTCGGGTGTGACCCTGCGATATAACTTTGGTAATTAATCACAAAATCCGTTCTTTTACAACACATAATCTTTTAGCATGAATATTCCAGAAAACCTCAAATACACCAAAGATCACGAATGGGTACAAATTGAAGGTAATATTGCCACTGTTGGCATTACCGATTTTGCGCAGGGCGAATTGGGTGATATCGTTTATGTGGAGGTTGATACACTCGACGAAACGGTAGATTGTGAAGCTGTTTTTGGTACGGTTGAAGCTGTGAAAACAGTGTCGGATTTGTTCGCTCCCTTGACAGGAAAAATTACTGCGTTTAACGAGGAACTAACCAGCACCCCCGAACTTGTCAATACGGATCCTTATGGTCAGGGTTGGATGGTGAAGATCGAAATCGAAAACCCCGATGAAATGGATAACCTATTGAGTCATGAGGCCTATTCAGCGCTTATTCAAAGTTAGAATCGCAAGAGGAATAACCTTTGTTCTGATCACAATTGTGATTGTGGGGAGTCTAATGTCACCCCAGCAAATTGAACAACTTACGTTTTCGCTTTCAGATAAGCTCATTCATGGGCTGTATTACGCGACTTTAACTTTTTTTTGGCTCCTCAGCACCAAAACACATACGACCCAAAAACATATACAAGTTGGCCTGTCCGTTTTCTTTTTTGGGTTTGCACTGGAAATCATGCAAGATGTTCTTCCCATTCAACGTGAAATGGATGTTCTGGACGTATTCGCCAACACGGTTGGAATATCGATTTCGNTCGCAACGGCACGCTTTTTGGANANTCGTTAATTAGATTACGTTGAATTGCATAAAATTGTTATTTTAGCTAANTNCATANGAATCAATTATGAAACCGAAAAAGAACCCAAAAGCGGATTTAAACAAAAACAGCAGTNTCTATTTTGTCATTGGACTCTGTGTGATTTTGTTTGTGTCATGGCGAGCGATTGAGTGGAAAACCTATGAAGCATCGGACTTATTGCTACAAAAACTCAACGTAGATGACGACGATGNTGAAGAAGTTCCACTGACAGAACAAATCAAAACCCCACCACCTCCACCACCACCTCCAGCTCCTGAAATCATTGAGATTGTTGAAGATGAAGAAGAAGTGGAAGAAACGATTATCGAGTCAACAGAAACCACACAAGAAGAAATTATCGAAGAGGTTGAAGTTTTGGATGACTTTGATGTCGATGTACCATTTGCGATCATTGAAGATGTGCCTGTTTTTCCAGGCTGCGAACGCGTTGCAAAAGACAAACGCAGAGATTGCTTCCAAGAGAAAATCCAACGTCACATTAGCAGAAACTTTCGCTATCCCGAGATCGCGCAAGAAATGGGAATTCAAGGAAGAGTTTATGTGCAATTTGTGATTGCCAAAAACGGTGATATCGTTGGCGTTCAGACGAGAGGTCCAGATAAAAACCTTGAAAAAGAAGCAGAAAGGATTATTGGAAAACTACCCAAAATGAACCCTGGCAAACAAAGAGGTCGCCCTGTTCGAGTACCTTTTAGTATTCCAATTACCTTCCGTTTACAGTAAAATAGATACCCGGTTTTTACCGGGTTTTTTTGTACAGAATCATTGCCTAACGTACTAAGGTGCAGTATCTTTGTTGCCGAATTGCACAATGATTAAGACATCGACTTCACATTCAGGATTTCTAAGCATCGCATTGGTCTTTGCCCAACATTTTGCGCAGCTCACAAAAGCACGTCTTAGCTTTAGCGTTGTTTTTTCGAGTATCGCCGGTTATATTTTGGGGTGTGAAGTGATCGACCCAAACGAATTGAGTTTACTTCTGTTTGGCGGCTTAGCGATAGCAGGAGCTTCGAATGCGTTTAATCAGATTATTGAACGTGATATTGATGCCCAAATGCAACGCACCAAAAACCGACCTCTGCCATCGGGCAATATGACCCAAACAATGGCTTTTTGGATTGCTGTTGCTCTCTCTATTTCAGGCTTGACGGCACTCTATGCAATCAATCCCAAAACCGCGATGTTTGCGGCAATTTCCATGTTTCTTTACACCAGCGTTTATACGCCTATTAAAACAAAAACACCACTCGCTGTTTTTGTCGGGGCCTTTCCAGGAGCAATTCCGTTTATGCTGGGTTGGGTAGCTGCTACCGGCTCTTTTGGACTGGAGGCAGGAACCCTGTTTATGATTCAATTTTTTTGGCAATTCCCTCACTTTTGGGCGATTGGTTGGTTGATGTTCGAGGACTACAATCGCGTGGGAATCAATATGCTCCCCAGTGGGAATCGAGATCGAAAAACGGCTTTACAAGCCGTACTATACAGTGTTTGGACACTCGTGATTTCCGTATTCCCAGTGTTGGGGATTACGGGCTCATTACAAATTTCACTTGCCGCAGCGATTTTGGTTGCATTGTCAGGGATAGGGCTTATTATTTCTGCCATGCGTTTGTATCAAAAACTCGATCATCAATCGGCAAGACAGCTGATGATCGTCAGTGTGATTTACATCTCATGGATTCAGATTATTTATGTAATTGATAAATTGATATAATGGAACAATCCAAAAATATTCGCGCAAAAAAAATGATGCTTTGGTTTTCAATGATCAGTATCTCGATGACCTTTGCAGGACTCACCAGCGCTTATGTGGTTAGCAAGTCAAGGCCAGACTGGTTGGAGGACTTTAGTCTCCCCATGTCTTTGTATTGGAGTACGCTTGTGATTCTGTTGAGCAGTGTGACCTTCTGGCAAGCCAATAAGAAATTGACAGCACAACCCAAAGCAACAGCAAGTTTATTATGGGTGACCCTGGCTCTTGCGTTGGCGTTTGTATTCTTACAATTCCAGGGCTTTTCGAGTCTGGTCGATATGGGATACTATTTCACTGGTGCGCAAAGCAATGTCACGACTTCGTTTTTATATGTCTTGGTGCTGGTTCACCTCGCGCATTTGGTCGCAGGACTCGTCGTTTTATTGGTGGTGATTACCAATCATCGTCTTGGAAAATATGCGGTAAACCCTCTTGGATTTTCCCTCGCACATACCTTCTGGCATTTTTTAGGGTTTTTGTGGGTGTATTTGTTTCTCTTTCTATATTTTTTACGATAAATCACGTATTTTTGTACAACCAAAACAGTAATGCATTCTTATGGACGCAACGTTGACAAACCAATCAGAAAATGAAAACATTTGGGGAGGCGGTAACAAACCGCTAAATGCGAGCTACGGGAAAATGATGATGTGGTTTTTCATCGTTTCCGATGCCCTTACCTTTTCGGGCTTTCTCGCTGCCTATGGCTTCTCTCGTTTTAAGTATATCGAATCCTGGCCGATTGCGGATGAGGTGTTCAATCACTTTCCTTTTTTACACGGAGTAGATGCTCCCATGTATTATGTGGCCTTGATGACATTTATTTTGATTTTTTCATCGGTAACGATGGTACTTGCGGTTGATGCAGGTCACCATATGAAGAAAAATAAAGTTTCGTTTTATATGCTTCTTACCATTGTAGGGGGTGCTATCTTTTTGTGTTCTCAAGCGTGGGAGTGGAAAAACTTTATCAACGGGCAGTACGGAGCTGTCGAAACTCGTGGGGGACAGATTTTACAGTTTGTAAATGCGGAAACGGGCAAGCGTGTTAACCTGAGCTCATTTGCGGCATCAATCCCAACTGATCGAGACCAACATGAAGCCAAAAACGGCGTATGGTATACCACCGAATCCACATTGCCGACTTATTCCGTAGAGGAAATTACAGCCGGGTTTTTGGACAATGACAACTTGCTGATTAAAACCCAACAAAATGATGCCCAAGGGCACAAAATCGTATTGGATCGAGAGAGTTCGATTGACAAAATCTCCCAAGCAGTACATGTTGTTGAAGGGGCAAACCTCGTTCGAAACGAATATGGAAGTCCGCTTTTTGCCAACTTCTTTTTCTTTATCACTGGCTTTCACGGCTTTCACGTTTTTACAGGGGTGTTGATCAATCTCATCATTTTCTTCAATGTTGTGATTGGAACCTATGAAAAACGTGGACACTACGAAATGGTGGAAAAGGTCGGATTGTACTGGCACTTTGTTGACCTCGTTTGGGTCTTTGTATTCACATTCTTTTATCTGGTATAATCATGGCAGTAGAACACAAGTTATCAATTTTTCGCGGGCGTTTGACCTTTAAGTCGGTTACCCAAAAAATATGGGGCGTTTTGATTTTTTTATCCATCCTCACCATTGTTGAGGTTGTACTTGGGATTTTCAAGCCACAAGTTCTGATGAATACATTTTTGGGAATGAAACTTCTCAACTGGATTTTCATCATTCTCACAATCATCAAAGGATATTATATCGCATGGGATTTTATGCACCTGCGCGACGAACGAAGAAGCTTTACAAGCTCGATTGTTTTGCCATTGCTTATCCTGATTCCTTACCTTATTTTTATTCTTCTTCTCGAAGCCGATTACATCTACAATGTGATGTCTGACGGATTTGTATCTTGGAATTTCTAATTCTCTCCACGTGAAAAAGTACATCGTACTTACCGTGTTGTTTGTACTCCCGTTAGTGGTGTACCTTTTCTTTGCCTCTGGGATTAATCATTTTGCAAAACTCCCTGTGGTCACCAATACAGTTTTTGATGTTGCAGCCTTTTCAGACGAGCAATTCAAAGACAATATTACCATTGTTGGATTTTTGGGATCGGATGTGTCTCAACAAAAAGGGAATGCACTCAATCTCAATCAAAAAATCTATAAGCGATTTCAGGAATTTGAAGACTTTCAGTTTTTGATGGTTCAGCCAAAAGGAACAGAAGAGAGTTGCCAACAGTTGGTAGATGAGTTGTCCCGAAGTACGCAAGTGGATACCACGGGATGGAAGTTTGTCTTTTTGGATCCTGTTCAGATCCAACTGGTCTTCGATCGGCTCAATACCCCTTTGGTGTTGGACGAAACGCACGGATCGCCCTATGTGTTTATCATTGATAAAGACGGCGCTCTTAGAGGTCGTGACGATAACGACAATGTTGGGTATGATGCACGTTCTGTTGCTGATATTCACAACAATATGGTCGATGATGTGAAAGTCATTTTGGCGGAATATCGTTTAGCCCTAAAGAAATACAACGCGGATCGAAAAATATAAGCCTTGAAAAAAAACGCATACATTGGGATATCTTTTATTCTTTTGGTTTTTGGGATTTTGTTTGTGCCCAAAATCGTCAATCGCATTCAACAGCAAAATTGGGTGTCTGCCAATCGATTGAGTATTTCTCAAGAAGAATTGGTCTATATCAACCTGAACGGGGAGAATAAAAAAGTACCCGATTTTGTGCTGACAAATCAAGATAGCTTACTGATTTCCAATGAAGATTATTCTGGAAAAGTCTATCTCGTTGAATTCTTTTTCACAAGCTGCCCCACGATTTGCCCGCGAATGAATGTCAATATGAAAAAAATAGAGGCGGTTTTTGGTCATCGAGACGATTTCGGAATTGCTTCCATAACAATTGACCCCAAAACAGACACCCCTACACAGCTCAAAACCTATGCCGAGGCCTATGAAGTGTTTAGTCCAAACTGGCACTTTCTGACTGGTGAACAAGAGTATATCTATGACCTTGCAAATCGTGGGTTTAACATTTTTGCAGGCATCAACCCTGATGTGGCGGGTGGCTTTGAGCACCAAGGATACTTTGCTTTGGTCGATCAAGAAGGATTTATCCGATCGCGCACCGATAGTGCTGGTAATCCAATTGTTTACTATCTTGGCATCGATGAAGAGGGTGTTGACCAACAAGGCACAGAGATGCTATTGGAAGACATTCCAAAATTGCTAGAGAATGAATAAGAAAAAACTGTATAATCGACTCATCACGATAACCTCAATCGCCATCCCTGTTGTGGTTGCCATTTTGTTTCGTGTCCGAATCCCAAATGTAGAACCACTCGACCAACTTCCACCAATCTATGCTGGAATCAATGCCTTGACAGCGATCTTTTTATTGATTGCATTGGTGGCAATCAAACAAGGAAAGCGCAAGTTGCACGAACGCTTGATGAAGGTCAACATTTTGTTTTCCCTTGCGTTTTTGGTGATGTATATCGCCTATCACATGACCTCCGACCCAACCCCTTATGGGATTGTTGATGGGGTATTTGTGGCTAGTCAGACCTCCAAAATCATTTATTTTACAATTTTGATATCACATATCATTTTGTCAATTGTACTCATTCCCTTGGTGTTAGTGGCATATTCAAAGACGGTATTGGTAGATTTTGTGGCGCATAAAAAAATTGCACGGATTGCCTTCCCCATTTGGCTGTATGTAACCATTACAGGTGTCGTTGTTTACCTCATGATTTCCCCTTATTACACATGAAATTGCTGAGAAATTTACTGGGGTGTAGCATGTTGTTTGGAAGTGAGCTTGTTTCTGCGCAATGTTCGATGTGTAGAGCGGTCTTGGAATCAGGTGCAGACGCAAAAATGGCCGAACAACTCAACGATGGCATTGTTTATTTGATGATGATGCCCTATCTCCTCGTCGGTACGATTGGATTTATTGTATATCGTAAGTTCTACAAAAAATAATATTTTTGTTCATTTGTGAACGGTCTTATAGATAAGACTTTCAAGTGAATACAAATGGATTTGCTTGGCAACGCTAATGCCTTTAGTCGTTAGCCAAAAAATTTACTACTTTGTTATACATATTACCTTTTAATGCTTTATATTTGTCAAGACCAAATTTGATAAAACCAAACTACTTATGATTCACCTCACCGATATTCACAAGTCTTATAATCTCAATACGAACCCATTACACGTATTAAAGGGGATCAACTTGTCGGTTGCAGAAGGTGAGTTGGTTGCGATTATGGGTGCATCGGGATCCGGAAAATCAACAATGCTCAATATTTTGGGCATGTTGGATGAGGCAGATTCTGGGACCTATACTCTCGATAATACACCAATTGTGAAATTAAATGAGACCAAAGCAGCGCAGTATCGCAATAAGTTTTTGGGATTTGTATTTCAGTCATTCAATCTGATCTCTTATAAAACTGCACTCGAAAACGTTTCACTCCCCCTGTATTACCAAGGTTTACCCAGAAAAGAACGCCAAAAAAAGGCAAAAGAGCAGCTGACCAAAGTCGGTTTAGGGGAACGGACTCACCATGTACCAAGTGAGCTTTCGGGAGGAGAAAAACAAAGGGTGGCGATTGCTCGTGCCCTCGTCACGAATCCAATGGTACTTCTTGCCGATGAGCCAACAGGAGCCCTCGATACCAAAACATCTTATGAGTTGATGGCATTACTACAAGAAATCAACGACCAAGGCAAAACGATGGTTGTCATTACGCACGAGTCGGATATTGCCAATATGTGTAAGCGAATTGTGTATTTACGAGATGGCGTGATTGTTGAGGACAAGAAAATCAAACAGACAAAAGCGAAAGACTATGTGGAATAGAGATCGCTGGCAAGAGGTTTTCGAAACCCTTCGTAAAAACAAATTAAGAGCAGCTCTTTCTGGGTTTACGATTGCATTGGGGATCTTCATCTTTGTTACTCTCTACGGTTTTGGGAATGGACTGAAAAATGCATTTCAAGAATTTTTTCTTGATGATGCGACCAATACCCTTTGGATTTATCCTGCCCAAACCACCAAACCTTACAAAGGGTTTAAATCAAGGCGTAATATCGAATTTAAAAACGATGACCTAAAAGACTTAGAGACGGATTTCAGTTTGTTTCTTGAAGGGATTACACCGCGAATCTCTAGAGGTTCGCAAGTCAGCTATCTTACAGAGAGCAATTCTTACACGGTACGTGCTGTCGGACCTGTGCATCAAGCGATTGAAAAATCCTTGGTATATGTAGGTCGTTATATCAATGAAATCGATGTTGAGCAATACAGTAAGCACGCTGTGATTGGCCGCCTTGTGGCAAAAGATTTATTTAAATCGGAAGACCCACTCGGGAAGTTTGTCATTATCAATGACATTGCCTTCAAAGTCGTTGGCCTTTTTTATGACGAAGGTGGAGATAACGAGGAAAGGATGGTCTATATTCCATACACGACCCAACAGAGATTGTTAGGCGGAACGGATCGAGTCGATCAGATCGTATTGACGTTTCGTCCTGAAATCGGATATCAAGGGGCATTACAACTCGAGGCGAATGTCAAAAGGTTTTTAAAACGAAAACACCATATCGATCCAGATGACCCAGCTGGGATTTATGTTCGAAATGTAGCGAGCGACCTCAAGCAGAACCAGGATTTTGCCAGGGTATTGCAGTATATCGTAACCTTTGTCGGGATGGGAACGCTAATTGCAGGCATCATTGGCATTAGTAATATCATGGTCTATGTTGTTCGGGAACGCACCAAAGAATTGGGAATTCGCAAAGCCATCGGAGCAACACCCAAATCGATTATCGGAATGATTTTACACGAGTCTATTTTAATCACTTCAGTAGCTGGCTATGTGGGTTTGTTTGCTGGGGTTGGTACACTGGCATTGATTGGTGACAAACTGGAAGATTTTTTTATATACAATCCACAAATACATATCGGAACAGCCATTTTTGCCACTTTTTTGCTGATTGGTTTTGGAGCCATTGCGGGCTATGTTCCCGCCAAACGCGCAGCACGTATTAAACCGATTGTAGCCCTAAGAGATGAATAATGTTTAAAATTCTATTTGATCGAGATACTTGGCAGGAGATTTTTGGGTCGATCCAAAAAAATCGTCTCCGAACCATTGTAACCATTGTTGGCGTGTTATGGGGCATTTTTATCTATATCACCCTGTCTGGGGCTGCCAAGGGACTTGACAATGGGTTTGACCGACAGTTTCAAAACGTAGCCATCAACAGTATGTTTTTGTGGGCGCAAAGTACAAGCATGCCCTATGGTGGGTTTAAGACGGGCCGAAACCTACAACTCAAAATGGAAGATGCACAGTATATGTATAACCGTATCCCAGAACTTCAATATATCGCACCGCGAAACGCAAGAGGAATTTTTGGTAGTGCTGCTCCGCGTGTCGTTCGCAACAACAAAAGCGGGGATTATTCGATTTATGGGGATTACCCGATATTCACGAAGATCGCTACAAAATTCATTTACGATGGCGGTCGCTTTATCAATCAGGCCGATATCGACCAAGAGCGAAAAGTTTGTGTGATTGGCGAACGCACACAATCCGAATTGTTTGAAGATAATGAAAACCCCATAGGCGGTTATATTCGAATAAGCGGTGTGTTTTTCCAAGTTGTAGGCGTGCACAAATACGTACCGGGAGGTGGTTTTGAGAGTGATTCGGATATATTTATTCCGTTTACGACCTTCCGAAAGCTGTATAATACTGGTGATGAGGTGAGTTGGTTTGCGCTAGCTGCCTACGACGATGCGGATATTCTTGCAGTGGAAGAAGATGTCAAGACAGCGATGCGGTCAAAATACAATGTGCACCCAGATGATGAACGTGCTTTTGGGTCTTTTAACTTGGGCGAAATTTTTAATCGAGTTATTGGCTTTTCAAGTGGGATGAACCTATTGTCTTTGATTGTTGGCGTTGCAACCATACTTGCTGGAATTATCGGAATTGGCAATATTCTATTAATCTCCGTTCGTGAACGAACAAAAGAGCTGGGCATTCGCAGGGCTTTGGGGGCAACCCCAAAGGAGGTACGAAGTCAAATCATCCTCGAGTCTGTGTTTTTGAGTTTAACAGCTGGAGTCATGGGCATTGTTTTAGGGTCGTTTGTGCTGGCGATCATCAACGCACTCACAGCTGACAGTTCAACATTTCCATACACCAATCCGACCGTGCCTTTATCCTATATTGCTGCGGCTTTGATTTTAATGGTTACACTCGGCACACTCATCGGCCTAATCCCTGCACAACGCGCAGTGAGTATTAAACCAATTGATGCACTACGAGAAGAATAACAACAATAATACCTATTACAATGAATAAATACTTGAAATATCTACTTATCACAATCGGCGTCGGGGGAGTCCTGTTTGCCACTGCTTATTTTATCAGAACCAATGCAACACCATCAACGGTATTTGAAACGGAGACTTTGTTTCGAACAAGTATCCGCCAAACGACTTTGGTAACTGGTAAAATCATCCCACAGGATGAGGTTGAAATCAAACCACAAATCCCTGGGATTATTCAGATGATTGCCGTTGAGGAAGGAGATCTCGTCAATACGGGAGACCTTTTGGCGCGTGTCAAAGTTGTTCCCAACGAGCAAACGCTAAACAGTGCGCAAGGTCGAGTTGAAAATGCCAAGCTTGTCGTGGTCAACGCGGAAAAAGATTTTGCCAGAAATCAGCAATTGTATGAAAAAGGAATTCTTTCAGAACGTGATTTTAATGCAGCCGAACTGAGCTATAAACAAGCCAAGCAAGAGTTGGTTAATGTGGAAAATGATTTGCAGATTATTCGTGAAGGATCAACGGGAGGTGACAGATCAGCCAATACCAATATCCGAGCGACTGTTTCAGGAACTGTGCTTGAAGTTCCTGTGGAGGAAGGAGACCAAGTTATCGAATCAAACAGTTTTAATGCGGGAACAACCATCGCATCAATCGCCGACCTTGGAAAAATGATTTTTGAAGGGCAGGTTGACGAGTCCGAGGTTGCGAAAATTCGTGTAGGCACCAACCTCGAGGTGAGTTTGGGCGCAGTTCCAGATCAAGCGTTCGATGCAAGCTTGCGGTTTATTGCACCAAAAGGAAGTGAAGAACAGGGTACGGTACAGTTTAAAATCGAAGCGGACGTGTTTTTACCAGCCGACTTTACAGTGAGAGCGGGCTACAGTGCCAATGCATCTTTGGTACTACAACAAAAGGATAGCGTGCCTGCNATTCGGGAGGCATTACTTCAATTTGACANCAAGACACAAGAGCCCTATGTGGAGGTGCAAACAGCAGAACAGANNTTTGAGCGTCGNGATCTGACNCTNGGAATCTCTGATGGAATCAATGTNGAAATTGTAGAAGGNCTTNAAGAAAGNGATNTGATTAAGGTTTGGAACAAAACTGAGGAACCNGACAAACTAGACGAAAATGAAGANTAATNTNATNANAANANCGCTCCGGATNGTNTTCCCATTCTTNATTTTGGTTTTGGGGNNNGCGACNACACAAGCACAAACGGAACCGTGGACACTCAAAAGCGCAGTGNTACACGCTCTTGAAAACAACATCCAAATTCGTCANGCCAACCTGTCCACNCTNGATGCACAAGCCGCAAAAAGCGANGCGATNGGGGGNTTTTTACCCAATGTGAATNTCGGAGCAAANCATTCTTGGAATATCGGTTTGAATCAAAACATCACGACTGGGCTTTTGGAAGATGTGACCACACAATTTACCAATGCCTCTGTGAGTGTTGGCGTTGACCTGTATCGCGGNGGTCAAAATNTACTNCAATTGCTTCGTGCCAATCTAGCCCTACTNGCTAGTCAATACCAAATTGAAGACATGAAAGAAGATGTGNCTTTATTTGTAGCCAACGGATATCTNCAANCGGTATTTAGNCGGGAAGCAGTTGGCATTGAACAGGCACAACTCGAGCTGACCAAATTNGAACTCCAGCGCACACAAGAACAAGTACAAGCAGGGGTTTTGCCCGAGGGGGATCTTTTTGAAATGCAAGCCGTTTTGGCTTCACAAGAACAGCAATTGGTTGTCGCTCAAAANCAATATACCATGGCAAAGTTGTCATTGGCGCAGCTACTGCTGATTCANGATTATGAAAATTTCGAAATTGCAGATGAAGANTTCGCAATTGAGGGTCAGGAAATNTTGGTTCAACNGCCAACAGATTTGGTNGCAAAGGCACTTGATTATCGTAACGANATCAAATTGGCNNTGACAAATATCGANATCGCCAAAACNGATTTACGCCTTGCCAAATCNGTTAGCAAACCAAGTCTNTCGGGNTTTTATTCCTATAGCTCGAGAATTTCGTATGCCGATCGCTTGGAGCAAACCAATNCATTTGATTTGGTGGAGGTTGGNGTTNTTGAATCGACAGGGGAGTCTGTTGTTCGCCCNNTNTATAACCAANNAGTNGTTGCGGCACTTCCAATNGAAGANCAATTGAAGCTCAATGANGGTCATAATTTTGGNTTGAGNCTCAANATTCCCATNCTNAATGGNTTNTCATTGAANAATAATATTGAGCGNTCAAAAATCAATGTTGAGCGNTCTGAATTTCAGTATAAACAACAGGTTTTGGACTTGGAAAATAGCATCAATCAGGCCTATAACGACAGNAAAGGAGCTCAGCAGGCATATGTGGCTGCNCAAAAANCCTTGGATGCGCGNAGCAAAGCATACAGCTATGCACAAAGCCGTTTTGAAGNAGGGGCAGCAACTGCTTTTGAGTTTAGCCAAGCCAAATTGCAATTTGAATCTGCACAATCTGCATGGTTGCGCGCCAAGTATGATTTTATTTTNAAAATCAAAATTTTGGAGCTGTATTTNGGAATTCCAATTGCAGANTTATAGTCGGTAGCACTTTGTTTGCTATTTTTGGGCATGCCANCGCATTTGCTTTGTATAGAAACCACAACAACCCAGTGTTCGGTCGCACTTTGTGCAGACGGCGANCTATCNANTTTGGCACAATCCAACCATGANAANTATCAGCATGCCCAACTCTTGCANACCTATATCGANAAGGTATTGTCAAAACACAATCTAAANCCTTCCGACTTGGCCGCNATTGCCCTGAGCTCAGGNCCNGGNTCATATACAGGACTTCGTATTGGAGCTGCTGCNGCCAAAGGGCTATGCTACGCCAATGATATTCCCCTGATCGCNATTCCAACNCTGGATATTGTNGCACGTGAAATCACACCAAGCGATGGTCATATCATTGCGACTCTTGATGCTCGCAGAGACGAGGTATATTGTGCAATNTATACNCACGACTATCAGTGCGTACAANCTGCNAGCCCACANNTAATNNCANCNAANAGCTTTGCNGAATGGACAGCAANAGGANNGGTTTATTTTGTGGGAACTGGACTTGAAAAATGCGAAGAGATTNTCGATCANAACACACAATTTNTTTTCCCNAAAGACCCATCATACCCAAGTGCAGCACAGATGGTAAAACAGGCACAAGANGCATTTGAANAACAGGTTTTTGANGATGTNGCCTATTTTGATGTNGANTATCTCAAAGCATTCCAAACAAGCCCGCAAAAAAAGANCGCCTTGGGTCAGTCGACCTAACCGTTGATTGCTGTTACGGCTTCAACCTTGCCAGGTAACATTTCGCGTAGNAATTGNTCGATTCCGTTTTTTAGCGTAAACGTAGAGGAAGGACATCCGCTNCAAGCACCTTGNAGGATGACTTGAACGGATTTGAGCTCTTCATCGTATGAATCAAACACGATGTTACCACCGTCAGAAGCAACGGCGGGGNTTGATATGTTGATCGATAATCTGGATAATTTCCAAAGCGGTACCCTCTTGTACGATCTGTGGTGCACTCTCTTTCGGAGATGCGTCTCCAGTGACCACGGCCTTGTTGTCTGCGATATAATCGCGAAGGTATTGACGTAAGTCTTGTACAATTTCATCCCATTCAGCGATTTCATATTTGGTAATCGAGATAAAATTCTCGTCCATAAACACCTCTTTGACATAGGGCTTATGAAACAACTCAGTCGCCAGAGGGGAGTTCTTTGCCTCATCAATATTTTTAGCTTCATAAACTTCGCCCACGATACGTTTGTTACACACAAATTTCATCACGGCAGGGTTAGGGGTACTTTCTGCATAAACCGAAATGGCCTCTTTTTGATCGGCTTGTTTTTTGACCTGTCCACCCTGATTGAGGTAATCGGCGAGTTGTGATGCAACTTCGTCTTGCACATCATCCCATTCTAGGATATCAAAACGCTCAACCTCGATCCAATTTTCAGTCAAACGAACATGCTTGACAAAAGGGAGGTAAAACAATTGTTGGATCAATGGGAAACCTCCAGCATCGTCAACATTGGTAAAGTCGATTTGATCATCGCCTAAGAGCTGGTTGCTTACAAAACGAATTCGAGTCGGGTGGTCAGTTGTTGCAATGGTAAACTGAAACATAGCGCAATTTTTTACAAAAATACACAAACCACATCATCAAACCCTTTGATTTTGTACATTTAAACATGATTCTAAAAACCGTACGTGGAAAAACGCCTATTCATGGGGCGAATTGTTTTTTTTCGGAGACTTCTGTTGTCATTGGCGACGTGGTCATGGGTCGGGATTGCTCGGTCTGGTATCACGCAGTCATTCGAGGGGATGTTCACAGTATTCGAATCGGAGACCGAGTCAATATCCAAGATGGTGCAGTGATCCATGCGACCTATGAGCGTTCTCCAACAACAATTGGAAATCGTGTTTCGATTGGGCATAATGCCATTGTGCATGGATGTACGATTCACGACAATGTTTTGATTGGAATGGGTTCGATTGTGATGGACGACTGTGTGGTTGAATCCAACAGCATTATTGCTGCTGGGGCAGTTCTAACACAGGGGACACACGTGCCATCGGGCACGATCTATGGCGGGGTTCCTGCAAAAAAGATAAAGGATATTTCAGCCGAACTCTTAGAAGGTGAAATCGAGAGAATAGCCGACAACTATACCTTGTATGCGGGTTGGTTTACGGAATCGAAAGTTCAATGATATTTTCAGGAGTAACAAATTGACGCATGGTTTGCGAATCCCCCGTGCAATAGTAAGTGGTATTCCCCAGATCTTGTGATTTACAACCTAACTCTTTTTTATTCAAGACGCGCTCGACTTGTTTGGCGACTGCACCATTGCAGTCAACGATTTTGATATGTTTTGGTAGAGTTCGATTCAATATGGGTGTTAAAAAAGGGTAGTGCGTACACCCCAAAACCAAGTGGTCTACTCCTTGCTCGATCATGGGTTGCGTATAGCTTTGCAAGAGTTGCTCCATTTCTTCGCTTTGGAGCATTCCACTTTCGATCATCTCGACCAAATGCTTTCCCTCCTTTTCGAGGATTCGAACCCCCTGGCCATAGGCCGTAGCGGTTTCGTGAAAGAGTCCACTGCTTAAGGTTCCTTTGGTCGCCAGTACGCCAACAACTCCTGTTTTGGTTTGTAGGGCAGCTGGCTTGATTGCTGGCTCGATTCCGACAAAAGGCATCGGATGGGTTTTTCGCAACGATTCGATGGCATTTGTTGTTGCGGTATTGCAGGCCACAACGATGAGTTTACATGATTGTTCACAGAGCCAATGGGTCAGCGCTCGACTTCGTTCTCGGATATCCTCGGGAGATAGGGCGCCGTATGGAGCAAATGCGTTATCAGATATATAGATAAAGTTTTCGTTTGGAAGCAAGGATCGAAGTTCACGCAGTAGCGACAAGCCACCCACACCCGAATCAAATACGCCTATTGGACGATTACCCATGGTGTAAAAATAAAAAACTACCCTTAATAAGGGCAGTTTTAAAAATTTTAATACAGAGTTTTTATTTAGAAGCCAAGCTCAGTTTTGACATCTGCCATCAGGTCTTTTCCTTTGGCCATGAGTACGGAAGATCCTTGACTAGAGTCCATCACATAATCAAACCCTTGTGCGGTCGCAACTTTTTCGACTGCTGCACGTGCCTTCTCAATCAAAGGACGTAGTAAGTCGGCTTGTTTTTGCTGCACATCTTGGAGAGCTGTTTGACGAAACTGTTGGATATTTTGCTCCATACCCTGTAATTCTTGCTGACGCTTTTGATTTGTTAGGTCTGTCTGATTTTCAGCATCTGCAGAGTAATTTTGCATTTTCGTTTGCAGTTCTTTTAACGAAGATTCTATCTCATTGGTGTAATCCTTTTCGAGTTTTTGAATCTCTTCCTGCGCAGCGATAACCTCGGGCATCTCACTCACGAGTTTTTGAAAGTCGAGGTGAGTAACCTTAGATTGTGCTTGGGCTGTAAAGCTCATAAAAGCAATGCAGATTGCTGTGATATAGTGTGTGAATTTAATTTTCATTCTATTGAGGTTTAATTTATCTCTGCTCGCTGGATTTCGCTTTTCGTATTGAGTCCATTTCTCTTTT
The DNA here is from genome assembly GCA_002171575.2 of Flavobacteriaceae bacterium TMED81. Classification (GTDB taxonomy): domain Bacteria; phylum Bacteroidota; class Bacteroidia; order Flavobacteriales; family Flavobacteriaceae; genus UBA724. The sequence goes on from NHEI02000021.1 coordinate 37,841, forward strand.
ACGCTTTTCTAAAACCTTTTGGCGAGCAGCGTTTTGCTCTTGTTTACGAGACTCAACGAGTTCCTCTCGTGCTTTTTTCTTGTCTTTTTGATTGATGTATTTTACAACAAGGTTGCTAATATCGTACTTTTTTTCCGAATGGAAGACCAAAATTTCAGCACTTCGATCAAATACATAATCTAGTTTTCGATTTTCTGCAACTTCTTTGACGGCTTCCAAAATTTTATCTTGGATGGGCTGAATAAAAATGACCTTTTGCGCCAACCAATCGCCTTGCGGTCCGAATCGTTTTTGTTGATGGGTATTGAGCTCTTCTTGTTCAAAAGCAATATCTTCCTCTCTTTCTTCAATCAACTCTTCAGTAAGCAAAGGACGTTCGAGATCCAATTTTTGCTGCAGCTCGTCGATTTTACTTTGTTTATTGCTGATTTCTTCTTTCCAAAAACTGATTTTATCTTCCAAAGCTGCATTGGCATCTTTATAATCATTGAGATTTTCAAGCACACGATCCATGTCCATAAAGCCAATACGAACCCGGTTCTGCGCCACGATCAAGGTCGTAAAGCCCAAGAAAAGCCCAAGAAATAAGATTTTTTTCAAAACAAATTAAAATTGCTGCCCGATGATAAAGTGTGTTTCCCAGCCATGGGGACTCAGATCGCCTTCAACAGGGCTATCAAACCCATATCCAAAATCGATTCCGAGAAGACCAAAGGCGGGCATAAAAATTCGAATCCCAAAACCAGCGGACCTTTTCATATCAAACGGATTATATTGCTTAAAATTGTTATAGGAGTTTGCTGCTTCCAAAAAACTCAAAGCAAAGATGGAGGCCGACGGTTTGAGGGTGATTGGATACCGCAGCTCCAGCGAGAACTTATTGTAAATCGTGGCGCCGTCCCGATCGGATAATGACTGGTTTTCGTATCCTCGCATCGCGATGGTTTCTCGTCCATCAAGTGCATACTGTGAAAGACCATCCCCACCCAAATAAAAACGCTCGAATGGAATAATGCCAAGATCGTTATTGTATGCTCCTAAATAGCCAAACTCAGTATGTGTTTTCAGTACCAATTTGTCGATGATTGTACTGTACCAAGAGCCAGAAAATTTCAATTTATAATACTCTAACCACCGAAATTTTTCCTGATCAATTTTCGCTTGGTCTGGAGTCCCGTCTGTATTTTGATAGGCAGCTTGATCTCCCAGATTCGCGTAGTCTGTATTATTGACCAATGAATACGGAAAAGACACCTTTGCACTCACTGAAAATTGAGAACCCCCTAATGGAAAAATTGGGTTGGTGTAGGTGTTATTCCGGGAAAGGGCAACAGTGTAATACAGATTATTCGATACGCCATCTCCAAAGGTGAATAAGCCCGTGTAGTAATTGTTTAAATCATAGTATTGATATCCGATTGCTTGAGAAAGGGTAAAGTAATCGTCGGGCACTTGCAAGCGTTTGGCCAAGCCGACATTTATACCACGGATTTTAAAATACTGACTTGTATCAGCACGACCTGTAAGGTAATTATATCGGTACTGAGTGGTTTGTGAAACCGAGGTTGAAAATTGAACGGGCTGTTGGCCGCCAAGCCACGGTTCTGCAAATGAAAAGCTGTAGGTTTCGTAAAAACGACTTTTTTGCAAACGCAAGGACAACTGTTGTCCATCCCCCATAGGAACAGGTCTATATGCCGATTTGTTCCAGATGTTTCGCATCGAAAAGTTGCTAAAACTCAATCCAAGTGTTCCGATAAATCCGCCACCACCATATCCACCTTGAAGCTCGATTTGACTGGCTCCCTTTTCAACGAGTCCGTATTCGATATCCACAGTCCCAGCATTGGGGTCAACATTCTTAAAGTCGGGAGAAATTTGCTCAGGATCAAAAAAACCGAGTTGACCCAATTCTCGAACCGATCGAACAACGAGATCTTTGCTGTATAGTGCGCCTGGCTTGGTACGGATTTCTCTGTAAATCACATGGTCATTGGTCCGATCGTTTCCGACAACGGTGATTCGATTAAAATAAGCTGGCTTCCCTTCGATAATTCGAATTTCGAAGTTGATGGTATCGTTCTCGGCACTGATTTCGACAGGGTTTACAGACGAGAACAAATACCCATTGTTTTGATATAGGTTGGTCAAATCCTCTCCATCGGGTTTGGTGGGATCTGCAATCCGTTTGCGAAGTAACACCCCATTATAGGTATCCCCTTTATCGATTCCCAATAGGCGGGCAAGAGCTCGATCCGAATACACACTATTCCCCAAAAAGTTAATGTCTCCAAAATAGTACTTATTTCCCTCAACCACTTTGACTTGAACGTCGATATCATTGTCATTAGAAATCACTGTGTCAGAAACCACTCGGGCATCGCGATGCCCTTTTTCTTTGTAGTAATCGATAAGGGCGCCAAGGTCTTCATTGTAATCGTCTTCAATGAATTTTGACTTTTTCCAAAAGCGGCCAAAGAATTTACGTTTGGTGTTTTTGAATTGCTTTCGTAACGTACCATCACTGAATTTATCGTTGCCCTCAAATGTAATGGAGTTGATTTTCACACGTTCACCACGATCGATAAAGATTAGCATTTTTTGACTGTTGCTGCCAACCGTATCTTTTTTGGTCTCAATGGTGACTTTCGTATTTAAAAAGCCATCTTTTCGGTATTTATTGACGATGTAGTTTTCTGTGGTTTCTAAAAAGTTTTCACTGATTTTTAGCCCTTTTTTCAATCCTGTGTCGTCAATCAAACTTTGTAGTTTACTCTTTTTGACCCCTTTGATGGTAAAATCAGAAAGCGTTGGAAGCTCTTGAATGTAGATCTCAATATCAGCAGTATCCCCTTCCACTCGTGTGAGATAAAAATTGATGTCGCTGAAGAGCTCGAGTTTCCAAAGTTTGTTGATAACGGCACTGATGTCATCTCCAGGGATTCGAACTTGTTGTCCAGTGCGAAGCCCAGTATACGCAACGACAGTTTGTGGGCTAAAACTTTTTATACCAGTGACTTCAATTTTGCCCAAGGTATACAGTTTTCCCTGATCAAAAGAGGGGGTTTGTTGCGCCAGTGAACTGCTACATACAGCCAGAAACAAAAAAATCCAAGGGGTGATATTATTTAGCAATTTGCTCACTCGTTTTTCCAAATCGACGTTCTCTTAGTTGATAATCTGTGATTGCATTGTGTAGGGAAGTCTCGTTAAAATCAGGCCAAAGCTTTTCGGTAAAATACAATTCTGCATAGGCGATTTGCCACAGCAAAAAATTACTTATTCGGACTACACCACTTGTGCGAATCAACAGATCGACATCTGGTAAATTTTGCGTGTAAAGATGCTTATTTATTATGTCTTCGTCAACATTTTCAACTGAAATTATGTTATTTTTAACTTTATAGCTGATTTCTTGAATTGCACGTTGGATTTCTTGTCGTGCACCATAGCTAAGTGCGAGGGTCAGCACCAGCCCCGTATTCGATTTGGTTTCGTCCAAAACCTCTTGCAATTCGTGTTGAACATTCTCGGGCATCATATCGGTATGGCCAATCGCATTCAGACGGATATTGTTCTTTTTCATCAAAGGCAGTTCGCGCTTTAACGCACTGACAAGCAACTTCATTAAAGTTTTGACTTCGTGTTTTGGGCGATTCCAGTTTTCAGTGGAAAACGCATACAAGGTCAGGTTCTGTATTCCCAAGCGGGCAGCAGCCTCAACAACTTTACGCACCGATTTTGCCCCTTCACGGTGACCAAAAACACGGGGCTGGTTACGCAGCTTTGCCCAGCGACCATTTCCATCCATGATGATGGCAATGTGCTTTGGCAATCTTTTGATATCTATGTCAATTGCTGTCATAATAGACCTTCTATAAACCAACCACGACCAAAGGAATAGGAGAGTGAAAACCCGCTAAAGATGATCCAATCGTTACTTAAACCGTTTCCAAATGCTGGTTGCTGATCAATTTCGTCCACAAATGTAGGAAAACTTCCATCGAGGTTATCGCTAAAGGTGTAAAGCGCCTTGATTTCAAAACCCAATAGAAAATTCATGCCCAAACGAGTTTTGACACCTACCCCCATAGGAATCGCAAATGAAAAGTTATTGGTTTGNTAATTGGCAACGNATTCACTGANGGNNTAGTACANGTCNNGGNATTTTACATAACTCAATCCTGCAAATAGATANGGTGACCACGAANTTTNAAANTCAGAGAAATCCATTTCNAAATAATTGACCTCNANTATNGNTGATGTNTGNTTGATCGAATTGCTAAAACTNNTGGCACGNTCTTTTCGNAAGGGTTCTANCGACAGGGAGTCGATGCCCCGAATTGAACTCAAGCCAAGTTCGAAACGAANNGCAAAACGCGGTGAAAAATTACTTTTGTAAAACANGGTTNCCGAGGGNGNTTTGANCGAGGGNTNAACAAAAGTCGTTTTTCCCACNTCNCCAATGTAGTTCGTNCCTCCNAGGAATANNCCAACTTCNCGATATTGNGCATGGGCGAATATCATTGGAATAATCAGACACAATAGAATGACTCTCAACACTGTACAGGATTTACGTATGCTAAACGAATCAGGATTTGCATTTATTGCTCAATTGCGTCGGTCTTTCCCCCAATGGAGTTTGTTGCGCAAGGTTTTGTAATAGCTATCNTCGTTTAGGCGTGCCAAATGTAAGGGAAATGCTGCTTTTTGTATGCGAATCTCTTGNCCTGTCGGAATGGTGTGAATTCGCGAGTCCAAAGACAATAGGTGTGCGTCTTCGCGACTNCTNACACNGAGCTCAACCACGTCATCTTCAGANATNACCAANGGGCGNGCATTGAGATTGTGAGGCGCAATGGGCGTGAGCACCAAGGACTTGCTATTTGNGTCGATAATNGGTCCGCCATTGCTAAGCGAATAGCCCGTTGACCCAGTAGGNGTNGANACNATAAANCCATCTGCCCANTAGGAATTGAGTGGTTCCCCATTGATTTTGGTGTGAACCGTAATCATTGCAGTNGTGTTTTTTCGACTNACTCCAACTTCGTTTAANGCCAANGGGAAAGCGGCAAGGTCTGCNGNNGCACCCTCNATTTCAACTTCGAGCAAANTCCGCTTNTCAACGCGGTATTGACGNTCTACAAATGCTTNAAGGGCAANTTGGATATCNTCNGCNTGAAGGGTAGCCAAAAACCCAAGTCGACCCGTGTTGACGCCAATCACAGGAATCTCTGTATCGCGAATCAACTCCAATGAGCGAAGAAGGGTACCATCTCCACCAACTGAAAAAAAGACATCGGTGTCTTTACCCAAATCAGTATGTGCAGAAAANGAAGAAANCGATTGGTTTTCTAACCATTTACAAATCGCCTNATGGCAAGTNACGGCAACACCCATCGAATGAGCGGATTCTAAAAGATAACNAACAGTTTGTTGGCAAGCTTCGTCTTGAAGGGAGCTGTACACAGCAATTTTCATGGGCGACTACATCGAGAGGTATTTGTCTANATACGAAGCGTGTTCCTGCAACTTATCTTCCCAATTATCCTCTTCATGCTTGCTCAATACTTCATAGCCAAATCGACGAAGTGTTGGCAAAAGGTGCTTGANNTCNTGNGGGTCAACNGTGAGCAAGATATCTACACAATCNGCATGNTGACGTTCNAGATGCANACTCGTAATTTCCACATGACANAGCTCGAGAAGTTGTNTNAGGTCTGACAACAAAAAGTCAACGCGGCTTTTGCGAATGCTGAGTTGTGTGAGGTTTTGATAAACAGTTGCTTCGTGCATAACTATAGCCAAAATAACGAAAAAAGTGGACAAACCGCTCTATTCCATGTATTTTTGCNAAAAAAAAGAAAATGACGAGTTTAAGTGTCAATGTNAACAAAATCGCNACNNTGCGCAATGCACGNGGAGGCGATATGCCCAATCTTGTNCAAACCGCNAAAGATCTGGAGAGNTTTGGGGCACAAGGGATTACCATNCANCCACGNCCTGANGANCGCCACNTTCGNTATCAAGACGCNTATGATTTAAAAGAAGTGGTACAAACCGAACTCAATATCGAGGGCAATCCNATTCCCAAGTTTGTGGATCTTGTTTTGGCAGTCANGCCCGNNCAAGTGACCCTCGTNCCCGATGCTGAAGATGCGATTACNTCTAATGCGGGTTGGGATACCATCCAACACAAGTCTTTTTTGACNGAAGTNATACAAGAATTNAAATCCAANGGCATTCGGACTTCTATTTTTCTCGATCCTGACCNCAAACAAGTCGATNGGGCAAAAGTCACNGGAACAGACCGCATTGAACTCTANACNGAGGCCTATGCAAATGGGTTTCCCAAAAACCCAGAAGCCGCGATCGCACCCTATGCAGAAACGGCAAAACGGGCAGTAGAACTCGAAATNGGACTCAATGCGGGGCATGACCTCAACTTGCAAAACATCGCCTATTTTCATCAGCATATTCCCAATTTNCTCGAAGTTTCAATCGGGCATGCGCTTATTTGCGAGTCGCTTTATTTTGGACTTGAAAATGTGGTCAATCAATACCGCGCCAAACTCGTATGAGCTTGCTNCACAGTCAAATCCTAGGAACGGGAAAGNCCTTGTTGGTCCTACATGGCTTTTTGGGCATGTCCGACAACTGGCGCACCATGNGCAAGCANTGGGCAGCTCATTTTGANGTGCACCTTATCGACTTGCGCAANCACGGNCGTAGCTTTCACAGNGATNNNTTTTCCTATNCCGATATGGCAGCGGATTTGACGGCATATNCTGATCATCATCAACTGCAGCAAGTCANCGTTTTGGGGCATTCCATGGGNGGTAAACTCGNGATGCATTATGCAACGNCCAAGCCCNAACAAGTCGAAAAACTGATTGTTGCNGATATTGCCCCCAAGNCCTACCCGCCACATCANGATCACATTTTGGAAGGGCTGATGGACTTACACACCCATNCCCCCGAATCNCGTGGCGATGCNGATCAGCGTCTCAGCCANTTTGTGACCGACCAAGGGACACGCTTGTTTTTGCTAAAAAACCTGTACCGCACNCCCNANGGTTTTGCGCTGCGTATAAACGCTCCNGTGTTGCAANGNCAGGTTNNNCANGTNATGATGNCNTCCGATGCGAACTATCCNGGACCAACGCTNTTTTTGGCAGGNGAAAAATCNGATTATATTTTGCCGCAAGACCACGCNCAAATNGCTTCANAATTCCNCCAAGCCATAGTCAAAACCATTCCCAAAGCNGGGCACTGGCTCCATGCCGAAAACCCCNTNGCCTTTGCTGCGGAAGTGGCNGATTTTTTGGGGATCGATTAACTCTTGCTAAAGGGCAAGAAAAAAAGTACTTTTGCGCTTCCGTAAACAAAATGCTATGCAAGTAACGCGCAAAGACGTTGATGCCCTAAATGCTGTCATTACCATCGCTATCGATAAGGCGGATCTGTCGCCCAAAATCGATTCGGTTCTCACTTCCTATCGAAAACGTGCAAATATCCCTGGCTTTCGCAAGGGCAATGTACCCATGGGATTGATCAAAAAGCAATATGGTGCTGCTGTNAAAGCCGATGAGGCAAACAAAATGCTACAGGAATCACTTTCCAACTATATCAGCAAAGAAAAAATTGCCTTATTGGGCAATCCACTNCCTGTTGAGCGCGAAGACTTTGACTGGGATGCCGACACCATGTTGTTTGATTTTGAATTGGGATTAAGCCCATCGTTTGAGGTTAAACTCAAAGGGCGAAAGGCCATTACCCATTACCAGATCACTGCGGACAACGAAACCATTGACAAACAAATCGAAAGAATGCGCAGCCAATANGGGAGCTTGCATGCCGAAGATANTGTCGCCGNNGGCGTGGAGATNACAGCCCAGTTTACAGCTGAGGACGTGGACAACAAGTCCACCTTGTCTATNGANGANATNAAAAGCAAAGNCCAAAAGAAAAAACTATTGGGCGCGAAAGTTGGCGANACCATCGAACTCAAAACCAAAGGGCTTTTTGCCGATGATCACAAGTTGATGCATGTATTGGGTGTGGATCACGACAAGNCACATGNTTTGTCGNTTCCNGTGAGTTGTACAATNGAAGANATCAACCGCAGAGAACTCGCNGACATGGATCAAGAGTTTTTTGATAAGGTTATGGGGAAAGACGCTGTGAAAAGCGTATCTGAACTNAAAGAAAAACTCATGGCAGATGCAGAACGTNAATTTGCAACCCAATCCGATCAGAAAATGCTAAANGACGTGACCGAGTCTCTGATTGACAACACCAAATTTGATTTACCTGCTGCGTTTTTAAAAAAATGGATGCAAACATCTGGTGAAANTCCAATTTCCGAAGATCAAGCAGCCGAGGAATNTGACAAAGCCGAACGNGGNATTCGATACCAATTGATNGAGGCGAAATTGGCGGAACANTACGACCTGAAAATCGATCGTGAGCAAGTCAAATCCTTTGCCAGAGATATGATTCAAGGGCAAATGGCGCAGTTTGGTCGCACGGATGTATCCGATCAAGAACTCGACGATATCGCAGAGCGTATTTTGGGGAATCAAGACGAAATCAAGCGCATCTCTGANCAGTTGATGAGTAAGAAAATGACCGATCTGTTTCGTGNAGAAGCCAACCTNAAGACCAAGAAAGTGAGCTACGAAGATTTTGTCAAGCAAGCATACAAATCATAAATTGTCTATCTTTAAACCATAACAAACACAATGGACCACGGTAAAGAGTTTAAAAAATACGCGATTCAAGAGCATGGAATCAACAGTTTGTACTACGANCAATTGGTGAGTAGTATGACTCCNTATATNATTGAAGAACGCCAAATGAATGTGGCACAAATGGATGTATTCTCACGTTTGATGATGGATCGCATTATCTTTTTNGGAACTGCCATCAACGANAGTGTGGCCAATATNATTCAGGCACAGCTNTTGTTTTTGGAGAGTACNGACAAAACCAAAGACATTCAAATCTATATTAACTCTCCAGGCGGAGGGGTATATGCCGGTTTGGGAATCTATGANACGATGCAGTTTATCGGTCCTGATGTGGCCACGATTTGTACNGGNATTGCAGCTTCAATGGCTGCGGTACTTCTCTGTGCAGGTGCCGANGGAAAGCGCTCTGGNCTCACGCACTCTCGTGTGATGATCCANCAACCTTTGGGTGGGGCACAAGGACAGGCGTCGGANATTGAAATTACGGCTCGTGAGATTTTAAAACTCAAAAAAGAACTNTACGAAATCATTGCCAAGCACTCNGGACANAAATACGATAAGGTCTATGAAGACTCAGATCGGGACTACTGGATGAAAGCCCCCGAGGCGAAAAAATACGGTATGATTGACGAGGTCTTGGTCAGAAACTAAAACCCCATGGAAAACAAAGAACTTACCTGCTCCTTTTGTGGAAAAAAGAAAGACGATACCAANCTGTTAATCGCTGGATTNGATGCGCACATTTGCGATCGCTGTATCGAACAAGCCAATGGGATTATTCTNGAGGAATCAACACACAAAGTGGTGGAGGCCAACCGGGAAGACATCTCTTTGNNAAATCCCAAGCAAATCAAAGCATTTTTAGANGATTATGTCATCGGTCAAGATTACACCAAAAAGGTGTTGTCCGTAGCGGTCTATAANCATTACAAACGCTTGCTTCAACCAANAAGCGATGTAGAAATNCAAAAAAGNAATGTCTTGATGGTTGGAGAAACNGGAACGGGTAAAACGCTCATCGCCAAAACGNTTGCCAAAATGCTCAATGTGCCCTTGGCGATTGTCGATGCTACCGTGCTGACAGAAGCAGGCTATGTCGGGGAAGATGTGGAAAGTATACTCACACGACTTCTTCAGGCGTCCGACTATGACCAAAGCAAGGCGGAAAAAGGCATTGTGTTTATTGATGANATCGATAAGATTGCTCGTAAAAGCGATAANCCGTCGATTACCCGTGATGTTTCNGGNGANGGNGTTCAGCAAGCATTGTTGAAACTTCTCGANGGAACGGTTGTCAATGTACCCCCCAAAGGCGGTAGAAAACANCCCGATCAGAAGTTTATCGAAATCAATACAGAGCACATCCTGTTTGTNGCAGGTGGCGCTTTTGATGGGATTGAAAAACACATTTCCAAACGNCTCAATATGCAGTCGGTNGGNTATAGTGCTGCCAAAAAAGGCGATCACTATGGCGNNTCAANCAANTTANTNTCNTATTTGGTTCCATCAGATTTGAAAGCATTTGGATTGATCCCTGAAATTATCGGACGCTTGCCAGTGCTGACTCATATGGATTCTTTGGACGCCAAAGCACTACGTGCGATTTTAACCCAGCCCAAAAACGCAATTATCAAGCAGTATAAAGCGCTTTTTGCATTGGATGAAATNGAATTTAGCATNTCTGATGGAGCACTTGATTTTATTGTTGAAAAAGCAGTGGAGTATAAGTTGGGGGCACGTGGGTTNCGCTCGCTTTGTGAGGCCGTTCTCACCGATGCGATGTTTGAGCTTCCCGGAACAGANNAGAAAGANATTCGGGTTTCCAAAACCTATGCGGTCAACAAGCTCAATAAGTCAAAACTNCAAGCACTAAAAGCAGTTTCTTAGCNGTTCATTTCNAGTAAAACNTCAACAAATTCCCGACTATTAGATAGCCGCGGGATTTTATTTTGTCCGCCCAGTTTNTTTCTGTCTTTTAACCAGTCGTGAAATAAGTTTTCGCGACCAACATGCATTTCTAAAGAGTCGAGGGTCATGTTTTTATATCGCTTGGCTTCATAGTCGGAGTTGAGCTCTTGCAAGCGTTTATCGAGGTCACTCATAAATTGATCGATATCCTTAGGGGGTGATTTGAATTCCACAATCCACTCGTGTTTTCCTTTTTTCTTNCCATCCATAAAAACGGGACCAGCCGTGAAGTCAATCACCGAAGTTTGATGTGCTTTACTCACNTCGGCAAGGGCGGTTTCGGCGTTTTCNATNACNAGTTCCTCCCCAAACACATTGATATGGTGCTTGGTTCGCCCCGTGATTTTAAAACGATAGGGACTGGTTGAGGTAAAGCGTATGGTNTCCCCAATTTGATAGCGCCANAGGCCTGCATTGGTCGTGATGACCACAGCATAGTTTTTTNCNGCTTCGACTTCNGACAAGCGAATCACAGTTTGATTGGATGTTCCATAGGTATCCATTGGGATAAATTCATAAAAGATNCCGTAATCNAGCATCAATAAGAGTTCGTCGGAGTCATTTTGATCTTGTATACCAAAAAAGCCCTCGGAAGCATTATAGATTTCATAATATTGAAAATCGTCACTTGGGAAAATATTGCGGTATTCNTTTCGATAAGGATTAAAGCTCACCCCNCCATGGAAGTACACTTCGGCATTGGGCCACAATTCCAATAAATTTTGTTTTCCAGTTTGTTCTTGAATCTTTTGCAAAAGCACAAGCATCCATGATGGCACNCCTGCAAGGGAGGTCACATCTTCATTGACACANGCTTGGATGATGGCTTGCATTTTTGTTTCCCATTCCTCCATCATGGAGACCTTATGACTAGGCGTACTTACAATCTCTGCCCAAAGGGGTAGATTTTCGATGATAATCGCAGANAAATCACCAAAATAGGTGTTGTTTTCTTCGTAAANAGANTTACTTCCGCCCAAGCGNAATGCCTTCCCCTGAAAGAGTTGCGAATCGGGGTTGTTATTAAAATANAAGCTCAGCATATCNTTNCCGGCCTTAAAATGACATTCGTTTAGGGCTTCTTTTGANACAGGGATAAATTTGCTTTTGGCATTGGTTGTGCCACTCGATTTGGCAAACCATTTGATATTGGAAGNCCAAAACAGATTTTGCTCTCCTTTTCGAGTCCGNCCGATGAGATCTGCCAANTCCTCATAGGTTGAGACAGGNACTTGATCCGCAAATTGTTTGTATGAGGTGATTGATGNAAATCCATATTTCTGTCCAAACCAAGTGTTTTTGGNTTGATCNATGAGCTTGGTGAGCAATTCNCCTTGCACCTCGTTGGGGTATTTGAGAAACAGCTCAATCTGATGTACCCTCTTTTTGAGNAACCAAGACAATACAGAATGGAGCAATGGAATGGGCATAAATAGAGTATATTTATGACAAAAATAACGAAAAAAAGTACGATGATTGAAGGCCCTTTGCGCAAGATGAGAACGGAACTCAACGAGCCGATTNATTACTATATNACGTTCCCATCTNTGTTTGTTCGTGTCAATGACCTTATTGGGAANTCAATTTCCTTGANCCATACGGGNTTTTCNTGTATGAGTTGTGGCATAGACCANCCGATTTTTAGACAGGGTTTTTGTAAGTCTTGTTTTTTTGAAATGCCAAGTGCAGGNGATTGGGTGATGCGTCCAGAGCTCAGTNAGGCNCANCTNGATATTGAAGACCGTGATTTGACNTATGAGAAAAAGGTGCAACTCCAACCTCATATTGTTTATCTGGCAGTNTCGAGTGGTCTNAAAGTAGGGGTAACACGAAAAACACAAGTGCCCACTCGCTGGATCGATCAGGGNGCNCATCAAACNATTCCGATTGTGGAGGTNCCNAACCGATACTTNGCGGGAATTACGGAAGTTGCACTCAAAGCNCNNTACAACGACAAAACCAACTGGCGGCAGATGTTAACCCAAACCCCTNAACCNATANACNTGATNGCTGAGAGAGAACGGGCATTGTCCTACCTTCCCGATGAAGTAAAAGACTATNCCAGCAGCGCATTGCANGAAAAAACANTGTCTTTACAGTTCCCTCTCCAAAGTCCGCCACCAAGTGTANCGAGTGTAAANCTTGTNAAGGNAAAACAATTTACCGGTACCCTTGTGGGTGTNAAGGGGCAATACCTCATTTTTTCNGANCACAAAGTGATGAATNTACGTGGACATGAAGGGGTTTGNGNGTCTCTATCAGTNGCTTAATTCAATGCCCGATACACCTCNTTTTGAAAAGGGGTATTGATATCTTCNCCACCTGGCATCTGCTGGGTTAGNGTGATNCCAATGGCCTTATGCGCAGGATCNATAAAAAAATGCGTACTNAAATAACCGCCCCANTGGAGTTGTCCAACCCCACCNGGACGATTCATTTTTTCAGGNATNAAGATGACCGAAAACCCCAATCCAAATCCAGCTCCTTCTTCATTATATAGATCAGCGGTGTGATTTATTCGGATATTTTTTACCGTAACGGCTTTGAGAATTTGAGCCCCATTCCAAGTTCCGTTGTGAAGGATCATCAAGCAGAATTGCGCATAATCATTAGCTGTTGAAAACAGACCGTGGGTACCTCCATAGATGGTGTTTCCTGAAGTAGGGACTTGCTGCTCGTGTCGTTTAACAGGATCATTTTCATTTCGACTGTGGAGCTTCATCATACGCCGAGATTGTAATTCATCGAGGTTATAGCCCGTATCATGCATGTCAAGGGGGTCAAAAATATTTGTCTTGAGGTAGGAGGGGATGGATTGTTTGGAAACCCGCTGAAGGATAAGTGCCAATACATCTGCGCCAGCGCTGTAGTGCCATTGCGTTCCTGGCTGTGCTACGAGCGGAAATGACAAAAGCGTGAATACCCTGTCTTCTAAGGATTTATGAGAACGATAGTTTAGGGTTTCATCATATAGCGCTTTAAAAAGCTGCTGATCAAGTTTGCTGTCACCAAGCCCGTGAGAAAGACCTGAGGTATGGGTGAGCAAGTCGAGAACGGTCAGGGATCGATTGACCTTTTGTGTTGGGCTATCTACTCCAAGATTGAGGTTGAGGGCGACACCTAAATCTTTTGCTTCGGGGATATACATTTCAATCGGATCATCAAGTGCCAACAGACCACGTTCAACGAGCTGCATGATGGCAACACTGATGATGGGCTTGGTCATGGACTGGATGTAATAGATGCTGTTGGGTTGAAGAGGTGTCTTGGTGGCAACATCCGCCATCCCTTGGGCTTGATGCCAAACCACACGATCATTGAGAATAAGTAGCGTTTCAACACCAGCTAGGGTTTTGTTTGAAATCGAACGCTCATAGTGCGCACAGAGGGAGTCTAAGGAACTTTGGCGAAAGTCTTGCCCATGACCAATGCCAACGCAGATCAGCCAAAAAACGCCTAATAAAATGGAGTATTTATCGTTAAAGTTTGATTTCTTCATTGATCTCTAGCTTAAAGTAGGAGCGAATCCAATTGACACTCAAATAGAGTAAGGGCGTATCGATTAGAGCCACTAGAATTTTAAACACAACGCCAGAAATTAACAGACCGAGGAAAGCGTCCCATGGCAACACACCAAAGACACATAACAAGCCAACAACGGTAAAGGTATCGATAAACTGGGAGGCAAAAGTAGAGAAGTTGTTCCGCAACCATAGGTGTCGACCTTTGGTCAGATTTTTCCAAAAGTGATAGATACGAATGTCGATAAACTGTGCAAAAAGATAGGCCATCATCGAAGCCAATACGGCAATGGGCGACAAGGCAAATACGTTGTTGAAGGTTGCATCATCGATGGGTGAATTTGGGAGTGCAGGAACCACGCCAGCCAACAGTAGAATGCCCATGGAAAAAAACGAAGCAAAAATACCGGCAATCACCACTCGGTTTGCGGCTTTTTTACCAAAAATTTCAGAGATCAAATCGGTTACCAAAAAGGTAATTGGGTAGGGTAGGATACCCACAGAAAGCTCAAACAAGCTGTTTCCCATGATTTCCCAATCGAAGGGATACCAATAGAAAAATTTCTGAAAAATCAGATTAGATACAACTAGTGAAGTGATAAATAGCGCGGCGAGATACAGATAGAGTTTTTGCGCGGCGAGATGTTTTGAAGTGACCATCAGCGGATATTGAGATCAAAAGGAATTCGCGCTTGAATATGGTCGATTTGTGTTGTTGGGTTTGAAAATAATGATTGAAAATATTGAATTGATTTTCCAATGGCAGTTTGCCCAAAGGGACTTGGCTGAAGAGATTGAAGAAAGGATTCAAAATCATCGCTAAACTTGGGGTAGTTCGCTGTTCGGTATGAGTCTGTGTCTGCTAACTTGGCGGCATAGGCAACGGCTTCTTCAAGTCCACCTAAGGAGTCAACCAAGCCAATGTTGTAGGCGTCAGACCCACTCCAAACGCGACCTTGTGCAACCTTGTCAACTTCCTCTACACTCATATTTCTCCCTGCTGCAACACGCTCCAAAAAGGTGGAATACACCCGTTTGATTTGTTGTCTGATTTCCTGTCTTGCCGGTGGCGTGAGAGACTTCATCGGGCTGTATAACAATGCATTTGGATGCGTACTCACTTGTTCTGCACGAACGCCCCAGTTTTCGGCCAAATCCTCAACAAGGGGAAGAATGCCAAATACGCCAATCGATCCCGTGATTGTTGTGGGTTCCGCAAAGATATAATCTGCTCCTGCAGCAATATAATACCCACCAGATGCAGCCAGGTCACCCATAGAAACCACCACTGGCATTTCTTCTTGTAGGGCTTCGATTTCTTGATAAATCAATTCAGAGGAAAGCGAGCTACCTCCTGGAGAGTTCACACGAATGACCACAGCTTTGGTGCGATCATTTTCCTTGATTTTTTTGAGGGTTCGGATAAATAGCTCCTGTCCAATTTGAAATTCACCGCCCTCTCCATAAATGATTTCTCCTTGGGCATAGACCACAGCAATTCGATCTTTACCATTTCCTAGATGTGACTTGACAGTTTGCTGATAGTCTTCAATATCAATGGTATTGAGCTTATCGTCATCTTCCAAGTCCATTTGATTTTTCAGCAATTTTCTGTACTCGTTGCGCAAAAGTGTGTTGTCAACCACTCCGATTTTGACTGCATTTGCAGCAACTGAGGCATCTAAACCCGAGGCGATTTGGTTGATTTTTTTAGCATTTAAAGCTGTGCGTTCCTCCATTTTCACAAGCATTTCTTTCCAGAAGCTATCCAAGAGAGATCTGATTTGTTGACGATTTTCATCGCTCATTTCGTCGCGTAAAAAGGGCTCAACGGCACTTTTATAAGCACCACTTCGAATCACTTGCATCTGAACCCCAGTGATATCTTGAAATTCTTTGAGATACAGAATTTCAGACCCAAGCCCACTGATGTCAACACCGCCTTCGGGGTGGACAAAAACGGAATCCGCAACCGATGCGAAATAGTAGTCTTTTTGGGTATAAAAATCATGATAGGCATAAATGAACTTTCCAGATTCTTTAAAATCGGAAAGCGCATCGCGCATCGCTTGGGTTTGTGACATCCCAGACTGTAAAAAAGTGTGCTCAATGCTGATCCCTTCAATGCGATTATCGTCCTTTGCTGCGCGAATAGATGCCAAAATTTTATCCAAACCAATGGCCTCAGCATCGAGATCAAAAGCAGTTTCTAATTCAAATTGATTCGGACTGCGATCCGTGACTGGTTTTTGCAAGTTGATTGTCAAGACCGATTTATCTCTCACATTCACCGCATCAGTACTGTCTATAGATGATGCCACACCAGCAATGATAATAAACAGAAACACAAAGGCGAGCACAATAGCGATAAAGGTTCCCAGTACGGAGGCGAGTAAATTCTTTAAAAACTGCATAAAATGCTTATTTCTACAAATATAAAAGGAATATGATTTCTTTTACGACTTTTGTGTTGTGGGAATGCAAAAAACATACATTGCTTTGGGAAGCAACATGGGCGATCGCTTAGCCAACCTTCAGCAAGCTGTTAATCGAATTCATAATGAAATTGGTCAGGTCTTGCAATGCTCCTCTGTACATGAGGTGCCAGCTGTAGGTTTTTCTGGCGCTATTTTTTTAAATGCTTGTCTGGTTGCTGCGTCAGAAAAAACGCCTAAAGCCATTTTGAAAGCCCTTCAAGCAATCGAAAATGAAATGGGCAGAAAGCAAGTTGCTGATGGCTTGTACCACGATCGACCGATTGACCTTGATTTGATCATGGTTGAAGATGAGGTTCTTCACTCCGACGAGCTGACGGTGCCTCACCCGCGATTTCAGGATCGCTTGTTTGTTCTTCAACCCCTTTGTGAGATTGCACCTGAAAAGAGAGTTCCAAATCAAAACCAAACAGTCGCTCAACTGACAAAGACATGCGACGATCCCACCAAAATTTCAACGTTTAGCGAGGGACTACAACGACCTGCAATTCACTTCTTGAGACAATTCAATCGCATTTGTGTAGAAGGCACTATCGGTTGTGGAAAGACAAGCTTGGCCAAACGAATCGCTGAAGATCTTCAAGCAAAGCTTTTTTTGGAGCGTTTTGCTGAAAATCCATTTTTACCCAAATTCTATGATGATGCGGATCGCTATGCCTTTCCATTAGAAATGTCATTTTTGGCGGATCGATTTAAACAGCAACGCGAACTGTCCGAACAACTCAACTTGTTTGGTCAAGGGGTTGTGTCAGATTATGAAGTACACAAATCTTTGATTTTTACTCAGTTTACCCTTTCACCTGATGAGTTTGCCCTGTATCGTACAATATTCTACAATATGATGCCCGATGTGCAAAAGCCAGATTTGTATATTCTACTCAAGCAAACCACCCCCAGACTATTGGCGAATATCAAAAAAAGAGGGCGGAGCTATGAGCGAACGATTGATGCGGAATATTTAGACAGGGTGCGTCAGGGTTATCAAGAGTTTAAGCGATCTCACCCGGACTGGAATATTGTTGAAATCGATTTGAGTGAGCTCGATTTTGTGACAAACGACAGAGATTACCACGAAGTGATCAATCGCCTTAGAAGCGCTTTGTCAACGAACTGAACAATTCCCAAACAACCAGCCCTACACTGACCGATACGTTTAGAGAGTGCTTTGTGCCTTCTTGAGGGATTTCCAATACCACATCGGCAGCACTGACAACTTCTTGAGATACACCTTTGACTTCATGTCCAAAGACCAATGCATATGTGGTATCAGGCAGAGGGCTGAAATCCGATAAACTTGTTGATCCTTCTGCCTGTTCAACTGCCAAAACGACGACCCCTTTGGATTGGAGATTTTGAATTGCATCTATGGTGTTTTCGCAGTATTGCCACTGCACACTTTCTGTCGCACCCAAAGCAGTTTTTCGAATGTCTTTGTGAGGTGGGGTTGCTGTGATTCCACAGAGGAAAATTTCTTGTACTCTAAACGCATCAGCTGTGCGGAAAATCGATCCGACATTGTGGGTGCTTCTCACATTGTCTAAAACCAAAACAAGGGGACTTTTGGGGGCTTGTTTAAAGCTGTCCACATCCAACCGGTTGAGCTCTGCATTTTTGAGTTTGCGCATGAATCAAAAATACAACTTGATGGGCAAACAATGTTCCAAAGCAAATAAGTATTTTAGCAAGACAACACAATTGAATTTGGCCGCAAAACCATCATCCAAGGGTACACCGCTGATGAAGCAGTACAATGAGATTAAGGTGAAATACCCTGATGCTTTGCTGTTGTTTCGTGTGGGCGATTTTTATGAGACTTTTGGAAACGATGCGGTACGTGCAGCAGGTATTTTGGGAATTGTACTCACCAAAAGAGGTGCAGGGAGTGCGAGTGAAACAGAGCTTGCTGGATTTCCTCATCATGCCTTGGAAACCTATCTTCCAAAATTGGTTCGGGCAGGGGAGAGAGTTGCCATTTGTGATCAATTGGAAGATCCAAAAGCAACAAAAAAATTGGTGAAACGCGGTGTGACGGAACTCATTACCCCCGGCGTGACCTTGACTGAAGGGGTTTTGGATGAAAAATCAAACAACTTTGTTGCAGCCCTCCATGTTGACAAACAAATGCATGGTTTGGCCTTTCTCGATATTTCTACTGGGGAGTTTCAACTCACCCAAGGAAGTCAAACGGAAATGGCGATGCTGATTCAACAATTGGATGTCAAGGAAGTCTTGGTTGCCAAGCCGATGAAAAAACAAATCTCGGAAAGCTATGGCACACAGTTTCCAGCATATTTTTTGGAGGATTGGGTGTTTCAGGAGAATTATGCCACAGAGCGCCTTCAAGAACAATTTGGGGTTGCTTCACTCAAGGGCTTTGGGATATCTGAATTGTCGACTGGAGTTGTCGCTGCCGGTGTAATTCTGTACTATCTCAATGAAACCGAACATGCGCAGTTGGATCATATTACGAACATCCGTCGTTACGATCGAGAGGCACATATGTGGATGGATCCCTTTACCATCCGAAATTTGGAGCTGACTTACCCCAATGCGCCGCAGGCAACCACTCTTTTGCAAGTGATGGATCATACCAAAACGCCGATGGGCGGGCGCATGCTCAAACGCTGGTTGGCTGCACCACTTACCGATTTGAAATCCATTCAAAGACGCCTAGATGTAGTCACGGATTTTTATGAGCAAATCAACCGAAAACAGCGTATGCAAGACTTGCTCCAAGCTGTAGGGGATTTGGAGCGTTTGATGGCAAAAGTGGCTACGGGAAGAATTGGACCTCGCGCAATCAACCAACTCAAAAACACTTTGTTGCTGATTCCTGAAATCACAGAAATTACATCACAAAGTAATCAGAGTGCCCTACAGTCTTTGGGGAAAGGTTTGGACTCATGTACGGATTGTTGCCAATGGATTTCGGAAAGATTATCTGAAGACGCCCCTGCGCAATTGGGTAAAGGGGACACCATCGCGGATGGCTTTTCTGCGGAGCTCGATGAGTATCGATCTATGGCTCGAGGCGGAAAAAAAATCCTGGATGAGATGCTGAAAAGAGAGTCAGAAAGTACGGGGATTAGCTCTCTAAAAATATCGTATAACAATGTGTTTGGGTATTATATCGAGGTGCGCAATGCGCACAAAGACAAGGTGCCAGAAACGTGGATTCGTAAACAAACGCTTGTCAATGCAGAACGGTATATCACGGAAGAACTCAAGACCTATGAGGCAAAAATCATGGGTGCGGAAGGGCAGATTGCTCAACTCGAACAGCGCTTGTTTCAGGAGCTTGTGGAGGGATTGGTGCCTTATATAGAAAGCATACAGCAAAATGCACGTTTGTTGGCAGAGCTTGACTGTTTATGCGGTTTTGCCAGCTTGGCCAAGACAAGAAACTACCATTGCCCAACAATGAATGATGGCGATGCGTTGACCATAGTTCAAGGCCGCCATCCAGTGATTGAATTTCAAATGCCCGCTGAAGAGTCTTATATACCCAACGACTTGGAGCTCAACAAAAAGGACCAACAAATCATTATGATTACCGGGCCCAATATGTCTGGCAAATCGGCGGTGCTACGACAAACCGCACTGATTGTACTGATGGCACAAGTGGGAAGTTATATCCCAGCGGATCGGGCTGACATTGGAATTGTTGACAAACTCTTTACGCGTGTTGGGGCGAGTGATAATATCTCATTGGGTGAATCAACCTTTATGGTCGAGATGAACGAAACCGCCGCGATTGTCAATAATTTGTCAGAACGCAGTTTGGTCTTACTCGATGAAATTGGGCGAGGCACCAGCACCTATGATGGGATATCAATTGCCTGGGCGATTGCCACCTATTTGCACGAACATCCTCACCAACCCAAAACCTTATTTGCGACACACTATCACGAACTCAATGAAATGACAGAGCAATATGAGCGGATTCAGAACTATACGGTTTCTGTTAAAGAGCTCAAAGATGAGGTATTGTTTTTACGAAAATTAGTACCAGGTGGCAGTGCGCATAGCTTTGGAATTCATGTGGCAAAGATGGCGGGGATGCCTCAGTTTATACTGGGGCAGTCTAGGCAGATGCTCGAAAAATTAGAAGCGAGTCGTGGGGCAAAAGCTACGGCAGGGGATGACAATATGCAGTTGAATATCTTTCAAATGGACGATCCCTTATTGGAAGAAATTCGGGAGCAAATTGTGGATTTGGAAATTGACCACTTGACACCGATAGAAGCATTGATGCAACTCAATAGCTTACGGAAGAAGTTGGGGAAGAAAAAGGACTTGTAGTTTTTGGGAAAATTGCCTTACATTTGCTTTCCAATTGCGAAAGTAGCTCAGGGGTAGAGCATCACCTTGCCAAGGTGAGGGTCGCGGGTTCAAATCCCGTCTTTCGCTCAATTTTATGTCCAAGCTCGAGTGGTGGAATTGGTAGACACGTTGGACTTAAAATCCAATGAACAGTAATGTTCGTGCGGGTTCAAGTCCCGCCTCGAGTACTTTAAAGCCTCCTTTTAGGGGGCTTTTTTAATTTAACTTGTTAATAAATTTATTTAATGTTGCTTTAAAAGCTTTCTTTTTATT
>NHEI02000022.1 GCA_002171575.2 Flavobacteriaceae bacterium TMED81
GTGTGCTATAGTTTGATCTATAGCGTATTCTTTAGGTATTGAGGAATACGTAGATTTCATGCAAATTTTTTACAATTATATTAAAAATTGAAACAAGTCAGGTTTATTGTTGATATAATCTCCATAAAACCCTTTTGACTTCATTCGTTTGACTAGACTATCAAAATCATCTGGGTTTTTAATCTCTATCCCAACTACAGCGGGACCATTAGATCGGTTGTTTTTCTTGGAATACTCAAAAAAGGTGATGTCATCTTTCGGACCAAGCACGTCTGCGACAAACTCTTTTAAAGCACCGGCTCGCTGTGGAAAACGAATGATAAAATAATGTAATAACTTGGCTTCCAACAGAGCACGCTCCTTGATTTCTGCCATTCGTGTGATGTCATTATTTCCGCCACAAATTAGACAAACCACGTTTTTTCCTTTAATCTCTTCGGAAATCATTTTTAATGATGCCGTAGACATCGCACCAGCTGGTTCTACGACAATGGCTTCTTTGTTATATAACTTAAGAATAGACTGGCAGATTTTTCCTTCTGACACAAGCACAAGCTTGTCCAAAAAAGTTGTGCACAATGTAAACGCATCGTCGCCAACTTTTCGCACTGCAGCTCCATCGACAAAAGGATCGATTTCATTGAGTTCCGTGTTTTTACCATTGGCCAATGATTGCTGCATGGCAGGCGCTCCCTCTGGCTCAATACCGATCACTTTGGTTTGGGGTGAGAGTGTTTTAAATACGTGTAAAACACCAGAAATAAGGCCTCCCCCACCAATCGGAACAAGGATATAATCAATCGGTTCCTCGGCCTGCTCAATGAGTTCCAATGCGAGTGTTGCTTGACCAATGACCACGTCCTCATCTTCAAAAGGATGCACAAACATACTGTTGGTTTCATCTTTAAAAGACTGCGCAGCAGCATAGGCATCATCAAAAGTATCGCCAGTCAGGCGAATTTCTACATTCGAACCGCCAAACATACGGACTTGACCGAGTTTTTGTTTTGGTGTGGGAACGGGCATAAAAATCGTGCCCTTGATTCCCAGTTTATTACAGGCAAGCGCAACGCCTTGCGCATGATTGCCGGCACTTGCACAAACAATCCCACGCTTTCTTTCTTCTATGGATAGCTTATAGATCTTGTGATAAGCACCTCGGAGTTTAAATGAGCGTATCGGCTGAAGGTCTTCTCGTTTGAAATACACCTTGGCGTCGTACTGCTCACTCAATCTCTCGTTAAACTGCAGAGGTGTTTCCAAAGCGACATCACGAACGATACCCTTTGCTTCTTGAATGTTTTGTATGTCGAAAAGCTTCGCCAACCTTTATACGATTTTTTTCATTGCGGTCATCGATTCGCGCAATTCTTTACCAATTACTTCAACAGGGTGATTGCGAATAACCTCATTGATAGCGATAAGTTTCTGGTTATCAACGCCTGTATCATTTGGCTGATAAGAAGTCCCAATGACATCTGTATCGATTTTCTTCATAAAATCAGTTAGCAATGGTTTACAAGCATGATCAAACAAATAACAACCGTATTCGGCTGTGTCTGAAATCACACGGTTCATTTCAAATAACTTTTTACGTGCAATGGTATTGGCAATCAATGGCGTCTCGTGTAANGATTCGTAGTAAGCCGATGCATCCTTNATACCAGAAGCAACCATGGTGTCAAATGCCAACTCCACTCCTGCACGAACAAAAGCNACCATCAATACNCCATNATCAAAGTATTNTTGTTCCGTNATTTCTTTGTCTGTTATGGCGNTTTTTTCAAATGCNGTTNCGCCTGTTGCAGCGCGCCATNTCANCAGATTTTTATCATCATTCGCCCAATCTTCCATCATGGTTTTTGANAAGTGACCNGACATGATATCGTCCATNTGCTTTTGAAACAANGGAGNCATGATNTCTTTTAGTTCTTCTGANAGTTCANAGGCCTTGATTTTCGCAGGNTTACTCAAACGATCCATCATATTGGTNATTCCACCNTGTTTTAANGCTTCTGTGATCGTTTCCCAACCAAATTGTATGAGTTTTGANGCATANTTTGGNTCTATNCCTTGCGCGACCATTTTGTCAAANNATAAGATCGAACCTGTTTGTAATACNCCACATAAAATCGTTTGCTCACCCATNAAATCAGATTTNACCTCNGCGACAAAAGACGATTCCAATACNCCAGCACGGTGTCCNCCAGTTCCAACACAATATGCTTTTGCTTGCTCAAGNCCNTANCCTTGGGGGTCATTATCCACATGAACAGCAATCAGNGTAGGAACACCAAAACCACGNTTATACTCTTCCCGAACCTCTGACCCNGGACTCTTNGGTGCNACCATAATNACNGTNAGNTCTTCTCGNATNTTCATTCCTTCTTCNACGATGTTAAANCCGTGAGANTAAGANANAGTCGCCCCTTTTTTCATCAATGGCATAACCGNTTCAACAACGGAANTATGATTTTTATCTGGNGTCAAATTNATNACCAAATCTGCTGATGGAATCATATCCTCGTAGGTNCCAACAGNNAAGTCATTGGAGACNGCNTTNTTATACGANGTTCGTTTTTGCTCAATCGCTCCNGCACGAAGTGCATANGAAANATNTAANCCNGCATCACGCATNTTCAACCCTTGGTTGAGTCCTTGCGCACCACAACCAACGATAACAATATTTTTACCTTCNAAAGCCGCAATGCCATTGGAAAACTCCGAAGAGTCCATAAAACGACAACGAGCAAGTTGATCGAGTTTTTCGTGTAANGANAGAGTNTTAAAGTAATTTGACATGATAANTTTATTTAGAGAATTCTTTTAATATATGGGAAATTTGCATCGGNGATTTTGTCACAGAGATTCGACCAGANCGNACAAACTGNAANAGACCATAAGGNGCTAATTCTTTGTATAATTGTTCGGTTTCNTCTCGAAATCCTGTTTTTTCGATAACAAAAAACTCGGGATTGACCGTCACNATNTTNGCATGACTCTTTTTAATCACATTTTGAATCTGNCGTTGTTCAAACAAGGAGTTTGATTTCACTTTATACAAAGCCGATTCTTGAAAAATCGTTTCTTCATCNGTGTGATAAAACGCNTTNATCACTTCGATTTGTTTNTCGATTTGCTTGACGATCTTCTTGACTTGTTCTTCTGAAAGNTGAGCAACAATNACAAAACGAAANATGTTTTCAATTTCAGACATCGACGTATTTAAGCTATCGATATTGATATGTCTTTTTAGAAAAATCGCAGANACNCGAGANAGCAAACCGACGTTGTTTTCNGCATAAATCGAAATCGTNTAGNTTNTTTGTNCCATGATTATTCGAGTCTGATGTCTGANACCGATGCCCCAGANGGAATCATCGGAAATACATTGTTTTCTTTTTCCACACAAACCTCAAGNANNTAGGGTNTGTCGGACTTCATCATTTCNGCTACTGCAGCAGTCATTTCCNCTCNTTCTGTNACTCGTTTTGCATCGATAAAATAACCNTCNGCGATTTTGACAAAATCNGGGTTTACCATTTCGGTAGAAGCATATCGTTTGTCAAAAAACAACTGNTGCCACTGACGNACCATACCCAAAAAGTCATTGTTTAGAATCACAATCTTAACNGCAGCTTGNGTTTGGAAAATCGTACCNANTTCTTGGATGTTCATTTGAAATCCACCATCTCCAATCACTGCAACAACTTCTCGTTCTNNAGCACCCATTTTGGCACCCANTGCAGCTGGTAANGCAAANCCCATGGTTCCCAAACCACCTGANGTNATATTGCTTTTNGATTGNGAAAATTCTGCGTATCGACAAGCNATCATNTGATGTTGCCCAACNTCNGTAACAANGACGGCTTNGCCCCCACTATTCGCATTGATCNTTTTGATNACTTCACCCATTGTCAAACCAGACTTTNTCGGGTTGATTTCATCATCGATAACCTTGTCAAACTCGATTGCATCGAGCTCTTTGAAACGGTTAAGCCAGTTGGGGTATGATTTTGTTNCAAGATGCGGAAGGATCGCTTTAAGGGTATGCTTTACACTCCCCATAACAGCCACATCGACCTCTACGTTTTTGTTGACTTCCGCGGGATCAATCTCAAAATGAATGATTTTAGCTTGTTTGGCATAGGTAGACAAATCGCCAGTCACACGATCGTCGAACCGCATTCCAATCGCAAGCAATAAATCGCATTCGTTGGTAAGGAGATTTGGCGCGTAATTGCCATGCATTCCGACCATACCAACATTGAGCGGATGAGAGGTTTCGATAGCAGAAACGCCCAGAATTGTCCATGCAGCAGGAACTCCTGACTTTTCAACAAAGGCACGGAACTCTTCCTCTGCTTCACCCAAAATCACGCCATGTCCCCATACGATAAGGGGATTTTTTGCTGTATTGATCAGCTTGGCAGCTTGTACCAAATCATTTTCTTCTGTTTCAGGGATGGGTTTGTAACTTCGAATTTTTGTACATGGGGTATATGAAAAATCACTTGTTCCAAATTGGGCATCTTTGGTGATATCAACCAGTACAGGACCAGGACGTCCTGAACGAGCGATGTAAAATGCTTTTGCAATGATTTCTGGAATTTCCTCAACGCGGGTGATTTGATAGCTCCACTTGGTAACAGGGGTTGAAATTCCGATGATATCTGTTTCTTGAAACGCATCTGAGCCCAACAAATGAGAAGGAACTTGCCCTGTGATACATACAAGTGGCGTGGAGTCAATCATCGCATCCGCAATTCCAGTCACTAAGTTGGTTGCACCAGGGCCAGAGGTTGCCATACAGACTCCCACTTTACCGGAAACTCGAGCAAAGCCCTGGGCGGCATGGGCAGCACCTTGCTCATGACGGACAAGTATATGATTGATATGGTCTTGAAACTTATAAAGCTCATCGTAAACTGGCATAATGGCACCACCGGGATATCCGTAAATCAGATCGGATCCCTCAGCGACCAAACTGCGCACTACTGCTTCAGCTCCACTAATCGGACCTTTTGGGTTTTGGAGTGTTGTTTTTGCGCTCATTAGAGGTTTTCATCAGTTACACAGCCAACAGATGCAGATGAAACTGCCTTGGCATATTTATACAATACTCCTCGAGAGACTTTGAGCTCTGGAGCTTTCCATTGCGCCTTTCTCGATTCGAGTTCTTTGTTGTCAACATCCAGAACAATGGAGTTGTCTTCCGCATTGATGGTGATCATGTCTCCATCTTTAACCAGCGCAAGCGTACCACCGATTTGTGCTTCAGGTGTAATATGCCCTACAACAAATCCATGTGTACCACCCGAAAATCGTCCATCGGTAATCAAAGCGACGTCATTCCCCAGTCCAGCACCCATAATCGCTGCTGTAGGTTTTAGCATTTCAGGCATTCCAGGTCCACCCTGTGGTCCCTCGTAACGAATTACCACAACTTCTCCTTTTTGTACTTTTCCTGTTCGAATACCATCGTTAGCTTCAAACTCTCCATCAAAAACGCGAGCAGGTCCACTAAAGATTAAGCCTTCTTTGCCAGTGATTTTAGCAACAGACCCTTCTTCAGCAAGGTTTCCTTTCAAAATCCGAATGTGGCCTGTTGGTTTGATCGGATCGGATACAGGACGAATGACGTTTTGACCAACTTGAAGTGGCTCTACATCTGCCAGATTTTCTGCAATTGTTTTTCCAGTGACTGTCAAACAATCTCCGTGTAGCATGCCCTCTTCAAGCATGTATTTCATCACTGCGGGGACGCCACCAACACGATGAACATCCTCCATCAAAAACTTTCCGCTTGGTTTTAGGTCTGCCAAGAAAGGCGTACAATCACTAATACGTTGAAAATCATCAATACTTAGTTCAACTTGTGCTGCTTTGGCAATCGCCAAATAGTGCAACACCGCATTGGTAGACCCGCCGAGTACTGTGATTAACCGCAATGCATTTTCAAGAGACTTTTTTGTAACAATGTCTCTTGGCTTAATATTGTTTTGTAAGAGAAAGCGCAGTGCTTTTCCTGATTCTACTGCATCTGTTTCTTTCTCCTTCCCCACTGCTGGATTGGACGAGCTATAGGGTAAAGACATTCCCAGTGCTTCAATTGAAGATGCCATGGTATTGGCTGTATACATCCCGCCACATGCGCCAGCTCCTGGACAGGCATTTTGCACAACGGCTTTAAATTCTTTTTCGTCAATCGAACCCGCTACTTTTTGTCCCCATGCTTCAAATGCAGAGACCACATCGAGTTTTTGATCGCTGAGACAACCTGCCGCAATGGTACCACCATACAACAATACCGACGGTCTGTTCAGTCGCAGCATTGCCATTAAAGCACCCGGCATGTTTTTATCACAACCGACCACAGTGACCATGGCATCATAAGACATGGCACCCATTACCGTTTCCATAGAGTCTGCAATCAAATCTCTGGAGGGCAATGAAAAGCGCATTCCTGGCGTCCCCATCGAAATTCCATCGCTTACCCCAATGGTATTGAAGATCAATCCAATGAGATCAACTTGCGCTGTCCCTTTTTTCACATGGGTTGACAAATCATTGAGGTGCATATTGCAGGGATTGCCTTCGTATCCAGTCGATGCAATGCCGACCAGTGGCTTTTGTAAATCCTCATCAGTCAAGCCAATCGCATGAAGCATGGCTTGTGCTGCTGGTTGGGTTGGGTCTTGCGTTACGTTTTTACTGTATCTATTCATTTTACAATATGCGAATTGAAATCAAAACTATCCAAAGATGAACTAGGTAATCAGAATGTAAAAATTCCGTATATATACCCAAATTCATAAAAAGAATTTTAATATATTGATTATCAATAAGTTAATGGATTATTTTGAATGACGTCCAACAATTTTTTATTTTTTANNGTTCAAAGATGGGGCAAATTCAAGTTTTCACCAATAAAACCCATTTATATTTTTNNAAAAATTNTATCCACATGAATTTTTGTAACATTGTAGTATTATGAAAAGAGATNNTTTCCCAAATCGCAANNCGNTNGTATTGGCACAACGTCANTTTTTTGACANTGGAGGTACGCGATCACTACAGGCAAGNCGTAAAGTATTGCAGACNTTAAAGCAANTNATACTGGTTGANGAAAANGCCATCAACGAAGCGCTAAANAAGGATTTGGGTAAATCTTCGAGTGAAACCTTTCTNTCTGAAGTCGGACTTGTCNTGACAGAAATTGATTACTTNAATNGACACCTCCAACAGTTGGCTAAGCCCAAACGGGTAACGAATTCTCTTTTGAATTGGCCTTCNAAAGACTATGTTGTCCCTGAACCCTATGGCGTGATGTTGCACATNAGNCCTTGGAACTATCCNTTTCANCTTGTTTTTACGCCCTTNATNGGNGCTATTGCTGCGGGTAANACGGTTGTTGTGAAACCCTCAGAACTTGCGCCGCACACTGCAGATTGTATNGANAAAATCATCAANTTGGNATTTCCNCCAGAGTGGGTGACTGTNNTACAAGGCGGTCCCGANATTGGAAAATCACTGCTTGAAGAGCGATGGGATTATATCATGTACACTGGGGGCGTTCGTGTCGCCAAAATTGTCGCNCAAGCAGCCGCAAAGCACCTCACCCCNACGATGCTCGAGCTCGGCGGNAAAAACCCCTGTGTTGTTGATCATNCTGCTCGAANTCGGGTTGCTGCNCGACGTATCGTATTTGGNAANTTNCTNAANTGTGGACAAACCTGTATNGCACCTGACTATNTTCTNGTGCATGAATCTGTAAAAGAGTCATTGATTNCCGNAATGATTGCATCGATACAAGAGAGTTANGGTGCAGATGAATCCAAGTCAGATGATTATGGNCATATCATCAACATTCATCATTTTGATCGACTGCNGAACTTGCTTGATNGCCAANGCATCCGATACGGCGGNAAAACCANTACCAAAAAACGATACATACAGCCGACCTTAGTAGAGGTCAGCGACACAAATAATGCATTGATGGAAGAAGAGATTTTTGGGCCAATCTTACCAATTCTTACCTATCAAACGGATGAAGATTTAAAAGCCATCATCCNNCAATATNAAAAACCCCTATCTTTTTATGTGTTTTCCCAACGAAAACGCTGGGCAAAAAACTTGATGCGTACCTATTCCTATGGTGGGGGAATTATCAATGATACGCTATTGCAGTTTACCAATCGGAATCTTCCTTTTGGTGGCATTGGTAAAAGTGGAATGGGAGCTTATCATGGAAAGCATAGNTTTNGTGCCTTTTCGCACGACAAACCCTTTATCCANCGTAGCAGTTGGCCAGACCCTTCCATGCGTTATGCACCNTACAAGAAGAAAATGAAATTCCTAAAACCATTGCTCAAATGGCTGGGATAAAAGAGAAAACTGTTCGNGAAGCGATTGCCTATCGACGGTCTGTNCGNGCATATACCGNTGAAGCTCTTGATGATGATAAGGTAAAAGATTGTATNCAACAAGCTACGCTTGCTCCAACGAGTAGCAACTTGCAATTATGGGAGTTTTATCATGTCACAGACAAAGAAAAGTGTAAAGANATTGCCAAAGCNTGTTTTAACCAAGGGGCTGCCAAAACCGCCAACCAATTGGTTGTGGTTGTCGCCCGACGTGATCTTTGGCGAAGTCGTGCCAAAGCCAATTATACCTATTTATCCGAGGCGTTTCAAACTGCCAATTCGTTTAGTCCTGCTCGAAAAAAAATGGCACTNAACTATTATGGAAAACTGATTCCNACGCTTTACAGTACATTTTTTGGNATTAAAGGGTGGATTGTATTTCTGTTTTCACAGATCGTGGGTCTNTTCCGACCGATNTATCGCCAAAATCGAAGAAGTGATTTNCGGGTCGTCGCTCAAAAGAGCGCAGGCCTAGCCGCACAAAATTTTATGATTGCCATGGCNGCGATTGGCTATGACACTTGTCCGATGGAAGGGCATGATAGTTTACNGGTAAAGNGNGCNTTGGGNATNGGNNGAAAAGCCGAAATCAATATGGTNATCGGTTGTGGGATTCGTGACCCTAAGGGCGTNTATGGAAAACGCTTTCGGATNCCATTTGAAGAGGTGTATAAAAAAGTNTAACGCCAATCACACATTAAATCGGAAGTGCATCACATCTCCGTCTTGTACGACATAGTCCTTGCCTTCCACGCGCATTTTGCCCGCTTCTTTGACCTTGGCTTCNGANGCATANNTGTCATANTCGGCATAAGAAATCACTTCTGCCCGAATAAAACCCTTTTCAAAATCGGTGTGAATNACCCCAGCCGCTTGNGGAGCTGTTGACCCTTGAAGTACCGTCCACGCTCTGACTTCTTTTTNGCCNGCAGTAAAATAAGTNTGNAAATTCAGCATCGCATAGGCCGCACGAATGAGNTTTGCTGCACCNGGTTCNGTCAAGCCCATATCATCTAAAAACAACTGGCGTTCTTCNTAAGTGTCGAGTTCATTGATATCGGCTTCTGTCGAAACGGCGAGTACAAGAACATCGGCCTGTTCNGCTTCTGCNACTTGTCGAACTTGATCCACATAGGNATTTCCATTAACCGCAGANGATTCATCGACATTACANACATAAAGTACNGGTTTGTCGGTCAGGAGTTGCATGGTCTTGACATANGNCNAACGATCATCATCAGANANCGGCAAGNCACGAACTGAAGTCGCTGNTGCAAGTCCTTGTTNCAGTTTATCGAGAACTTCTTTCTCTTTGATGGCTTCTTTGTTTCCAGTTCGAGCTGCACGACTTACTTTNTCCAAGCGTTTTTCAACNGTCTCTAAATCTTTGAGTTGGAGTTCCAANTCAATCGTTTCTTTATCTCGAATCGGGTCNACAGANCCNTCNANATGCACAATATTNTCATTGTCAAAACAGCGTAAGACATGCAAAATCGCATCGGTTTCNCGAATGTTACTCAAAAACTGATTGCCGAGCCCCTCCCCTTTACTCGCTCCACGAACNAGTCCNGCGATATCGACAATTTCCACAGTNGCAGGAANNACTTTTTCTGGNTGNACNAGAGANTCTAAGCGTTCCAAACGCGGATCGGGAACATTGACNACNCCGATATTTGGCTCAATGGTACAAAACGGAAAATTGGCACTTTGTGCTTTGGCGTTTGATAGACAATTAAATAAGGTGGATTTNCCCACATTGGGAAGACCAACGATTCCTGCTTTCATAGATTATCCTTCAGGGTGCATAAAGCGTTGCTTACCCAGCAAGGTTTCTTCTGACTCGACATNGTTATCATCGGGAACACAGCAATCAACTGGACAAACNGCNGCACATTGGGGNTCNTCGTGAAAACCCTTGCACTCCGTGCATTTATCAGGAACGATAAAATANACCTCATCCGAAACCGGTTCTTGCGCCTCATTTGCATTNACCGNTTTTCCATTGGGNAATACCACGTCTCCTGCTAAACTTGTTCCATCGNNATAGGTCCAATCAAAGGCCCCTTCATATATNGCTGTGTTTGGNCATTCTGGTTCGCAAGCCCCGCANTTGATGCATTCGTCTGTNATGATAATTGCCATTCTAAATTGTTTANCTTTGCAAAAGTANGTGCTATGAAGAACTCCGCCAAGTCTAAAGACAAAATTCANTNNTTGATNGAAGCTTTTGATCACTTGGGTGANCAACTCCGAAATCATGTAAATTCCANAGCAACTCGNNCTTTGAGCGAAGCNGTAGAGGCAGCTCGTATTCAGAATGCTTGGTTTACCACTTCAAATATTCATNCTGCTTTTNGCAACTGGGGTGATATTTTGCATCACAAGACCATAAGNAACTGGCTATCNGCCTACCCTACTGCCAAATGGAGCAATCAAACCGTTGGACTTGTCTTGGCTGGCAATTTGCCCTTGGTTGGNTTTCACGACGTGGTCTGTGTATTGCTCAGCGGACATNGAGCGGTGATCAAGCTGTCTTCCAAAGACAAGGTGTTNATTCCTGCGTTTATCAATATACTTGAATCAAAATTTCCCGAGATCAATNATCGAGTNCAATTTGTCAGTGATCAACTNGGATCTGTTGACAAGGTTATTGCGACAGGAAGTAACAACAGCAGTCGTTATTTCTCCTATTANTTTAAAGATATTCCNCACATCANTCGAAAAAACCGAAACAGTGTAGCTNTACTCACAGGCAATGAAAGCGATGANCAACTCGCTGGACTGGCTGATGACATCTGTNTGTATTTTGGATTGGGTTGTCGTAGTGTTTCCAAAATATGGGTGCCAAAAGATTATGATTTCGATATNTTGTTTGGTGCNTTGTACAAACACAAAGACATNATCCATCACAATGGCTATGCGAATAACTATGATTACAACAAAGCNNTTTTNNTGATGAATCAAGAACCCTTANTCGACAATGGATTTCTGATTTTAAAGGAAGATGATCGTATTTCGTCTCCAATCGCATGTTTGTATTATCNTTATTATGATGATCGTNTAGAGGTNGAGCAAACGATCGCTGCCAATCGTGAAGANATTCAGTGTGTGGTATCGTCTAGTGATGAAAACAGCCATGTTTTATTTGGGGAAGCACAATATCCTCAACTCCATGATTATGCNGACAATATCGANACCATGGATTTGTTGTTAAAAAATTGAAGNAAAAATTAACGCTAAAGTAAAAAGAAGCGAAACTGATTTTGTTTCTTTGCACAGAATTTTCAGNTATGAAAAAACACAATTTTAGTGCAGGNCCTTGCATACTCCCNGATGAGGTTATGCAACAAGCTGCCCNAGCCGTTCAAGAATTAGACGGATCCGGATTATCACTCATCGAAATTTCACACCGCAGTGCTGCCTTTATCGAGATTATGGATAAGGCCTGTNCACTCGCTTTAGAACTGTTGGGATTGACCGANAAAGGGTACAAAGCCCTTTTTCTACAAGGCGGCGCCAGTACCCAATTTTTGGCTACTGCCTACAATTTGTTGGAAAACAAGGGTGCCTATCTCAATACNGGAACTTGGTCCACAAAGGCNATNAAGGAGGCAAAATTATTGGGTGAGGTTGTNGANGTCGCCTCGTCGGCAGATGCCAATTTTAATTATATTCCGAAAGAATACAGCGTACCNGCAGANGCGGACTACCTTCANATCACGACCAACAACACCATTTTTGGAACTCAGATTAAAACGCTCCCTGAAACCGATGCNGTATTGGCTAGTGATTCGAGTTCNGATATTTTTTCCAGACAGCTCGATTTCNCAAAGTTTGGNATNTTNTATGCNGGNGCNCAAAAAAATATGGGGCCAGCAGGAACCACGCTTGTCATTGTCAAAGAAGAGGTNNTTGGCAAAGTAACCCACAAGATACCCTCGATGTTGGATTACGCTCTNCACNGCTCAAAAGANAGTATGTTTAACACNCCACCTGTATTTGCAGTTTACACCTCGATGTTGACCTTGGATTGGTTGCAAAAACTTGGTGGAATCAAAGCAATNGAAGAGAAAAACAACGCCAAAGCAGACTTGATGTATGGCGAGATCGATCGGAATCCATTGTTTAANGGCTTTGCAGCGGTTGAGGATCGCAGTACGATGAATGCAACCTTTACNTTGGAAAAAGCAGAACTAAAAGAGCGTTTTGACAGCATGTGTGCAGATGCACTCATTAACGGTATCAATGGACACCGATCTGTTGGGGGGTATCGTGCTTCTATGTACAACGCACTCCCACTCGCNTCTGTACAGACGCTTGTGGATGTGATGAAAGAATTGGAACGAACAGCATAAATTAAAACAATGGCAAAAATACTTGCAAACGATGGNATATCCGCAACTGGAGTNAANGCACTCGAGTNGTATGGATATGAAGTAAGCACAACCAATGTNGCTCAAGAGCAATTGGAAAATCACATCAACACNAATGAAATCGATGTTTTGTTGGTNCGCAGTNCCACAACGGTTCGAAAAGACCTGATNGATGCTTGTCCGAGCTTAAAAATCATCGGACGTGGTGGTGTTGGTATGGACAATATCGACGTGGATTATGCGCGTGAAAAGGGCTTGCATGTCATCAACACCCCTGCAGCTTCATCTGCTTCGGTAGCCGAGTTGGTCTTTGCACATTTATATGGTGGTGTTCGCTTTCTGTATGATGCAAACCGACAAATGCCACTAGAAGGCGATAGCAATTTTAAAGTCTTAAAGAAAAATTATGCTGGCGGGTCTGAACTGCGTGGTAAAACCATGGGCGTGATTGGATTTGGACGTATTGGGCAAGAAACTGCTAAAATTGCACTTGGCGTAGGTATGCATGTTGTTGCGCATGACCCTTTTATGGACAAGGCAGAAGTTAAGGTGGTCTTGGGTAACGGAGCTGCAGTTGATGTCGCGATTGAGATGAACAGTTTCGAGTCTGTATTGAAAGAAGCGGATTTTATCAGCTTACACGTACCTGCACAGGACAAACCCGTAATTGGAAAGAAAGAATTGGCGATGATGAAGAAAGGAGCTGGTTTGGTCAATGCGGCACGAGGTGGTGTAATTGATGAAGAGGCACTCCTTGAAGCTCTCGAAAATGGGCAGTTGAGCTTTGCTGGCTTGGACACCTTTGTCAACGAGCCAAAACCTGCCATGAAGGTATTAATGCACCCGAGCGTATCGCTAACCCCTCATATTGGTGCAGCAACACAAGAAGCACAAGACCGTATCGGCACGGAACTCGCACAGCAAATCCATGCGATTTTAGGGTAACCTGATGAAAAACTTAAAACAACGTTGGGGGATTCGCTCCAACTTCCACTTGTTGATCATTTTCATTGTCTTTGGCATCACTGGCAGTGTGTCGGCTCTGCTTGCCGTACCGCTTACCCATTGGCTGGGGCTTACTCCAGAAAATACCAATTTATGGCTATACTGGCCGATCCGCATCCTATTGATTTTCCCAATTTACCAAGTTATTTTGGTGGTTTGTGGCTTTTTATTTGGAGAGTTCCAATTTTTTTGGAACTTTGAAAAGAAAATGTTGTCTCGTATGGGTGTACCCATCCATAAATTGGACAAAAACAAATAATCGCTTAATGCTTCTACGGCTTATTTTCACACTCAGTATATTCCTGCCAACATTGGCGGTTTATGCGCATGAGCTATCTCATCATGAGCATGAGGAGTGTGAGGAGACCGTTGTGCATTTTCATCAAAAGGAAGACCACTGTTTCCTTGATGATTTTGTGTTTAGCAACAACTTCCATGTTCAAAATCACGGGGTTAAATTGCTTAGCCCCTCCCCACTGATTGCGTACAGTTCATACAACGCTCTCTACAACAATTTCGATTTACATTTTAGATTCTTAAGAGGTCCGCCTACAGCGTAAACTATTCTGTTTATCACTGCTTTCCCATGTTGGAAAGCCAACCTTTTTTAATAAAATCTAAAATTGAAATCATGTTTAAACAAATTAAATTACAAGCCCTTTTTATCGCCTCAATCCTATTGATAGTTTCATGTTCAAAAGATGATCCTGAAGAAATTCACGAACATGAAGTAAATAAAGTAGTACTAAATTTCACGAACACTGCAGATAGCTCAACATTTGAAGTGGAGTGGGAACTCGAGCACGATGATGAAGAACATGCTGATACAGACGGTGATGAGCATGCGCATGAAAGTCATATCGAGCTTGCACCAAACGCCGAATATTCTGTTGAAGCTAAATTTTATGACGTAGGTGAGCATGATGAAGACTCAGACAATCATGATGATGACCACGATCACGATGGGGATCATGAGGAAGAAGGAGAAGATATCACACCTGAAATTATTGAGGAAGCTGATGTACACCATGTGTTTTTTGAAATGGTTGGTCTTAGCAATGTGACAATTGTTTCAGCGATTGGTGACACTAAAGATACCAACGGTTTTGGACTCAACTTAAAAACCACTTGGACAACAGGTGCTGAGGAGTCGGGAGAGGTGAAGGTCTATCTGATTCATGAGCCTGGTACCAAAGATGGAGATACACGTGCTGAGTTTGGTGGTGAGGATGATGTCATCGCTGATTTTGAGGTGCATGTCGAACTTGAAGATTAATTCCCATATATGTTGATAGACATTCAAACGCAACGCTGTTGAATATGTACATCAACACTTTTTTCAACCCATTAAAGACAGTAGCCAGTAGTTTGTTCTTATTGGCTACTTGTCTTTTGTATGCGCAAGATTGCAATCTGATGTTGGAGGGGAAAATTGTGAGTTTGCATGACAACGCACCACTTGAAGCAGCTGTTGTGCAGGTCAAAGAGACCAATCAAAATGTATTGAGCTCTAAGGATGGTAGGTTTGTCATCGATCAATTGTGCGCTGGTAGGCTGACACTCATTTTTTCTCATCTTAATTGTGAAGACCAAATTGAGCATATTGATTTGGTGTCCTCAACCTCCATCAACATTGTCATGGATCATCATGTTGAATTGCTCGACGAGGTCATCATTAATACAGATATACCAAATGACGTGGCTCCCACAACACAGTTGATTCAATTAACTGAAGAAGAAAAAGAACGCTACAGTGGAGATGGGTTGGCAAAAACCATCGCTCAATTTAGTGGGGTGAGCACCCTCTCAACAGGGAGTGGCTTGGTAAAGCCCATCATACATGGGATGTTTGGTAGTCGCGTTGGGATTATATATGATCAAACCGTTTTGGAAAACCAGCAGTGGGGACAAGACCACGCACCCAATATCGATTCGAATGCTTTTGACAATA
The DNA here is from genome assembly GCA_002171575.2 of Flavobacteriaceae bacterium TMED81. Lineage (GTDB taxonomy): Bacteria > Bacteroidota > Bacteroidia > Flavobacteriales > Flavobacteriaceae > UBA724. The sequence goes on from NHEI02000022.1 coordinate 15,756, forward strand.
TTAGAGTTGTAAAAGGAGCTGCAACACTGCAATATACTGGCGACAATCCAGGAGGACTTGTGTTATTGGAATCCAAAGCCCCTACAGCCATTGACGATCTGTTTGGAAAAACAATTCTCAATGCAACGAGCAACAACAATGGGCTGAGCCTATTGAGTTCGCTGACCAAGTCGTACGACAATGGAACTTATATCAAAGCTCAAGGAACTTATAAAAATTATGGAGATAGTCGTGCGCCTTACTATGTTTTGTCAAACACTGCTTTGAATGAAAATAACCTGTCGCTCACAGTGGGGAAAAACGATCGTCAAAACGAGTGGAAGCTGTTTATGAGTGTTTTCAACAATGAAGTAGGTATTTTGCGCAGTTCACATGTTGGTAGTGTAAGGGATTTATATCAATCCATCACTAGCGATACGCCAAGGGTTATTGCTGCCTACAGCC
>NHEI02000023.1 GCA_002171575.2 Flavobacteriaceae bacterium TMED81
GCATAAAGTATTTTTTATAGGCGGGATTTTTTTCGGTCTGGTTTTGCACATCGGCTTTGTCCAATAAACCCAATCCCAACAATTCGGCAGTCATGATTTTCCCAACTTCTATATGATATGCTTTCCAATAGACACCCGGAACAAGGAGTTTGGTTGCTTCGTTTTTGACGTGCAATACAGCGTCATAAACAGCGCGTTGTCGCTTGGAAAACCGACCAGACACAGGTATGGTTCGGGTCATATCGGAGGAATAGTTGCCATACTCCGCAGCCACATCCATCAACAACAGATCGCCGTCCTGACATTGCTGGTTGTTCTCGATATAATGCAGCACATTGGCGTTGGCACCTGAAGCAATAATGGGGGTATATGCAAAGCCTTTTGAGCGATTGCGCAGGAATTCATGTGCATATTCCGCCTCAATTTCATACTCCCAAACCCCTGGCTTGACAAAACCCAAAACTCGTCGAAAGCCATTTTCGGTAATATCACAGGCCGTTTGGATGTGTTCGATCTCCTCGGGGTCTTTAACAGCGCGCAATCCTTGAAGAATCAAGTTACTTTTTTCATAGTTGTGTGTTGGAAATTTGGTCTTACACCACTCGATAAATCGATCTTCACGGGTTTGGGTTTCTACATTCGCCCGATAGTGTTCGTTGGTATTGATATAGATATGTTCGACTTCTTTTGTCAAGGCCAAAAAATGTTCTTCGAATTCAGACGTCCATTTCACAGTCGAAACCCCCGATACTTCAGTTGCTTCGGTTTGGGTGAGTTTATGTCCCTCCCAAACGGCGATATGGGCGTTTGTTTCTCGTACAAAAACCACTTGGCGAAGGGCGGGGTTTTTGGCATCTGGACAGAGCACCACAATCGTTTCTTCTTGGTCAATGCCTGTGAGGTAAAACAGGTCTCGATGCTGTTCAAATGGCAGGGTACTATCTGCACTGATGGGGTAGATATCGTTAGAATTGAATACCGCAATGCTATTGGATTTGAGTTTTCCCATAAAGCGCTGACGGTGCTGTGTAAAAACAGAGTGAGGTAGGCGGTTGTATTTCATATGGTAAAGTAAAAAAAATTTATGTTCACAGTAAAATCAACGCCTTGAAAACAGATAAATTGTTTATCAAACGATAAACGGTTTTCAACAAAAAACGGCCGATTTAGGTAAAAGTTGTTAGATTCGGTCAAAATCACGAAAATCTTTTGGCGTTCAGGCGTTCAGCACCTAATTTTGTACCAACATTTAGCCAAAAACTATGGGGGTTTTCCTGTCTTCTACGATACTGCGAAAGGTTGCTATGGCCTTGTCTGGTCTCTTTTTAATGGTGTTTTTGTTGCAGCATTTCGCAATCAATATCACTTCGGTCTTCAGTGAAACCATTTTCAATCAGTTTTCTCATTTTATGGGAACCAATGCCTTGGTTCAATTTGTTCTTCAGCCCATTTTGATTTTTGGGGTGATCTTCCATTTTGTCATGGGCTTTGTCCTCGATATTCAAAACCGACGTGCTCGTGGCACACGCTATGCAGTATATAAAGGTAATGCCAATGCGAGTTGGGTGTCTAGAAATATGCTGATTTCGGGCGGGACGGTTCTTGCTTTTCTAGTGTTGCACTTTTACGATTTTTGGGTTCCAGAAATGAACTATAAATACATCGAATTCTTGCCCGAAGATCCAAATCGATATTACGAAGAACTGGTTCATAAATTTGAAGATCTGACCCGTGTGATTCTTTATGTGATTTCCTTCTTCTTCTTAGCCCTTCACCTCTCTCACGGATTTTCGTCGGCCTTTCAGTCTATGGGATTAAACAATAAGTACACAGTGGCCTTAAAATCTATCGGAAAAGTTTATGCAATCGGGATTCCCGCTGGATTTGCATTTATTGCGATTTTTCATTTTCTAAATCACTAACATGACCAAACTCAACGCACAAATTCCCCAAGGTCCAATAGCTGATAAATGGACAAATCACAAAAATAATATCCGTTTGGTCAGTCCAGCCAATAAACGCTCAATCGATGTGATCGTGGTTGGTACGGGCTTGGCTGGTGGTTCTGCTTCGGCTACCCTTGCCGAACTGGGCTATAACGTCAAGGCGTTTTGCTTTCAAGATTCGCCACGTCGGGCACACTCTATCGCGGCACAAGGGGGAATAAACGCCGCTAAAAACTACCAAGGCGATGGCGATTCGATTCACCGCTTGTTTTACGATACCGTAAAAGGAGGGGATTATCGTTCTAGAGAAGCCAACGTATATCGCCTTGCAGAAGTATCCACCAATATCATAGACCAATGTGTCGCCCAAGGTGTTCCCTTTGCAAGAGATTATGGGGGATTGCTCGACAACCGTTCGTTTGGTGGGGTACTCGTTTCTCGCACCTTTTATGCCAAAGGACAAACCGGTCAGCAACTGCTGCTCGGAGCTTATTCGGCGATGAATCGACAAATCGGTCGAGGTAAAATCAAAATGTACAGTCGCCATGAAATGCTCGACCTTGTCAAGATTGATGGCAAAGCGCGAGGAATCATCACACGCAACTTGGTCACGGGTGAAATCGAACGCCATGCTGCACATGCCGTTGTGATTGCTTCTGGGGGTTATGGAAACTTATTTTATCTGTCAACCAACGCGATGGGAAGTAACGTAACCGCTGCTTGGAAAATTCACAGGCAAGGCGCCTATTTTGCCAACCCGTGCTTTACACAAATTCACCCAACTTGCATTCCCGTTTCGGGCGACCACCAGTCCAAACTCACCCTGATGTCGGAGTCTTTACGAAACGACGGAAGAATCTGGGTGCCAAAGAAAAAAGAAGATGCGGAGGCGATTCGTGAAGGACGCCTGAAACCCACCGACTTAGCAGAAGAAGATCGAGACTATTACCTCGAGCGTCGCTATCCCGCTTTTGGAAACCTTGTTCCTCGTGATGTTGCCTCTCGTGCAGCCAAAGAACGATGTGATGAGGGCTTTGGGGTCAACAAAACAGGTGAGGCAGTATTTCTTGACTTTGCAGCAGCCATTGAGCGATATGGCAAAGAAAAAGCGCATGTTAAAGGACTCGATGAAAACGACTCTACACTTGTACAAAAACTCGGAAAGCAAGTCATCAAAGCCAAATACGGCAACTTGTTTCAGATGTATGAGAAAATCGTTGATCAAAACCCCTATGAAACGCCCATGATGATTTATCCTGCGGTGCATTACACCATGGGTGGGGTTTGGGTGGACTACAACCTGATGACAACGGTTCCGGGTTGCTTTGCAATTGGAGAAGCGAACTTCTCTGATCACGGCGCCAACCGACTTGGTGCTTCCGCATTGATGCAGGGCTTAGCAGACGGCTATTTTGTATTACCATACACCATAGGCGATTATCTCGCAGATGATATCCGAACGGGGGCAATCTCCACGGACTCGCCAGAATTTGAAGAAGCAGAATCAAATGTACGTGCTCAAATCAATGGCTTTATCAAGAATAAAGGAACCAAGACCGTTGATTACTTCCACAGAAAGCTTGGAAAAATCATCTGGAACAAATGTGGAATGTCTCGAAATAAAGAAGGACTCCAAGAAGCCATCGCAGAAGTCAAAGCGTTGCGAGAGGAATTTTACAAGGACGTTTTTGTCCCAGGCACTGCCGATTCTTTCAATGAGCCATTGGCAAAAGCCCTTCGAGTTGCAGACTTTTTAGAGTTGGGCGAGCTCTTTGCCAAAGACGCTTTGGAACGCACAGAATCCTGTGGAGGTCACTTCCGTGAAGAATCTCAGACACCGGAAGGAGAGGCACTTCGGGATGATAAAAACTTTACGTTTGTATCTGCATGGGAGTATAAAGGAGAACCAAGTAAAGCTAAACTGCATAAAGAAGTGCTGAAGTACAAAAACATCGAATTGAAAACACGTTCATACAAGTAGCAATGAAGTTAACATTAAAAATCTGGCGACAAGAAAATGCCAACGCAAAAGGGAGCATGCAAACCTATTCACTGGACGGCGTGTCCCCCGATATGTCCTTTTTGGAAATGATGGATGTGCTCAACGAACAATTGATGGAACAAGGGATTGACCCTGTTGCGTTTGACCATGACTGCCGAGAAGGAATTTGCGGTTCTTGTTCGATGTTTATCAATGGCGAAGCACACGGTCCAGATCGTTTGGTCACGACTTGCCAGTTGCATATGCGAAAATTTAAAGACGGGGATACCATTCACATTGAGCCTTTTCGCGCAAAGCCATTTCCTGTGATTAAGGACTTGGTTGTAGATCGCACAGCCTTTGATCGCATTCAACACGCAGGGGGGTTTGTTTCTGTAAACACCTCAGGAAACACCCAAGATGCCAATGCGATTCCCATTGAAAAAGCAGATGCTGATAAGGCCTTTGACGCGGCAACTTGTATCGGATGTGGTGCTTGTGTGGCGACTTGTAAAAACGCATCTGCCATGTTGTTTGTTTCGGCCAAAGTATCTCAATACGCTCTCCTTCCACAAGGTCAGGTAGAGGCGACCGATCGTGTGATGAATATGGTCAGCCAAATGGACGAAGAGGGCTTTGGAAACTGCACCAACACAGGTGCCTGTGAGGTGGAATGCCCCAAAGGGATTTCACTGGAAAATATTGCCCGTATGAACCGAGAATATCTATCGGCGAATGTGAAGGGATAAAACAAGATTTTACCCCATGCAAACCCTAGACATTGCCTTACTACAACCCAATACAATTTGGCATGACCCACAAGCCAATCAGGAGTTGATTGCTAAACATCTTCATCAGTTACAAAAAAGTGTTCAACTGATTGTACTTCCCGAAACTTGGGCAACGGGCTTTACGATGACACCAGAACAAGTCGCAGAAGCCCCAGATGGACCATCAGTATTCTGGATGCAAGAGCAAGCAAAAGCGCATAAGGCAGCAGTTTGCGGGAGTTTAGCCATAGCCGATAAGGGACAGTTTTACAATCGTTTTTTCTTTGTACACCCCGATGGTCGCGTGGATACCTATGACAAATATCATCCCTAGACGCCTTCGGGAGAATCACGCGTCTATCGAGAGGGAACAGGCTCCGTTGCGATTGAGTACATGGGTTGGCGAATTCGCCCGATTATTTGTTATGATTTGCGTTTCCCTGTATTTTGTCGCAACAATGATGATTACGATTCGCTGATTTGCGTTGCTAATTGGCCAGAAGCACGAATCCAGGCGTGGGATTCGCTCCTGAGCGCCCGCGCAATCGAAAACATGGCCTATACCATTGGGGTAAATCGTGTGGGTCGTGATGCTTATCGATTGCAGTACCCAGGGCATTCTGCCATTTACAATGCGATGGGAGACCGTGAAGGGTTTTTAGATGAAGACCAGGCGATAGCGCATATCGTCATCGATAAATCAAAACTGGAAACAACCTGAAAAAAACTCCCTTTTCTACAAGATCGAGATGACTTTACTCTACCCTAAACTGCTCTTGTAACTCCCAATTGGCACGCACATCGAGCAGAGGCTCATGGTGATAAACCTTTTCGGGAAAACGTCGGTCGAGAAAGCGGCCACTATCCCATTTCCCATTGTTATTCTCATCTACAATCAATCGCACATAGTACTTCTTGGGTTGTAGGTTGGAAAAGACAACTCGCCGTTGTGGGGCTGCTATGGGTAAGCTGCGAACAAGATTTTCATTTTCGTCTGTGAGTTGCACAATAATCGGATAGCTTGGCACACCAACAAGCTGAAGATACAAACTCCCATAGTCAGCGGGCTTTTGGGTGCGAAACTGCATTTGAGTGGTGTCGTTGGAGGCATTAAAAAAGTCGGTGATTGCCCCTGGAAGTACGTCCAATCGGTAGTTGTCGTTTGGCAGGATGTCAAAGTCAAAGAGAACACGATGCGGGTCTTCAACAGATACTTCAAATGGCACAGGAATCGAGTCACGATCGAGAAGACGCATTTGTGATTTATCAATCGTCAAAATGGGAGTTGAGGTTTGCATGCGCAGGGTATCGCTCAAATGTAAAACGCCTTTGATGCTAGGGGATATGGTGAGAGAATCCACTTCTGCCTTTCGAATTTGATGTGTGCGTTGAACCTTAAGCGTGTCATGGCGGATGTCGAACTGTAAAGAGTCGGCTTTGAGCTTGTTGTACCAAACATAGAGGGTGTCTGTTTCTTTGTCAAAAGATTGCACGGTCTGCACACTGTCGGGAAGGTTGAGTGGAAGGACTTCCAAACCAGTTGGGTTGCCGTAATAACCCAGTCCGATTCGATTTTGACCTGCTTGAAATATGCGTCCCAATGAAAAGTCGGTTTGTTCTCGAAACAAATCCATATGAAACAAGCTATCTATGGGCAACTCGATAAAGTCATTGACAAAAGCAATATCATCAGCGCTTTGATCAAAAGTGTAATTGTTTGCGATATCCTTTTGGGCGATAAGCAAATAGCGTCCAGCACGGACATTGTCAATTTCAAAAACCGCCAAACTGTCAAGCGTGTTGGAGAGGTAGTCAGGTGGACGGTTATAGATTAGTGAATCGGTATAGGTGCTATCGACAGCATAGAGCATCACAGACACAAAGTTTTTGGCTTCTCTACCAAAGGCATTCCCAATCGTACCACGCACCTGAAGGGAATCGACATAGTTCCCAGTGGAGAAGACATAGCGGAAATACGGATATGGATTTCCTTCGTTGTTATCGACAATGCTTTGCCCAAAATTAAAATTATAGGTGGTGTTTGCTTGGAGCGAATCCATCAGTTCGATTTGCACATACTTGGCGCCAGTGCTTTGCGGAGAAATGACGTAGGCAGCTGGATCGAGTGGTGGAGAAATAATAAGCTGTTCTTTGAGTTTATTGAGTTTTACATACTCGTCAAAATACAGTCGAATGCGAACCTCACGAAACTGTATTGCATTCAGTTCGGGAACTGCGCGCAACAAAACCGGCGGGGCTTCGTCTTCGGGTCCACCAGTGGGATTTCCACGCTTTGCACATTGCACAAACAACAGCGCGATCAAGCTCCACAAAACCAGTGAAAAGAGATGTCTCATCAACTACAAAGAAACGACTATTTTCAGGACTAAGGAAGGGGAGACTTGGCAAATGCGATGGTAGCTACAGAAACCTGTACATCCTCAATCTGCAACAAGCAGTTTGCTGCCTCAGACAGGGTGGTTCCCGTTGTGACCACATCATCGACAAGCAGCAAATGCTTTCCAGCAAAGACAGAAGTATCGACAACGGAAAAAGCATTCTTAATCTGTGCAGCCCGCTGGTGAGCGTTGAGTCGGACCAGGGTTTTTGTGGCCTTGTGGCGGACTAAATTATGCGGAACACAGTCGATTTGAAGTTGTCTGGCAAGCTGCTGCCCAAATTGCGAAACTTGGTTATAGCCCCGTTGTCGTTGCCTGCGTTTGTGTATGGGGATGGGCACAACAAGGTCGCATGACGAAAAGGGACTGTCGATTAGCTTTTGCCCGAGTTGGGTGCCGAACAGACTTCCAAGTTGCTCTTTGTTCATATATTTCAATTGGTGAATGAGTTGTTGAAGTAGCTGAACGAGGGAATTGGAGTTGCTCAGATGGAAATGGGTTGCTGGCAGTTCGCTCAAACAATGGAGACAAAGGGTGGTTTTGGGGGGTATCGCCTGCGACAACCAAGGCAGTAAGACGGGAAAAAGGGTATGGATCAAGTCATCAAAAGGTGTAGGCATGAGGCATCAATTGGTCATTCAATTTACAAAAGAAAGCTTATTTTTGCGCCATGTCTGAAACCGACCAGTTTAAAAAAGTGATTGCCCATGCCAAAGAATATGGCTTCGTCTTTCCGTCGAGCGATATTTATGATGGACTGAGTGCCGTATATGATTATGGGCAACAGGGCGTACTGCTCAAAAACAACATTCGTAACTATTGGTGGAAATCCATGGTGCAACTCAACGTGAATATCGTTGGACTAGATGCTGCCATTTTTATGCACCCCACAACTTGGAAAGCGTCGGGGCACGTCGATGCCTTTAACGACCCGTTGATCGATAACAAAGACTCTAAAAAACGCTATCGTGCCGATGTGTTGATAGAGGACTATATCGCCAAACTGGAAGGGAAAATCGAAAAAGAAGTCAACAAAGCGGCCAAGCGTTTTGGGGATGCCTTTGACAAGGAGCAATTTGTATCGACAAATCCTAGCGTGGTTGGCTACCGAGAAAAGGCAAGCGCAATCAGCGCTCGTATGGCCAAGTCATTGGACGCGGAAGACCTTGCTGACGTCAAAGCACTTATCGAAGAATTGGAAATTGTATGTCCGTTTTCTGGTTCAAAAAACTGGACGGATGTCAAGCAATTCAACTTGATGTTTGGCACCAAGCTCGGCGCTTCTGCCGATCATGCAACCGACCTCTACCTACGCCCAGAAACAGCCCAAGGGATTTTTGTAAACTTTTTGAATGTACAAAAATCCGGACGTATGAAAATCCCCTTTGGGATTGCCCAAACCGGAAAGGCCTTTCGCAACGAAATTGTGGCTCGGCAGTTTATCTTTCGTATGCGGGAGTTTGAGCAAATGGAAATGCAATTTTTCATTCCTCCGGGGACACAAAAAGAGTGGTATGACCATTGGAAAAAAACCCGCCTCAACTGGCACCTATCTTTGGGAATGGGCGAGGAAAACTATCGATTTCATGACCATGAAAAACTGGCGCACTATGCCGATGCTGCCTGTGATATTGAGTTTAAATTTCCATTTGGATTCAAAGAACTCGAGGGAATCCACTCTCGAACGGATTTTGACTTGGGCAGCCATGAAAAGTACGCGGGTAAAAAATTACAATATTTTGACCCGGAGCGCAACGAAAGCTATACGCCCTATGTATTGGAAACCTCAATCGGACTGGATCGCATGTTTTTGGCGGTGCTTTCTCATAGCTTGCAAGAAGAACAACTCGAGGACGGGAACTCACGGACGGTATTGCGATTACCCGCAATTTTGGCGCCGACTCAGGTTGCCATTTTACCCTTGGTGAAAAAGGATGGTTTGCCAGATCTTGCCCGTGATGTGGTTGCAGATTTAAAATGGGATTACTCAACCGCTTATGACGAGAAAGATGCGGTTGGACGTCGATACCGACGACAAGACGCGCTCGGAACGCCATACTGTGTAACGGTTGATCACCAAACCTTGGAAGACCAAACAGTTACCCTACGCGAAAGAGATTCCATGGAGCAAATCCGTGTATCGATCAAAGAGTTACCCCAATTGCTGGATGCAAAATTGAATCTCAAGAATTGGTTGATGTAAAACCCTAAAGATTAGTATCTCTTCCCGATGGAAAACCCCAATCGAAGATGAGCTTCGGGGTTACCGCCCGTTGAACTGTGACTGTCCAAATATCTTCCAACTCCGATAAAAGGCTCAAAAGTGTACCCAGATCGGGTAATCCACTTTCGACCGATCGTAGCACCCACTGAAAAGCGAAAGATATTGTCCCGATCATCAAAGTCATCATAAACGACATCGTAGAAATAGTCATCGTACATGTCTTTAGCAGAGGCAAAAGAACCAAACAACTCCACAAAAAGCCCCTTAGCACCGTAATCTCTTCGGTTTAAAAAATACAGTCTGTAATAAGGCGAAATCGCAAAACGGCGCTGCACGATATCCGAACTGAGATTGTCAGAAAAATTGATAAATAGCCCTGTTCCATAGCTGGAATTTTCATCGATAATTCTTTCGTAATAACCATGGAAACCAGGGAGAACAAGCAAGTCAAACAAGTTGACTCTGAACTCGTTGTTTCCAAAAGTATCTACGGCTTCAAAAGAAGTGTCTTTGACAATTTCAACTTTGATCACCTTTTCCTCTGGCTCCCCTTGAGCAGACAGCGTTGAAAAAAGAAAAAGACATGCGATTGAAAAGAAAATCGATTTCATGATTGGTGTTTGACTTTGTTCAAAGATATAAATTGTGTTCGTATTGGTTTTAACAGCGTGCACCCACTACCAACGCCTGCCCAATGAGATGCCTACTTTTGGTGTGACGCCAGGGCCGTGGGATGTCAAAAAATTTCGGGCAATCCCTCCAAATACGGAAACTGAAAAATTTCGTCTCGTCAGGAACTTCGCCCCAACAGCAAAGCCAATTCCCAGTTCGGTAAAGGGCTTTAACTTATAGCCAGAATAGTAATCATCAATATAGATACAGTCATGACAACTCGTGTCACTCAATGAATAATAATCATAATGTCCTTTGGAAAACATCATAAAACTTTCGACAAAAAAGCCAGCATAAGGTTTGTTCCCAAAATAAATCCGGTAAAACGGACTTAGTATAAAACCCTCATAATAATAAGGCTTTTCATAATCGCCCAACCGGTCTGTGCCATCCAAGGAAATCAGCATACTCACGCCAAGACTCGATTCGTCATTGATGATATGTTCATAGCTCACGTCTAATGCACTAAATATCAGTAGATTGAAAGTATTGATTTGAAATTCATTTTTTTGGAGAATCATCTGTATACTCTCCATAACTGGTTTGAGAAAAACCAAATGAGGTAAGGAATAAAGCGAGGATTGTAAAGCAAGTTGTTTTCATAATCTAAGATTTAGGTTTTTTAAATTGCCTTAATAATTGTGCCAGTAGTTTTTTATTTTAGCAAGCATGAAGATTATCTCCTATAACGTTAATGGTATTCGCGCAGCACTGCGCAAAGATTTTTTAGCTTGGCTACAAGCAGCTTCCCCCGATGTGCTTTGCTTACAAGAAATCAAAGCCACCCCCGATCAATTTGACCCAAGCGTGTTTAAAGAACTGGGGTATCACCACAACTTTTGGTATCCCGCCCAAAAAAAGGGATATAGTGGCGTGGCGGTATTGTGCAAACACGAGCCAAACAAGGTAGTCTATGGCACCGGCATCGACTATATGGACAACGAAGGGCGCAACCTCCGTGTCGATTTCGACGGGGTATCGGTCATGAGCTTATATCTCCCTTCGGGAACCAATCCCGAGCGTTTGGCGTTTAAGTTTACCTATATGGATGATTTTCAGACCTATATCAATGAACTGAAAAACGAATATCCCAATTTGGTGATTTGCGGAGATTATAATATCTGCCACGAAGCCATCGACATCCATGACCCCGTGCGCAATGCCAAGGTTTCTGGGTTTTTACCCAAAGAACGCGCTTGGCTAGATGGATTTATCAAACAGGGCTTTACCGACTCCTTCCGTCATCTCAACGAAGACCCTCACCACTATAGCTGGTGGAGCTACCGTGCCAATGCTCGTGCCAATAATAAGGGCTGGCGTATCGACTATGCTATGGTGTCCGAACCCCTGACCAAACACATAGAAAGAGCGTTTATCTTGCCCCAAGCTGTCCATTCTGACCACTGTCCTGTTGGCGTCACTTTGAATATGGATTTATGAAATACACCACTTTACCTCAATCGGACGTCCGTGTGAGTAAAATCTGTTTAGGCACCATGACTTGGGGCAATCAAAACTCCCAAGCGGAGGGTTTTGAACAGATGGATTATTCTCTCGAAAAAGGGATCAATTTTTTTGATACAGCAGAGTTATACCCAGTACCTGCAAGCGCCGACACATACGCTGAAACGGAGCGCATCATTGGCAATTGGTTTGCCTCTCGAAACAATCGGGAACAAGTGGTTTTGGCCACCAAAATCGCAGGGCCAGGGGCCTATACCGCTCATATCCGAACCACAGGGTTTTCTCCCGATAGTATCCAACAGGCCTTAGACGGGAGCTTGCAACGACTTCAAACGGATTATATCGATTTATACCAGTTGCATTGGCCAGAAAGAAACTCCAACTTTTTTGGTTCTCTCGGCTATAAACCAGACGAAAATGAAGAATGGGAAGACAACTTTCGTGAGATTTTAGAAACCCTCGACGATTGCATCAAAGTGGGTAAAATCAGACATATCGGGCTGTCCAATGAGTCTCCATGGGGAGCGATGAAGTACCTCGCCCTTTCTGAATTTGCAAACCTACCTCGTATGAAAACGATTCAAAACCCATACTCTCTTCTCAATCGAAAGTTTGAAGTCGGCAATGCCGAAGTTGCTCATCGTGAGCAGTTGGGGCTATTGGCCTATTCGCCCATGGCTTTTGGGATTTTGTCGGGAAAGTATCGCGACGGCAAACTTCCCGAAAATAGCCGCCTTCAACTTTTTCCCAGAATGGCACGATACAACAGTGAGGAGTCTCTTCAAGCGACGGAGCTTTATGCTGGCATTGCTGACAAGCACGGCTTGTCTTTGGCACAAATGTCATTGGCTTTTGTGACCGACCAACCCTTTGTGACTTCCAATATCATTGGGGCGACAACCATGACGCAACTGCGAGAAAATATCGATTCGGCAGCACTGACTTTATCAGAAGAAATTCTAGATGAAATTGACGCAGTGCACAAGCAATTTTCTAATCCGGCGCCTTAAATATTAAATCATACAAATGGCGGACTAAACGCCGAGCACGATGGCGGGTTCAATGTCAAGTTGCTGGCTAATTTTTCGAGCGACTTGTAAGGTGGGTTCACTTTTCCCTGTCAGGTATTCACTAACTCTAGAAGTACTCACACCCAAAAGTTCCGAAAGACCTTTTTGATTGAGCCCAAGTTCTGCCATGCGTAATTTCATAACATCGGCGAGTAGCGGTTGTTTTACAGGAAAGTTTTGCTCTTCGTAATTGGCGACAAGGTCAGACAATACGTTGAGCTCGATATGCCCTTTGGCATGCTGATTTTCGATGTTTTTGGGATTTTGCAAAAGTTCTTCGATACGCTCTAAAAGCGTTTGGTATTGTTGCTCTGTTTGGATCATCATTATCTTGTTTTGATGTTGTCAATTTTGTCATATTCGGCGTGGGTGCCTATAAAACGGATGTATGCTTTTTGCGCAGCAAACGAGATGATGGCAACCAATCGATAATCATATCCTTTGATGTTAAACACATATCTGTGATTTCCCACATAATCCACACCTGTAAAACTTTGTTGCAAGTCATTGAGGTGCTGCCAGTTTTTTGCCCGGAGCGTATGATACCAAACTTGCAAAGGCGTTTCTGCATCTGCGTGTTTTGCCACAAACTCCCGGATTCGTTTGTAGGTTACGATTCGCATCGTTTGGTCTTATCAATGCAAAAATACATAAATTTTGATATGTAAAATAAAATCTTGAAAAACAAAATTATATATTTTAAAAATTACAGTTGGGAAAGCGTATTCGCTTAAAACAACAACTCCACCAATCCATGGATATTGTCGAGTGCAATTACTTTGAGCTTGGAGGTGGGGAGTTTGCTTTTTTGCGCGACGACTAGGGTTGTAAAACCGAGTTTTTCGGCCTCTTGAATGCGTTGCTCCACACGAGGGACGTTGCGCAGTTCGCCAGAGAGCCCAACTTCAGCAGCAAAGCAATATTTTTCGGGGATAACCACGTCCAAGCTACTTGATAATATGGCAGCAGCCACTGCCAAATCGAGAGCGGGATCTTCAATGCGAATACCACCTGCGAGGTTGAGAAATACATCTTTAGCGCCGAGCTTAAACCCTGCACGTTTTTCCAAAACCGCCAACAACATATTGAGTCGTTTGACATTAAAGCCTGTACTGCTTCGCTGTGGGGTGCCATAGACCGCCGAACTCACCAAGGCCTGACACTCAATCAGCATGGGGCGCATGCCTTCTAAGGTAGCTGCAATGGCATGCCCACTCAAATTGCTACTACTGCTTGAAATCAAAAGTTCACTGGGATTTTCGACGATGCGCAAACCTTTGGATTCCATTTCATAAATCCCCAATTCTGCTGTGGAGCCAAAGCGGTTTTTGGGGGTGCGCAAGATGCGATACAGATAATTTCGATCTCCCTCGAAATGCAAGACCACATCTACCATGTGTTCTAGGATTTTAGGACCGGCTATCATCCCATCTTTGGTGATATGCCCAACCACCAAAACAGGGATATGCATTTGTTTGGCAAATCGTTGCAATGCGGAGGTGCACTCACGAACTTGTGACACACTGCCTGCACCACTATCGATCAGATCGGTTTGGAGGGTTTGTATCGAATCGACAATAAGGAGTTTGGGTTTGAGTGTGTTGGCTTGGGTGAGGATTTGCTCTACATTGGTTTCGTTGAGCAAAAAGCACTCCGAATTCCCATTCTTCATTCGGTTACTTCTCAACTTGATTTGCGTTAAACTCTCTTCTCCAGAGACATAAAGTGTGGGGTAGTTGACCTGCAGAGCGAGCTGTAGCAGTAGGGTGGACTTGCCAACCCCTGGTTCTCCCGCCAACAAGACCAATGAGCCTGGAACGACGCCACCGCCCAAAACCCGATCCAATTCGGCATCGCCTGTGGCCAGACGCGCTTGCTGACTTTCAGAAACTTCCGCAAGGGGGACTGGCACGCTAACTTGTGAGTCGGTAGGCGCTTGCCAAGCTTCGGTCTTTGGTTTTTGCAGCACTTCTTCGACGATGGTATTCCATTCCTTACAGGCATGACATTGCCCTTGCCACTTACTGTACTGCGTACCACAATGTTTACAAAAAAAAGCGGTTTTTACTTTTGCCATCTTCTCCCGAAAGATACTTATTTTTTTCTGTTGAAAACAGGGAGGAATACAAAAGATAAACCACCAAATAGAAGAATCATAAGCGTCTGCGTAGACCAAGCAATCCACCCATAGGCCAGAGCCATTTCATAGGACATGCCATAGTGGCTAAGCACCGCCGCAACGGCTAGGGGATACAATCCAATACCACCGTTCGTAACGGCTATAGAAAGTCCTCCTGCGACAAACCCAATTAATGCAACTTGGGGGCTGAGTAGCGCCGTTTCAGGCAAGGAAAATTGAATCGCCCAAAACATCAGGACATACATCAGCCAGATAAAGAGAGTATGTGCCCAAAACGCAAATGCATTCGGAATAGAACGTATGGAGACAATCCCTTGAACGATATTGAGAAAAAAGTCTTTGATTCGAGCGAGATATGGGAATCGTTTGGTATTGATCAGAAAGGGAAACGTCATGATCGCCACCACCAATCCAATAAAAATCCCAAAGCTGACAAGGAGAACCTTTGAGCCGCCAAGTTGTTCATGTACCCAATCACCACCCATATACATGGCTGAAAAAACCAGCAACATCATCATCACAAGATCAATAACTCGTTCACTAATCACGGTTCCCAATCCCTTGGAAAAGGGAATTTTTTCATAGGCCGAAATAACCGTAACCCGAAGAACATCGCCAGATCGGGGGATGCCAAGGTTGGATAGATAATTGACCAAAACGGCACCAGTTAGGTTGATAAAGCTCGGGTTGTAGCCCAAGGGATTGAGTAGAAATTTCCAGCGGTATGCACGTGAGATATGGCTTAGTGCTCCAAAGATTATCGAAATCAGTATCGGTATGGGATGAGCTTGTTCAATATAGGACCAAATCAGTGTGCGTTGATCGGCAGTAATTGTGCTGAGGGAATAATAAATTAGGAAAACCCCGAGGCCAAGTGGAATCAGGTTGCGTAAGGCGGAAATAAAAGATTTTGACAAAACTAACGTAGTGTGTTGGTCTGGGTATCGGGAAAGATAATATTGGGCTGAAAGCTTTTGGCTTGTTCAGGGGTCATTTGCGCATAGCTGATAATGATGACAATATCCCCTTTTTGTACCTTTCGGGCTGCAGGACCATTGAGAGTGATTTCTCCACTATCCTTCGCACCTTGAATCACATAGGTTTCCAAACGCTCGCCATTGTTGATGTTAACGACCTGTACTTTCTCACCAGCGACCAAATTTGCCGCATCCATCAACACAGGGTCGATGGTGATGCTTCCGACATAGTCCAGTTCAGCGCCAGTGACGGTGACACGATGAATTTTGGATTTGAGTACTTCGATTGTCATGGCGCAAATATACTCAATTGAGAGACATATTATCAATCAATCGGACATCGTCAACGACAACTGCTATAAAGGCACGGTATGATACGCCAACCTTCTTAGAATTCGCAGTCTGCAAGTTGTGTTCTGCAGCAATTTCAAAATAGTCAAGCTCAAAAGCGGGGGTTTTGGCGAGTTTTTGAACAACCATTTCTTTGAGCTCAACCATAGTGTGAGATGAAAAGTTTGATTTAGTCCACTGCAAAAGCTCATAAATCAGTTTGGCTTCCTCTCGTCGCTCAGGTGTTAGGCGACGATTCCGTGAGCTCATCGCCAAGCCATTTTGCTCACGTACAGTTGGCAAACTGCAAATGCGAATTCTCATCGGTTGTGCAAGGAGCGAGACAATTTGCAACTGCTGAAAGTCTTTTTGACCAAAATAGGCCACATCGGGCTGGATTAGTGTAAATAAGCGCTCGACCACCGTAGCAACCCCATCAAAATGCCTAGGTCTGTGTCGGCCCTCCATGGGTTTGTCCAAACCTTGTAAATCATATTTTTTTACAGAAGCCCCATCTGGATAGATCGTTTCAACGCTGGGAACAAACACACATATATTGGGATCAATTGCTTGAATTTTTTGTAGATCAGTATCGTTAGAAGATGGGTAATTGTCCAAGTCCACTTTGTTGTCAAATTGGGTTGGATTGACAAAAATGGTAACAAAGGTTACGCGATTCTCTTCAACTGCTTGTGCGATAAGCAGCAGATGCCCCTCGTGTAACGAACCCATGGTTGGAACCAAGCCCCAACTGCGATGCATGTGGTTTTGACGTTGAAAGAGACGTAACTCTGCTATCGTGGTTACTTTCGGCATTTAGAAAAGTTTAACACCTTCTGTAAGGAATTATGGACAAACTTCGGTATAAATTTCGTAATTTTGCATACTCCAAAAAGAATAATATTTGGGTTCTATGACAGAAAAAAAAGTCCTGTTCGTTTCCGCTGAGGTCGTGCCTTATTTGCCAGAATCGAACTTATCAACCATGACCTTTGCACTGCCGAAAATGGTCAATGAGGTTGGTGGGCAAACCCGAATTTTTATCCCAAAATATGGTTTGATCAACGAGCGACGACACCAGTTGCACGAGGTCATACGCCTTTCTGGGATGAACCTCGTCATCAATGATATCGATGTGCCATTGATTATCAAAGTGGCTTCGATTCCAAAAGAACGTATGCAAGTCTATTTCATCGACAACGAAGACTATTTTAAAGGTCGACAATTGGAAAAAGATGAAAATGGGAAGTTGTATGCAGACAATGACGAGCGTGCAATCTTTTTTGCCAAGGGGGTAATCGAGACGGTCAAAAAACTCAATTGGGCGCCTGATATCATTCATGTACAGGGTTGGATTGCGATGCTGATGCCGCTTTATTGCAAGCACTACTATACCGATGAACCCATTTTGGCCAATACCAAAATTGTTTCCTCTTTCTTTGAAACGCCATTTTCAGAATCTCTCTCCACAGACTTGATTCAAAAACTATCTTTTGATGGGATAGACACTGCATTGACAAAAGGTTTAGAAACACCTGATTTTTCAGCCCTTGCAAAAAATGCAATTGCAAACTCGGACGGTCTGGTCATCGCTGATTCTGAGATCGATAAAAACATCAAAAAACAGATTCTGTCTTCTAATAAACCCACACTTCATTTCTCTGGACAGGACGGTTTTGAGGACGCTTACAAAGGTTTTTATACAAATCAAATCCTCAAGTGAGAGACATGAACCTCAAATTTTTTTGTGGCTTATTCGCCCTTGTTTTTATCATTTTATCTTGTGAAAAAGAATTCAGTAATGTGGGATCATCCCTATTGCCATCTGATACTTTTGTCATCGATAAGCAAACGGCATCAGTAGAAGTTGAGCACAAATCGATTGAAATCATCCGTTCAGATAACCTCTCTATTTTCTATTTGGGAGAGTATGAAGATCAAGTATTTGGGAACACAACAGCTCGATTTACCACACAGTTGAGCTTGCCCACCTCTCCTACTGGGATTTTTGGAAAAATGAATGTAGATCAAGAAACAAATGGGGTCAGTACAGAAGACACCAATAAAAATCCACATGATGAGCAAGAGACGGTGACTGAGGTTTGGTTGGAAATTCCGTTTTACACCAATCAACGTGATCGTGATGGGGATGGCGTGATTGATACCTTTGATATAGACCCAGATGACCCTGATAGTGATTCAGATGGCGATAACCTTACAGATTTGGAAGAATCGAGGTCGGCAAATCTTGATTCACTCAACCCCGATACAGACGGAGACGGAATAAATGATGATGAAGACGAAGAAACCATCAATCCAGATACCGAAGCCAATGTGTATGAGATCGATTATTTGTATGGTGATACCGAACAAGAGGTCCATTTTCAGGTAAAGAAATTGAATTATTTCTTATCAAATCTTGATCCAGAAGACAATTTTGAATCAGACAAGGCATACTATTCCGATAAGGATTTTGACCAAGAAGGGTTGACATCTCAACCTCTTTTTGATGACAAGATCACCCTTGATTTTGACGAAATTGTAAGCTTTAAAGTAGACGACCCAGAGACGGAAGATGTGGATGAATCAACGGAAGTCGATCAACGCCTAAGTCCGCGCATTCGAATTCCCCTCGATACCGCTTTCTTTCAACAGTCGATTTTCGATATGGAAGGAGAGAATATGCTGGTAGACAACAATCGCTTTCAAGAGTATTTTAACGGTATCGTTATCGGATTGCAAAGCACATCGAGTCCGTTGATGATGCAGCTCAATTTTAGTGGAGGTCGAATCCAAATTGAATACGATTACAAAGAATTGGTTTTGACAGATGGAGGTGATGCATCCAATGCAGAGGATTATGAATCTCAAGACAGTTCTTCTGCCTACACGCTAAGCTTGAGCGGCGTGCGATTTAATACCATTACGCAAACCCAAACTTCTGCGGAGGTTCAAACGGCTATAAACGGTAGTGGTGACGGACAACACATTTACCTCAAGGGAGGACTCGGAGTCGTTTCTTATATCGATTTGTTTGTAGGAGACGCAGGTCAAGATCAATTGCAGACCCTTCAAGACATCCCGTGGTTGATCAATGAAGCCAATCTGACCTTGTATGTTGACCGTCAAAAAATCAACGACTTAGGGCTGAACGATTTACCAAGCCGTTTGTATTTATTTGACGCGAGTGAATCCATTCCCCTTGTAGATTTTAATGTTGATCCAACTTCAGGTCCCAACCCAGCTGACAACAAATCAACCTTTGGGGGTCTTGCCCAGGTTGATGACAATGGGGAGGTCACTTCCTATAATTTTGTGATTACGAATCACTTGAGCAATCTACTTCGAAATCCCGACGATTTTGACAATGTACGGCTTGGTCTCACGGTGAGTTCGGACTATTTCAGCACCCAAAACACAAGTGTAACCGCTCCAACAGCATTTGAGATTCCACAATCTTCGATCAATACTCCTTTGAGTGTGATTTTGGCAGGACCAAATCACAGCAATCCCGACTTGCGGTTGCAGTTAGAGATCTTTTATACGGCATACGAATAAGCAGCTAAAGTTTTATCTTAAAGTTTTTTACGTAATCGAGCTACCGGCGCACCGATGATATCCCGGTATTTGGCAACGGTACGGCGGGCAACAGGATAGCCCTTTTGGTTTAGCGCTTTTTTGAGTTCCTCATCTGTGAGGGGCTTGGCTTTGTCTTCAGAGTCGATAATCGTTTCCAAAGCTTTTCTGATTTCAATCGAAGAAACATCTTCTCCTTCGCTATTGGTCATTCCTTCGGAAAAGAAGGATTTGATCAATCGAGTACCGTATGGGGTATCCACATATTTGCTATTGGCCACTCGTGACACCGTAGAGATGTCCATCTGAATAATAGAGGCAATATCACGCAAAACCATCGGCTTAATTTTCTGCTCATCACCAGTCAAAAAATATTCTTTTTGGTAATCCATAATGGCATTCATGGTAATGAACAAGGTGTGATTTCGTTGCTTTACGGCATCGATAAACCATTTGGCTGCATCGAGCTTTTGTTTGATAAACAAGACGGCCTCTTGTTGGGCTTTGCTTTTGACAGCGGACTCTTTATAGCCCTCCATCATATTTCTATACGAAGCCGAAACATGGAGTTCAGGAGCATTTCGTCCGTTTAAGCTGAGTTGTAATTCCCCATCCAAAATCCGAATCGTAAAATCGGGCGTAATTTGGCTATTGACTTTGGTTGAAGAGGCATAGGAAGCACCAGGTTTGGGGTTGAGCTTTTCGATCTCAGCAATGGCATCTTTGAGTTGACCTTCATCAATCATTAGCGCGCTCATCAATTTGTCAAAGTGTTTTTTAGAAAAAGCTGAAAAGTGCGCTACAATAATTTCATAAGCAAGTGCAATTGAAGGAGTTTGTGACTTGCGTTGCAATTGAATGGCTAGACAATCTTGCAAGTCCAAAGCGCCAACTCCAGCTGGATCGAGTTGTTGTACTTTGTCGAGTACGTCTTGTATCTGATGTTCCTCAACATATAGATTTTCAGTAAAAGCAAGGTCGTCCACAATATCGAGTAAACTCCTTCGGATATACCCCGTTTCATCGATGCTGCCAACCAAAAACCGTGCGATTTGACTCTCGGTTTCACTCATGCTAAAGGTTCGCATTTGATCCATTAAAAACTGGGTAAAGCTAATCCCTGCAGCGTATGGGACTTGCTTCTCGTCATCGTCTGGACTGTAATTGTTTGCATGGAGACGATAAGCGGGAATCTCATCATCACTCAAATACTCATCGATATTGATATCATCAGTTTCTATAAGCTCGCGATCTTCTTCTTGGGGGTTGTCCAGATCTTCGCTTTCAAGGGTCTCTTTTCCCGCTTCAAGCGCTGGATTTTCCTCTAGTTCCCGATGAAGTTTTTGCTCAAAAGAAAGCGTAGGCAACTGAATCAGTTTCATTAACTGAATCTGCTGCGGAGATAGCTTTTGTGATAACTTGAGGTTGAGTTGTTGTTTGAGCATGACAACGATTTACGTTACTAATCGAAAGGTACAAAAACCTTGGAAGATGGGTGTTTTCTAAAANGATGCNTTTTGNGGNGNNCGTGGATANGGAATCACATCACGAATATTTGACATGCCTGTGGCAAACTGAACCAAGCGNTCAAAGCCCAATCCAAATCCAGCATGAGGAGCGGTTCCAAAGCGACGTAAATCCAAGTACCAATCGAGTTCTTTTTCGTCGATGTCCATCTCTGCCATNCGNTTTTGGAGAACGTCCAAACGCTCTTCACGCTGGGCNCCACCCACCATTTCGCCGATTCCTGGAAACAGTACATCCATTGCNCGTACCGTTTTTCCATCTTCATTGAGNCGCATATAAAACGCTTTNATATTGGCAGGATAGTCAAANAAAATCACAGGGCTGCTAAAGTGTTTTTCCACCAAGTANCGTTCGTGTTCACTTTGCANATCGACTCCCCACTGATCGACAGGANATTTGAATTTCNTNTTTTTATTNGGNTTAGAGTTTCGCAAAATATCGATCGCNTCNGTATANGANAAACGAACAAATTGGTTGTCGACAATAAAATGCATCTGTTCGAGCAATCCCATTGGTCGNCGTTCGATTTGTGGTTTTGTCTTTTCTTCATTTGCCAAACGCTGATCCAAAAAGGCNAGGTCGTCTTGGCAGTGATCCAATACATAGCGAAGTATATTTTTGATAAAATCNTCNGCCAAATCCATNTTCTGGTCAAGNTTATAGAAGGCAACNTCTGGTTCNATCATCCAAAATTCAGNNAANTGCCGTGAGGTGTTTGAGTTTTCTGCTCGAAACGTAGGNCCAAAAGTATANACCTTNCCCAAACCCATTGCATAGGTCTCTGCCTCNAGTTGNCCAGANACCGTNAGATTGGTTTCCTTNCNAAAAAAGTCCTNTGTGAAATCTNCTTCACCAGANTCGTTAAGGGGTGCTTNCTTGGGGTCGAGGGTNCTCACACGAAACATCTCTCCTGCTCCCTCAGCATCACTGCCCGTNATAATNGGGNTATGCACATAATAAAACCCTTNNTTNCTNAAATATTCATGAACNGCANAGGATANGGCAGAGCGAACTCGCATCACAGCAGAAAANGTGGAGGTNCGAACACGAAGGTGTGCATNCTCTCTCAAAAANTCAAANCTGTGTTTTTTCGGTTGAATGGGGTATTGGTCNGGGTCAGAGTCGCCAANGATTTCAATANGGCTCACTTGNANTTCGTATNGTTGTCCTTTNCCCTGACTTTCGACAAGCNTNCCTTCNATNTNCACTGCNGCACCAGTNGTAATTCTTTTGAGAAGCTCTTCATCGGTTTGTTCAAAATCAACCACACACTGCAGGTTGTTGAGCGTTGACCCGTCATTGATGGCGATAAAACGATTGGCGCGGAAGGTACGAACCCACCCTTGAAGAGTTAGAGTTTGTCCCACGTGAGCACCAGAAAAAAGGGATTGAATACGCTGTGTGTTCATGAAATCGATTTTCGGCTACAAATATANTTCATTTTATAAGCACCCAACTTAGCTTTNTTCATCCTCAGCGAGAATATCAATTCGGGGTTCTTTNAGGGTTCNTTCATTGGCAATACTTTCCTCTANNGANAGNANGAGAGACGGCAAAAGNATCAGGTTGGCNAGCATCGCAAAGAGCAAGGTTGNGGACACCAATCCTCCCAAAGCAACCGTACCGCCATAGCTTGAAATCATAAAGACCGAGAACCCAAAAAACAAAACGATAGAGGTGTAAAACATACTCACNCCNGTTTCNCGAAGNGCCAAATACACAGATTTTTTGATTTTCCATTTATTGGCTTGGAGTTCTTGTCGGTATTTCACCAAAAAATGNATGGTGTCATCAACAGAGATTCCAAAGGCAACGCTAAAGACCAAAATGGTGGAAGGTTTGATCGGGATTCCCAAAAACCCCATCATTCCCGCAGTGAGAATAAGNGGGATAATATTGGGAATCAANGAAATGAGAATCATGCGGAAGGAACCGAANAAATAGGCCATAAAGANCGCAATCAGCAAAATTGCTANNGAGAGNGACAAAACCAAATTGCGNACCAAAAANCGAGTNCCTTTTAAATANCCAAGTGCCTTACCCGTGACTTGGGTATCAAATCGNTCTGNAGGGAANATTTGNCCGACNGCCANCAANAAATCACTTTCGATTTCTTCCATTCGTTNGGTNTTGACNTCTTTGAGCATGGTNGTCACACGGAGATATTGACCNGTNCTGTCAATCAANCTTTCAGCCATTCCCTCGGCAGANAAACTGTTGTTGACATAANANCCNACAAANGNATACTCTTGCCTTGTNGGNATGCTAAAGTANCGNGNATTGCCATTGTAATAGGTCTGCTTGGCATACTTGGCGATATGNGCAATGGANAAGGGTTCAGAAAGTTCNGGCACACTTCTGATGTGTGCGGCCAATCTCTCAACTCGNTTNAGTGTNGATAGTTGGGTAGCNCCATTTCTTCGTTTNGTATCGACCATGACCTCAATGGGCATCACCCCACTCATTTGGCTTTCAAAAAACCGAATGTCNTCANAGAAATTTGCTTTTTTAGGNAGATCATCGATGATGGTTCCAGACAGTTTGATTTGNTAAATCCCAATAATACTCATCATCANCGCNATAACNGATNNAAANTACACAGCGACACGCTGTTGGCGTACAACCTTTTCCATCCAGTCGATAAANCCNTTCATCCAGTTGCGGTTCAGGTGNGCNAGNTGCTTTTGCTNNGGNAGACTCATATANCTGTANAGAATNGGNATCACAAANAGCGATAATATAAAGAGCANCATAATATTGACTGCGGCGACCAGACCAAACTCGATAAGCAGTTTGCTATTGGTNAGTGTGAACGTGGCAAANCCCAAAGCCGTTGTCATATTGGTCATCAGGGTAGCATTTCCAATTTTTGTNATCACGCGNTGTAGNGATCGTGCTTGGTTGCCGTGTTTTTTGANTTCGTGTTGGTATTTGTTGATCAAGAAAATGCAATTGGGTACCCCAATCACAATCACNATNGGNGGAATNAGCGCAGTGAGTACGGTNATTTCAAATCCNAAAAGNCCTAAAATTCCAAAGGCCCACATCACNCCNATGACNACCACCACCATNGAGATAAANGTGGCNCGATAGGATTTGAAAAAGAAAAAGAANATCAAGGTCGTGACCAATGCGGCNACGATNACAAACATGCGAATCTCGCTCAGGATGGTACCGGCGTTAATCGTTCGNATATAGGGCATACCCGAAANACGGATATCAAAACCGGTATCGGCCTCAAAGGCGAGTATCTTGGGCAAGAGTTCGTTATTGACAAAAAGCTCTCGTTCTTTGGCNTTGANGACTTCTTTTTTAAGGGTNAGGATGGTCAGNTAAACCTCGGTTTCNGGATTGAGGAGNACCCCATGAAAAAAGGGTGATTTTTCAAGNAGTTGNTTTTNNAGNCGATCCACTTCTTTTTGGNTACGTGCCANCTGATAGGGGACATCCTCNACAACAAAATTTTGNTGACTTGCATTTTTCTTGAGTTGTTTTAGATTTCCNATTCCNGANACGGTGGCAATCGCATCATNATCNTCAAACGACTTGGTCANTGCGCTCCATTGTTGGATGTTTTCTGGACGAAAGAAAGTCGAGTCTTGGATNGCCAAAACGATCANGTTGNCTTCATCACCAAAGCGATCGACAAAAGATTGATATTTGAGGTTAAATGGNTGNTCGTCTGGNAGNAGACTGGCTTCNTTGAAGCTAAAGCGCATATTTTTCCACTGCATTCCNANAAACACAGTNGTTGCGATAATCAACAAGATGCAAANAATTCGATTGCGGAGAATGAGCGAGGCAACAGTACTCCAAAATCGAGTGGTAACCCATTTTATCATAGCAATATGAGACGTCTATTTTTGATCAGACCGTCATGATTTCGTCTTCTTTCGAAGCGTATTTATCGTCNATTTTTTTGATGTAATCATCNGTAAGGGTTTGCACATCAACTTCNGCATTTCCCAATTGATCNTCNGAAAGGTCTATATTTTTNAGTTCGTTGTTCGCNTCTTTNCGTGCATTTCGAACACCTACCTTTGCGTTTTCTGCTTCAGATTTGGCGAGTTTAACNAACTCTCTTCTTCGCTCTTCGGTCAGCGGNGGGATATTGATAATNACCGANTCCCCATTGTTNGANGGNTTAAAACCGAGATTCGCAANAAGAATCGCNTTTTCAATTTCNGGGATCATCGTTTTGTCCCANGGCTGNACNGANAGGGTTTGCGCATCAGGGGTATTGATATTTGCCACCTGACTCAAGGGNGTTTGGGNNCCATAGTACTCCATTTTTACAGTNGATAGCATNGCGGGNTTTGCNTTTCCAGCACGNATATTGACAAATGCTTTNTCGAGATGGTCAAGCGATTTTTCCATTGCCTCTTTGGCAACATCCATGATAAAACNAATTTCTTCCATNNTNTTTAATTTACCGTAGTTCCAATATGTTTTCCAGCAACNACTTGNTCTAGNTTGCCNGGCGTATTCATGTCAAAAACAACGATNGGCANATCGTTTTCTTGGCTGAGGGTAAAGGCNGTGCTGTCCATTACTTTAAGTCCTTTTTGAAGAACATCNTNAAANCTGATNGACTCAAACTTGACCGCATCTTTNTTTTTTTCAGGGTCAGCATCNTANATNCCATCCACACGNGTACCNTTTAAAATCACATCGGCATCTACTTCNATNGCGCGTAGTACGGCTGCGGAGTCGGTTGTAAAAAAGGGATTTCCCGTACCNGCNCCAAAGATCACCACNCGTCCTTTTTCCAAATGGCGAACTGCACGNCGTTTGATATAGGGNTCTGCAATCGCTTCGATTTTAAGNGCNGTTTGCAGTCGGGTTTGTACATCTGCATCTTCCAAAGCACTCTGCAGGGCAAGNCCATTGATAATGGTTGCCANCATACCCATATANTCGCCTTGCACACGATCCATTCCNTTACTCGCNCCAGCAACCCCTCGAAAGATGTTCCCACCGCCAATGACAATGGCAACTTCAACCCCTTGTTCGACTACGTTTTTGATTTCGCTGGCATAGCTGGCCAAACGCTGTGGATCAATCCCATGAGTGCGATCACCCATAAGTGCCTCTCCACTGAGTTTTAAAAGAATCCGTTTGTATGGCATGGGTCGTGTTTGTGCAAATATAACCAAAAACCCTCTTGAAATCAGCCCAAAAAAAAACCTCGAGTACTCGAGGTTTTTTTAATTCATATTACGTGTAAATGTTTACACCAAAGCGACTCGTTTAAAGCCCGTAACGGTGAGTCCTGCATCTACAGACTTCACATAGTCGCTCACGCTTTGCTTCCCGTCCTTGATATAGGCCTGATTGACCAAGGTGTTGTCTTTAAAGAAACGCTTGAGTTTCCCTTTGGCGATATTGTCGAGCATGGCCTCTGGCTTTCCTTCCTGACGGAGTTGGTCTTTGGCAATCTCAATCTCTTTTTCAACCGTTGCGGCATCCACACCNTCTTCGTTTANGGCGATNGGATTCATCGCAGCAGCTTGCATNGCNACGTTTTTGGCGGCTTCNGCAGCTCCATCNACTCCAGCAGACAAGCTGGNGAGGGTTGCAATTTTGTTTCCAGCATGGATATACGAACCGACAAACGCACCTTCGAGGCGTTCAAATCCACCGATTTCGATTTTTTCTCCNATGACNCCTGTTTGCTCTGTGAGCTTATCAGCAACAGACATTCCGTTGAAGTCCGCAGCTAAAAAACTGTCCAAACTATCATGTGTCAGTGCC
The DNA here is from genome assembly GCA_002171575.2 of Flavobacteriaceae bacterium TMED81. Taxonomy (GTDB): domain Bacteria; phylum Bacteroidota; class Bacteroidia; order Flavobacteriales; family Flavobacteriaceae; genus UBA724. Next base: position 26,831 of record NHEI02000023.1, read on the forward strand.
ACGTCAGCCAATTGGTTGGCAAGGGTCACATAGCTTTCGTTTTTGGCAACAAAGTCCGTCTCACAGTTCACCGATACAATGACACCAACAGTAGCATCATCATTTACTCTGGCGATAACAGCCCCTTCAGAAGAGTCGCGATCTGCGCGATTCGCAGCTACTTTTTGACCCTTTTTACGAAGAACTTCTACGGCAGTATCAAAATCACCCTCGGCTTCTACNAGNGCTTTTTTACAATCCATCATTCCTGCTCCAGTTGCTTTGCGGAGCTTNTTTACATCAGCTGCACTTATTTTTGACATACGATCAATGATTTAGGCGGANAANGCCGCAATTAATTCTGCTTTTTTCATTTTGCTGTATCCAGAAACTCCAGCTTCTTTNGCCAGTGCCTTTANGTCGGCTACNGTCTTTCCNCTCAAGTCNTCCGCAGCTGTTTCGACAACCTCTTCANCAGGTGNTGCTTCAGCTTCTGCNGTTTCGGTTTCTTCTACNNCGGGTGCTGTTTCTTNGACAGCTTCGGGAGTNGCTTCAGNAANAACTTCTTCAGTTGCTTTCGTTGCTTCTGCCGTTTCTGGAACGACNTCGCCTTCGCTANTCGCTGCATTGGCTTCATCGCGTTCTTTTTTGCGCTCGCTTGTNCCAGCGGCTACAGCNTCTGTGACCAGTCCTAAAATCTTATCAATCGATTTTGAGGCATCGTCATTGGCAGGAATGGCAAAATCAACATCNCGAGGATCNGCGTTGGTATCTANCATCGCAAAAATTGGGATATTGAGTTTTTGTGCCTCGCGNACAGCGATGTGTTCCCGGCGCGTATCGACAATAAACAAAGCNCCTGGNAAACGAGTCATGTCCGAAATCGAACCGAGGTTCTTTTCGAGCTTGGCACGCATACGCTCNACTTGTANTCTTTCTTTTTTGGANAGGGTGTTNAANGTACCATCTGTTTTCATCCGATCAATCGCAGCCATTTTTTTGACCGCTTTTCGAATGGTGACAAAGTTGGTCAACATNCCNCCAGGCCAGCGCTCGGTGATATAAGGCATATTCACTTCACTCGCTTTTTTGGANACGATATCCTTCGCTTGTTTTTTTGTCGCCACAAACAAGATTTTTCGACCAGACGAAGCAATTTTGTGGAGTGCTTGCTGAGCTTCCTCGATTTTTGTGACGGTTTTGTAAAGGTTGATGATGTGAATCCCGTTGCGCTCCATGTGAATGAAGGGCGCCATATTGGGGTTCCATTTTCTTGTAAGGTGACCAAAGTGGACACCAGCTTCTAGTAAGTCTTTGACTTCTATTTTTGACATTGTTGTTTTCGTTTACGTTCCCTGAATAGCAATGAACAAGTGGCGAANTTCGGCCTTCCTCATTTAGATGCTAAACTAATGGCAACAAATTANACACTAATTAATGAACTTATTGTTATGCCAATCCAAACAAACGGTTATCGTTTGGAGAATTGGAATTTTTTACGGGCTTTTTTCTGCCCAAACTTTTTACGCTCAACCATACGAGGGTCTCTNGTGAGTAATCCTTCNGGTTTTAATGCAGAGCGGTGCTCTTCATCAACGGTACACAAGGCACGTGAAATCCCAAGACGAATCGCCTCAACCTGACCGGTTGGCCCACCACCTGTTACCGTCACATTGAGNTTGTATTTNCCCAAGGTGTCCGTTAGCGTGAATGGCTGATTGATTTTGTACTGGTGTGTTGNAGTTGGAAAATAAGAGTCTAATGACTTTTTATTAATCGTNACTTCCCCTTTACCTTGAGACATATNAACGCGCGCAACTGCGCTTTTACGACGACCAATGGTATGAATCACTTCCATATTACTTTAATTCGTTGATGTTAACAGCGGTTGGTTTTTGACCATCATAAGGGTGCTCTGCTCCAGCAACAACATAGAGGTTGCGNAACAATTCAGCTCCCAATTTGTTTTTGGGTAGCATGCCTTTTATGGACTTTTCAACCAAGCGCGTTGGATTTTTTTCATGAATTTCACTAGCTGTCAAACTGCGCTGACCACCGGGATAACCCGTGTGGCGGACATAGGTTTTGTTGTTCCACTTGTCGCCAGTGAGTTTGATTTTGTCAGCATTTAGCACNATGACGTTATCACCNCAATCTGCATGAGGCGTAAAGCTCGGCTTGTACTTTCCTCTTAAAAGTTTGGCAACCTTAGACGAAAAACGTCCCAAAACTTGATCCGCAGCATCAACTACAACCCACTGTTTATCAGCGTTTTTCTTGTTGATTGAGACGGTTTTGTAACTTAATGAATCCACTACTTTNTCTTTAATACTTTGTTTNGTTCNNTTTCAGTTGACTGAAAACGGGCTGCAAATGTACAATTAATAGAGTAAAAAGCAAACCAAAAAAAGAAAATCAATGTGCTTCGAGCCAATTCNTGCCTGTTCCCACATCTACTACGAGAGGNACTTGGAGTGTGTAGGCCTGTTCCATTTCGGTTTTGATCATGCTTGTNAGTGCGTCGAGTTCGGATTTTTTGGCGTCAAATACCAGTTCATCATGCACTTGTAAGAGCATTTTGGATTCAAAATCGTTTANTTTTTCATGGATCCGCAACATGGCAATTTTGATGATATCCGCAGCACTCCCTTGAATGGGCGCATTGACAGCATTTCGCTCGGAAGCTCCACGAACGATACTGTTTTGAGAATTGATATCCTTGAGNTAGCGCCGACGACCCAAAACNGTTTCGACATAGCCATTCTCACGTGCAAAATCGACTTGCTGANGCATATAGTTTTTTAGCTGCGGATAGGTTTCATAATANGCATCAATCAAGGCCTTGGCTTCGGATCGGTTTAAGCTGGTTTGGTTGCTCAANCCAAAAGCCGATACGCCATATACAATCCCAAAGTTGACCGTTTTGGCTTGNCTTCGTTGCTCTCGNCTCACGTCTGCCAATGANACGCCAAACNCCTTGGCAGCGGTACTGGCATGAATNTCTTCGCCCTTTTNAAAGGCCTCTTGCATTTCTGTATCTCCACTCAAGGAGGCAATCACACGCAATTCGATTTGCGAATAATCCGCTGCGAGTAAGACATGCTCGTCGTCGCGCGGGACAAANGCCTTGCGAACCAACTGNCCTCGCTCGGTTCGAATCGGNATATTTTGCAGGTTGGGGTGGTTGCTACTCAGTCGTCCTGTGGCTGCAACTGCCTGATTGAAAATCGTATGGACACGNTCTGTTTTGGGATTCACCTGTTCGGGAAGGNCCTCGATATAGGTATTGCTCAGCTTTTTGACCGACCTCCACTCCAGAATATCAGCAACAATCGCATGGTCTTTTGNCANATAAGAAAGCACATCTTCAGCAGTGGAATACTGCCCNGTTTTGGTTTTTTTGGGTTTGTCAACAAGCTTGAGTTTNTCAAACAAGATGGGACCCAATTGTTTGGGCGAAGCCAAGTTAAAGCGCTCCCCGGCTTGCTCATAAATTCGCTCTTCTAGCACTGCGGTTTCTTCTCGAAACTGAACCGCCAATTTGTCTAGATAGNCCACATCGATACGAATACCTGCGCTTTCCATGGCTGCCAAAACATTGACCAAAGGCAATTCGATATTGGTAAACAAATCGACAACTTCNTCGGANGCCAATTCNGAANCAAAATGATTTTTGAGTTGAAGGGTNATATCGGCATCTTCAACGGCGTATTCGGTTTGTTTGTCGATCGGTACATTGCGCATCGACCCCTGATTGGGACCTTTTTTTCCGATCAATTCNGTAATGGGTTGTGGTTTGTANCCCAAATAAGTCTCNGCCAAGATATCCATATTATGANGCATATCGGGNTTGATCAGATAGTGCGCAATCATGGTGTNAAAGATGGGNGCATGANCCGCCATACCGTATTGCTGCAATACCTTGATATCGTATTTGAGATTGTGNCCTNCTTTTTCGATGGTTGGACTATGAAAAAAAGGCGCGAAATAGGCGAGTTTGGTTTCACAGGCNGTGCGATCTTCNGGNAAAGGNAGGTAATANCCCGTTCCTTTTTCCCAACTAAAAGCAATGCCAACGAGTTCGGCAGAGAGTTCGTCAAGCCCTGTGGTTTCGGTATCAAAGCAAACCGATTTTTGTTGCAACAACCACTCCAGTAACATTTCTTGTTCTGTTTCGGTTGTGATGCTTTGGTATAGGTGTTCGCTAGTCGATAAGCTTGTATACGTATCATCAACACTGACCTCTCCTGCTCCCGGTTGATTGAACAAGTCAAAGGCGGGTGGGGTGCTCTTTCTGGGTTGAGGCGTGGGGTTTTCTGTTTGTTCCTCCTTGGAAAACAGTTTACGAAAACGATCTTCAAGACGTCGAAATTCCAATTCACGAAAAATGCTTTGCACTTCCTCTGTGTTCGGTTCGGAGAGCTCATAGCTTTTTTCGTCAAAGGAAACGGGTACGTCCAACAAGATGCGCGCAAGTTTTTTGGACAACACACCGAGTGCTTTATTTTCTTCGATTTTTTCTTTGAGTTTTCCTTTGAGTTCATGCGTATTGGCCAGCAGATTTTCCATCGAACCGTATTGCGCCAAAAACTTTTTTGCGGTTTTATCTCCCACGCCTGGCAAGCCCGGAATGTTGTCAACCGAGTCCCCCATCATGCCCAAGTAGTCGATGACTTGCTCTGGATGGTCGATTTCAAATTTTTCTTTNACTTCNTCTACCCCCCAAATNTCGATTCCATTTCCCTGACGNGATGGGCGATACATAAAAATATTTGGAGAGACCAGNTGCGCAAAATCTTTATCNGGGGTNATCATATANACATCAAAACCCTCTTTTTCAGCTTGTTTGGCAAGGGTTCCGATGATATCATCGGCTTCANANCCTTCCTTTTCAATCANGGGGATTTGCATGGCTTTGAGCAGGTTTTGGATATAGGGAACAGCAATTCGAATGGCCTCGGGCGTTTCGGGACGATTCGCTTTGTATTCGGTGTACATTTCGGTCCGATCGACNGANCCNCCNTTGTCAAAAGCAACAGCCAGATAGTCGGGTTTTTCCCGATTGATCAGGTCAAACAANGAGTTGGTAAANCCCATGATGGCACTCGTGTCCATCCCTTTNGAATTGATTNTTGGNTTTTTGATAAACGCATAATACCCTCTAAAAATCAAGGCGTAAGCGTCAAGTAGGAATAGTTTTTTGTCGTTTGCCATGGTTGGAACCCAAAAATAGGAATTATTATGCGAATGATTTAACGAAAATNCCTTGGATTGCGTTGACACCNATATTGGTATTTTATGTCAATTCAGTTCATTTTAGAACAAAATACTATTTTAGCAAGNNCTGATGNTGTAAAAAAAGTCTCGTTATGTCAAAATTTGGTGACATNATTGATGCGAAAATNCCGATNCTCCTCAACTTTTATTCTGATTTGGATGAGTCTTCTGNGGAGATGCATGCNGTATTGCGTGACGTTGCTGCTGCCATGGGTGATCANGGTAAAGTCATCAAAATNGATGTGGAAAAAAANCCCAAACTTTCAGAAGCACTTCGCGTNCGGGGNTTGCCAACTCTAATGATNTATAAAGGNGGNGAAATGGTCTGGCGACAAAGTGGNNGTCAAGATGCCAANACCATTATTTCNNTGATGAAAGACTTTGTTTAGTCGAGAAAAGNAAACTGACCAACCGTTTCCNNATAGGTGNTTTGCANCTTCTCAACNACTTCTGNATCTGTTTCGTTNCGNTTGATGGTANACACCAANCTTTTATAGGCCTCGACTTCAATGCCAATTTCCATTTCNAAATACGTNAATTGCTCCTTCTCTAGGGTCAAAAAACGATTGAGCAGNTCGATGTATTGCTGGGCGATATGTCCACTNAGCTCTCGCGCCAATTCCANTTGATCAGCCGCATATAAGCCAGCNACAAANGGGGTGAGCTCGGTGTAGAAGTCATANTTNCCATAAATATAGCTAAACGGCAATATCGACTCGTAGAACGNATCGTATATGGCAGCTAGNGTTTCGTAATCTCTGGCTTGGACAACNTCGGTCAGCAAGCTNTTGTATCGCTCCACATTCCCGACAAGGTCTTCCATNANNGCCAATTGGTCGTCATTGTNCCACNNGGCATAGTAGCGCATATATTCTTGATAGCCAGNTGCNATCTTTTGCACAATCTGTTGGGCTTTTTCTGTAGCCCCTGCACGATAATAGNCACTCGCTATGGGGGTNACCAAGCTGTAATAGCCAAAAGTCTCAATCGGCATTTTTTCCATGGNGAGGTCGAGAACAGCGATTGCTTTTTCAGNTTGNTCTTCNTCAAGTAAGGCATTGGCCAATCGTGTGATATTAGATCGGAACGAGATGCTGTTTTTTCTTGTTTCGGGATCGTGGTAAATGTCTGGGCTATCNGAATTTCCCCAGTCCCACTTCATCACGATATCATACATGAGATTGGCATCTATTCGACCCATTGATTGGTANGGNTTNTTNGGNNNNATNGGGGTTTTNATCGGNACGAGTTTNTAGACCAANCCATCGAGTTGNAAATAGTCTTTCATCCAAAAATACTCGCTANCGTCNTAGCTACCNCCTGTAAAATAAATNGGTCNCTCCCAGTCGTTGTTGTGNAGAATGTCAAGCATCATCAATCGNTTTTTNTATANNCCTGATGTNGGAAGATCGATATCGATATAATCGACAATGAGTTCTGCNTCTTCGGGCTTGACCACTCCNCTTTTCAATACGTTTTCTTTATTGACAGNCACCCGAATTTGGTTGGTNGGGTAATAGATCATTTGTTGGGTTGACTTGGGGATATTGGTTGTTGAAACTTCATATTGTTCGAGGAGAAACTTATACTGCGTCCGNGGTTGGTCGCTACTCACCCANCGCATAAAGTCATTCAATGACCANCGAACNGAGTCGAGNANTGCNTCGTGCTTNATATAGTCTCGNACGCCATAGGCATATTGCCGATGCTCGNGTTGAGANGGGATCGGCGAGCTGGTNTAGGTNCGTCGTTTGAGNTGATCNATATACCAGTCNGTTGCCAGAAGTTGGGTGTTGATNCTNCGCACATCNGTTCGATAGCCTTCAATTTCTTGCGCATACCAAATGGCAAAGGTGTCATTATCTCCAATGGTAAAAATCATGGCATCGACATCNTCNTCNACAGAGTCNAGATAGGCCTTTGCNGTNGANTGTGCGGTATACCGACCCGAGCGGTCATGGTCGTCCCAGTTTTCGGAGGCAAGCAATACAGGCACACAGAGCAAGCTCAATACCCCAACAATGGGAACGGCTAGTCGTGGTCGAAGAAAGGATTGGATTCGTTCGGAAAGGGCAAGTACCCCCAAACCAATGTAAATGCTAAAGGCATAAAACGAACCAACCAAGGCATAGTCACGCTCACGTGGTTCAAAAACCCGTTCGTTGAGATAGACTTTAAGCGCCAGTCCTGTAAACAAAAACAGCAATAGCATCACCCAAAACCGTTTGGGGTCTTTGCGATATAAAAAAGCAAATCCCAAAATTCCCATCAGCAGGGGCAACATATAGTATTTGTTTTTCCCTTTGTTGTTGGCCAGTTCGCTAGGCAACTTATCTTGTGGACCCAAACGCCAGTTGTCAATCAATGTGATCCCACTGATCCAGTTGCCATTGACGGGGTCTAGCTTTCCTTGGAGATCGTTTTGGCGACCAGAGAAATTCCACATAAAATACCGCCAATACATATACCCCATTTGGAAGTCAAACATATAGCGGAGGTTGTCAAAAAACGATGGCTTTTCGATGTCGAGATAGGTAGCATAAGTCGTTAGGAAATTGTGATACTCATCCACATCCGCTCGACCTTCGTTCCACTCGCTGATAAAGGAGTTTACGGCCTCCACAAGACCTTCTTCGTTCCGATACGCGGGCTTGACATCAAAGTCAACCGTGCCGTAGTAGGTCATATAGTTGGTTGCATTCCCACTGCTCCACATTCTCGGCAATATGCCTTCGTGCTTGCTGTTGCTATTGATTCGCGCATTTTCCCACGCATTGACAATAATATATCGACCTGTCTTCTCGTCTTTTTCGTACTTGGGCTTATCATCTACATAGGGCGTATTCTCGTCCTGTCCAGCATACATATCGGTAAACATCGGGCCATAAAACAAATGCGTATCGGGATATTGTTCGAGGTTGTAATAGGCCAGTAATGCACGTGCATCTGCAGGTGCGTTTTCATTGATCACTGTGTTTGCATTGGCACGAATGGGCAGCATCAGCCATGACGAAAACCCAACAAGAATAAATAAGATGCAAAGAAGTCCGGTATTGAGTTGTACCCAGCTTTTGCGGTGTGTGAGTTGGAGGGTATATACAAAAAACGCAACGAGTGAAAGTGCAGCGGTAATGGTTCCCGAGTGAAAAGGCAAGCCAATTTGATTGACAAAAAACACTTCGGCATAGCCAAAATAGGCAAGTGTGCTCGGCAGGAGTAGTTTAAATATAAAAAGCAAAACCGCTACGGAGAGGACATTGGCCAACACAAATCCTTTTATGGTCACGGTCTCGGTGGTTTTAAAATAGTACAACATTCCGATGGCAGGGATGGTCAAGAGTCCCATAAAATGCACGCCAAAGGAAAGACCAACAACAAAAGCAATGAGCACCAACCAGCGATCGCCACGTGGCTTGTCCATATCGGCTTCCCAGCGTAGCCCAAGCCAAAAGAGAATAGATAGGATACAAGTCGCCATGGCATAGACTTCTGCCTCAACGGCATTAAACCAAAAACTATCGGTGTATGCAAATCCAAGCGCACCGACAAGTCCGGCGACCAAAACAAGGATTTGGGTGTGATTATCATCGGCTTGTTCGCGCACCAAACGACGCGCAATCCCTGTAATCGTCCAAAACAAAAACAAGACCGTAAAGCTACTCGCCAATACCGACATCATATTGACCGATAGGGCGATATACTCCGCACTGGGAGCGAGGATGGCAAATACCGCTCCCACCATTTGAAAAAATGGAGCACCCGGCGGGTGACCGACTTGCAACTTGGCAGCGGTAGCGATATATTCGCTACAGTCCCAATAGCTTGCAGTGGGTTCCACAGTAAGCAGGTAGGAGAGGAGTGAAATCGCAAAAGCAAACCATCCCAATCTCAGATTCCAAACGCGAAAATTCATTTGTGGTTTTTGGAGCTACGAATGTACAACATTCTCATTGTGTTGAGAAATCAAAATAGAAGTATTGGCGTTATCAAACTTTGTTTTATTTTTGCAACGCTATTAGCCTATGGTGGTTCTAGCAATCTGCCTACGGCAGGCAGGAACGCCAAGCCGAGAAATAGCAGTTTACTGGCCTATGGTGTAACTGGCAACACGTCTGATTTTGGTTCAGAAGAGTCTAGGTTCGATCCCTAGTAGGCCAACAAAGAGAATCCCGTCTAAACAGGCGGGATTTTTTTATCCCTTTGCTTTGTCACTCCTAGTGAAGGGAGGCATGACAAAAAACATCGATTCACTGTTCACGATTCACAAACAACGCCTATACCAATTTAAGATTCGGTCTGAATCAGCATGCGTTCTCGCCACAGCATAGAGACCAAGGCCAGACTGGAAACGACCAAATAGCCCATCCAAGCCCAGTAAAGAATAGGCGAAATGGTTGCCAATACCCATTGGAGTACAACAAAGGAGATGGCGATTCGAAACCACTCAAATCCGATACTCCATGTGTATTGATCCATCACACTGGTATATCCAAAAATGGCGGCAAACAAAGCCACGCCAATCGCAGTGGCATGCACAGGGGATAAGTCTCCAAAATGGTAGAGCATCAGCAGCAGTAGCCCCATGGTCGCGCAAAAGTGAAACAATGCCCAGTATGCGAGGGAACGCTTGTAGTGGGGTGCATATTTTTGTTGTTGGCTTAGGTCGGTAATCACCGTCATTGGGTGCGATTGTTTGACATCTTCGGGTCGCCAGCCGGTGGGCATCAACCACAAGCAGAATTTGTCTCTCCAACTTTTGGTGTGCCAAGCATCGAGGGCCAGTCCCCATAGGTGCTGAAAGTTGATCCATAGCGGATTCCAGGACTGCACGGGCTTGAGCACGCCATAGACAGGTGGCTCGTCATCGAGTTCTTCCTGAAAGGTGCCAAACATGCGGTCCCATACACAAAAAATGGCACTGAGGTTTTTGTCGATATATATGGGGTTGATGGCATGATGAACGCGGTGCTGAGATGGGGTCACAATGATATACTCCAACCACCCGAGTTTCCCAATGTGTTGGGTGTGATACCAAAACTGCCCAAAGAGATGCAGGGGCGCCAAAATGGCAATGACCTCTTGCGGAATTCCAAGAACGGCAGCGGGAATCATAAACAAGGCACCATAACCGAGTATATTGGAAATGCTTTGACGTAGCGCACAGGCCATATTGAACTCTTCACTGCTGTGGTGAATGATGTGTTGGTTCCAAAAAAAATTGATTTTGTGATTGAGACGATGCGACCAGTAAGACGCAAAATCGATACAGATAAAGGCAGTGAGGTAAAGCCAAAGATCCGCTTCGATCTGGGTGATGGCAAGTTGTTGACTCAACCAAGGATAGGAAACCAAAATCACAACCAAACCAAGTGTGTCTTTAAGGATGTTGGTCAGTCCCGAGCTCAAACTCGAAATGGTATCCATAAACACATAAGTTTGTTTGCCCGTCGCATAGCCATAAATCAGTTCCGTCAGCATCAACACCATAAAGGCGGGAATGGCAATCAACAAGGCATTGGCATAAGCTTCCATAGTTGCGAATGTATGAATTTCAATGAGTTAGAAAAAGTTTGCGTAGAAATACAGGAAGAAACAATCTGACAATATGATTTGGGTAAGAATTTTAAAACAATTATATTTGCAAAACATTCTGATCAACCATTAGGAGACTCAAAAGGTCCCCTTTTTTTTTAGATGAAGTTTAAAGAAAACATACAAAAATTGTTAGCGGAGGCCTTGTCGTTACAGCCCGATTTGTTTTTGATTGATCTACACATCGACGATCTATCGAGAGTTCAGGTGGTACTCGACGGGGACAATGGGGTTTCTTTGGAGCAATGCATCAAAGTGAGCCGTCACATCGAGCATCAACTCGACAGGGAAGTACATGACTTTTCGTTGGAGGTAAGCTCGGCAGGTGCGACCCATCCGTTGCAAATGGTACGTCAATACAAAAAAAATATCGGCAGAAAACTGGCGGTACACACCATAGACAATGACAATTTTAAGGCCACACTCGCCCAGGCAGATGATGATCAAATCACTTTGGAGTGGAAAGCCCGTGAACCCAAACCAATCGGCAAGGGAAAACACACCGTGGTCAAACAATTGCAAGTCCCCTATAATCAAATCGAAAAAGCAACCGTTCAAATCCAATTTAAGTAATACACAATGGAAAATCTCGCATTAATCGAATCGTTCTCGCAGTTTAAAGATGACAAACTGATCGACCGTGTGACCCTCATGTCCATTTTGGAAGAGGTGTTTCGCAATACGCTCAAGCGTAAGTTTGGCACCGATGACAATTTTGACATTATCATCAACCCTGACAAAGGGGATTTGGAAATCTGGCGCAATCGCGTCGTGGTCGAAGACGGACAAGTCGAAGACGAAAATGAAGAAATCGAACTGAAAGAAGCACGAAAAATTGAGCCCGACTTTGAAGTTGGTGAAGACGTGTCTGAAGAAGTTAAACTTTCGGATTTGGGTCGTCGATCGATCCTTTCCCTTCGTCAAAACCTGATCGCTCGAATCCATGAGCATGACAATACGATTATCTACAAACAATTTATTGAACTCGTTGGGGAAATTTATACCGCCGAGGTGCACCACGTACGCAGCCGTGTTGTGATTTTGATCGATGATGATGGAAACGAAATCATCTTGCCGAAAGACCGTCAAATCCCTTCAGACTTTTTCCGTAAAGGCGATAGCGTTCGGGGTGTGATTGAAAGTGTAGAGCTCAAGGGCGCCAAGCCGAGTATTGTGATGTCGCGTACCGCGCCAAAGTTTTTGGAAAAACTATTTGAACAAGAAATTCCAGAAGTATTTGATGGTTTGATTACCGTCAAAAAAGTGGTTCGTGTCCCTGGAGAAAAAGCAAAAGTTGCCGTGGATTCTTACGATGATCGTATCGATCCTGTCGGCGCTTGTGTAGGGATGAAAGGGTCTCGAATTCATGGAATTGTTCGTGAGCTAGGCAACGAGAATATCGATGTGATCAATTATACCAACAACAACCAGTTGATGATTACGCGTGCATTGAGTCCCGCTAAAATCACCAATATGACAATCGACGAAGAAAAGAAAGCTGTAGAAGTGTATATGGATCCTTCAGAAGTTTCAAAAGCGATTGGTCGAGGCGGATTCAATATTCGTTTAGCAGGTCAACTCACGGGTTATGAGATCGATGTGTACCGTGAAGGGGCAGAGGAAGATGTTGAGCTTACGGAGTTTTCTGATGAAATCGAAGGATGGATTATCGAAGAGTTTCGCAAGGTTGGACTGGATACGGCCAAGAGTGTTTTGGAGCAAGAGGTCGAGGATTTGGTCAAACGAACGGACTTAGAAGAGGAAACCGTTGTCGAAGTCCGCAACATATTAAACGCAGAATTTTCGAGTTAACGGATTGAAATCCCTATTTTTGAACACCAATATACAATATGTCTGAAGTCAAAACCATACGAATCAATAAGGTTCTCCGCGAGTTAAACATTTCCTTAGACCGCGCTGTAGAGCAGTTGGGAGAACATGGTTTTGATATAGAGGCACGCCCTACGTCCAAAATTTCCCAGGCAGAATATCAACTCTTGGTCGATGCTTTTCAGACCGATCGAAACAAAAAGGAAGCTTCAGAAGAGGTGAGCGAAGAAAAGCGCAAAGAAAAAGAAGCCATTCGCCAACGAATCGAAGAAGAGCAAGAGGCAAAAACCCAAGTTGTTCAGGCGCGTACCGAACTCGAGGGTCTCCGCCAGGTCGGAAAAATCGATTTGGAGCCAAAGGCAAAACCCAAAGCGGAAGTCAAGGTTGAAAAAAGCACGGAAACGCCCAAAGCTGAACCGACAAAAACGGAAGAACCAGTCGCAGAGCCCGTAGCAAAACCCACTCCCGAAAAGCCGACTGAGCAAAAGCAAGCTGAACCAGAAAAAATAGCTACAGCCGATACAGAAAAGGTCACTACGCAGTATAAAAAGTTGACGGGACTAAAAATAGCAGGGGATAAAATTGATCTCAAAAAGTTTGAGAAAAAAGAAACAAAGCCGAGTGCTGATAACAACGATCGAAAACGACGTCGCAAACGAATCACTAAGAATACGGGCCCTGGTGGAGGACAACAAAACAAACCCAAACCAAAACGGCAAAACCAGCCCACGCACGAAGAGCCAAGCGATGAAGAAATCCAAAAGCAGATTCGGGAGACCCTAGAAAAATTACAAGGCAAAACCACCAAATCAAAAGGTGCAAAATACCGCCGCGAAAAGAGAGATTCACACCGTCAAAAATCAGAAGAGGATGCAGCCCAAGTTGAGGCGGATAGCAAGTTGCTCAAGGTTACCGAGTTTGTAACTGTCGGAGAGATTGCAACGATGATGGATATCAGTTCGACAGAAATTATTTCTGCCTGTATGACGCTGGGGATCATGGTGACTATGAACCAGAGACTGGATGCAGAAACCTTGTCAATCGTGGCGGAGGAGTTCGGCTATACCGTTGAATTTGTCACCGCAGATATCGAAGAAACAATCGACGAGCCAGAGGACAACCCCGATGATTTGGTGACTCGTGCGCCAATTGTGACCGTGATGGGTCATGTCGATCACGGAAAAACCTCTTTGCTTGACTATATCCGAAAAACAAATGTAACCGCTGACGAATCGGGAGGGATTACCCAGCACATTGGGGCATACAGTGTAATTCTGGAAAGCGGACAAAAAATCACCTTTTTGGACACCCCGGGTCACGAGGCATTTACCGCCATGCGTGCACGCGGAACTCAGGTAACCGACTTGGTCATCATCGTTATCGCTGCAGATGATGATATCATGCCACAGACCAAAGAAGCGATTAGCCATGCGCAAGCAGCTTCTGTACCGATTGTCTTTGCGATCAATAAAATCGACAGCCCAAACGCGAATCCAGATAAAATCAAAGAGGGTCTATCAGCGATGAATCTGCTCGTTGAAGATTGGGGTGGTAAAATCCAATCGCATGACGTTTCCGCAAAACAAGGAACAGGAATTTCTGAACTTCTCGAAAAAGTAATGCTTGAATCAGAACTATTAGAACTCAAGGCAAACCCTTCAAAAGCGGCGCAAGGAACAGTCGTCGAGGCCTTTTTGGACAAGGGTCGCGGATATGTGTCAACCATACTCGTGCAAGCGGGTACGCTGCGAATAGGAGACTATATTCTTGCGGGTCAACACAGTGGTAAAGTACGTGCAATGCAAGACGAACGCGGGAAAGAAGTGTCTGAAGCAGGCCCATCAACTCCGGTATCCCTTCTTGGATTAGACGGAGCCCCCACTGCAGGCGACCGTTTTAATGTATTTGCTGAAGAAAAAGAAGCCAAACAAATTGCTGCCAAGCGCACCCAACTGGTGCGAGAGCAATCGGTTCGTACTCAACGCCATATCACTTTGGATGAAATCGGCAGACGAATTGCCCTAGGCGATTTTAAAGAACTCAATATCATCTTAAAAGGAGACGTTGACGGCTCGGTTGAGGCATTGACAGATTCCTTCCAAAAATTATCTACCGAAGAAATTCAGGTCAATATTATCCATAAAGGAGTTGGTGCCATCACGGAGTCGGATGTGCTTTTGGCTTCCGCCTCCGACGCCATTATCGTTGGCTTTAATGTGCGACCTGTGGGTACTGCCAGACAATTGGCAGAAAAAGAAGAAATCGATGTGCGGAGTTACTCCATCATCTACGATGCGATCAACGATCTTAAAGACGCCATGGAGGGACTCTTGTCTCCAGACATGAAAGAAGAGGTTCAAGGAAATGTTGAAATCCGTGAAACCTATAAAATTTCTCGTGTGGGTACCATCGCTGGTTGTATGGTTATGGATGGCAAAATCACACGCAATTCAATGGTGCGCATTGTGCGCGAAGGCGTTGTCGTTTACACAGGTGCCCTTGCATCCCTCAAGCGATTTAAGGATGACGTGAAAGAGGTTACCAAAGGTTACGATTGTGGGTTGCAGATCAAAGACTACAACGACATCAAAATCGGAGATACCATCGAGGCCTACATCGAGATTGCTGTCAAGAAAAAACTCAAGTAAACTTAGGGCTTTAGTAAAAAGGCCTCAGGAAATTTCACCCGTAATGTGTCAAGCGTTTGGATTCCTTCCAGGCGTGCTGCGAATTTACCAACATGGATTTTGTAGTTNGGAGTTTCAAATGAGAGCTTGGCATAGCGACTTGGAAAAGCATTCGAAAACGAGTCCAAATAGACTTTTGCTGCCTCGTAATTCCCAGAAAAAATCTGAATGGTGTACTGGTTTTTTGCCAATCGCTTTTTGTCCAAGGACAACTTGCGCTCGAGTACATCGTCAAGATTTTGAGGGGTTTTAACAACCAATGCGTTGTCTTGTGCGTAAAGTGAAGACGCAAATACAAGCAAAATCACAAAACAATTGGACTTTATATTCAACATAATTGCAAATAAAAGATTGCTATTAAATCCCTGCAATTTTTTATCAAATTTTGTTTAATTACCACAAAACAAAAAGTTTATAAATATATGATAATGAGGTATTTAGTTAAGTAATTTAGAATAAATATAAATTTATAATTCAAGCGGTTTTAAAGTTTTTAAAATGGGGTTTGTAACGTAATTTTGTAGATGTAAAAAACAAGGTATTTTCCTTGACTACCAAAACCAAAACATGATCAGGTTTTTTCGCCTAAATGTTCCCCAAGTTCGCGTTCTACTTTCCTTCGTGTTGGCGATTGCCTTCACCCTTCCAACTTACGCACAAGAACCAGATGTCGATAAAGGGAAATCCCTTTTCAATATGAATTGTGCGGCCTGTCACAAGCTCAACAAACGCGCTGTCGGACCTGCCTTAGCGGGTGTTTCTCAGAAGTATGAAAAAGAATGGCTGTATTCTTGGATCAAGAATTCCATGGCCATGGTCAAGTCCGGTGATCCGCAAGCCGTGGCGATTTATGAGGAGTACAACAAGTCTGTGATGACTGCCTTCCCGCAGTTGAGCAACGAGGACATTGACAATATCCTTGCTTATACCGACTACATTCCACCTGCACCTGCCGTGCCAGTTGCGGTAGCGACCACAGCCGCTAGTGGGGGAGACAATACCACCTCAACCTTGCTTTTGGGGGTGTTGGTGTTGGTGCTTGTCATCCTTGTGGTGATGCTCTTTTTGGTAACCAAAACGCTGCGAAAAATTGCAGTCGCAAATGGGATAGAAGTCCAAAAAACCAGACCAAAACGCAAACCGCTTTGGGAAGTCTATATCAACAATTCCTTCTTGGTGTTTAGCACAGTGATTGTATTGCTCTTTTCGAGTGCTTTCTTTGCCTATGGATATCTAATGCAAGTGGGAATTGATCAAGGATATATGCCTGTACAGCCCATCCATTATTCTCACAAAATCCACTCTGGAGATAACGAAATTGAGTGTAAGTATTGCCACTCCTCTGCCCGTGTTTCTAAGCATTCAGGAATTCCTTCTCTCAATGTGTGTATGAACTGTCACATGAATATTGCAGAGTACAATGGGGAAGAAGATTTGGAAAAAGGATACACAAAAGAATTTTACACAAACGAAATCAAAAAGTTATACAAAGCCGTTGGTTGGGATGAAGAAAATCAGCGTTATACAGGAGAAACTCAACCCGTGAAATGGGTACGTATCCACAACCTGCCTGACTTTGTGTACTTCAACCACGCACAGCACGTTGATGTTGCTGGCATTGACTGTCAAAAGTGTCACGGACCAGTGGAAGAAATGGAAATCATGTATCAGCACTCCTCACTCACAATGGGATGGTGTATCAATTGTCACAGAGAGTCGAATGTCGATTTGGAAAACAATGAGTATTATGAGAAAATCCATGCGGAACTCTCAAAAAAATATGGTGTCGAAAAACTCACAATCGCCCAAATGGGTGGTTTGGAGTGTGGAAAGTGTCACTACTAATCTAAAGCAACGATGGCAAACCAAAAGAATTATTGGAAAAGCACAGCGGAGTTAGACAACAACAATGCGTTTGTTGAGGATCTCAAGGGGCGTGAGTTTGTTGAAAAACTTCCTGAAGATGCTTTTTTGGGTGATGATCAGGTGATGAATGATTCCAAAACGAACAGACGAGATTTTCTCAAATATGTTGGTTTTAGTACTGCCGCCGCCTCGTTAGCTGCTTGTGAGGGTCCTGTTCACAAGTCCATTCCCTATGTCGTGCAACCTGAAGAGATTCGCCCGGGGATTTCAAATTTTTACGCAACCACCATTGCGGATGGCTTTGATATCGCAAGCATTCTCGTAAAAACACGCGAAGGAAGACCAATCAAAGTTGAAAACAATACAGATGCTCCTGCCAGCTACCGTGCGAATGCTCGTGTACAAGCTTCTATATTGTCGCTATATGACCTCTATCGATTACAAGGCCCTACCCAGTCGGGAAGCCCTGTCAGTTGGGCAACACTCCTCGGACAAAGCCGTCAACAACTCGACAATTTACAAGCCGAAGGCGCACAAGTGGTCTTACTGACCCAGTCGTTTGCGAGCCCTTCGACTCAGGCGTTGATCGATCAGCTTACCGCCAAGTATAAAAATATCAAGCACATTGCCTATGATGCGGTTTCATCATCGCATGCCTTAGATGCCTTTGAAAAGGCCTATGGTCAGCGTGCTCTGCCCACCTACGACTTTTCAAAAGCGGAGACAATCGTTTCATTCGATGCAGATCTCATTGGAGACTGGCAAGGAGGAGGACATGCACCAGGGTATGTCAAAACCCGCGTTCCCGTCAAAAAGAACGGAAAGGCAAAGATGTCAACTCATTTCCAGTTTGAAGCAAACATGACGCTTTCTGGAGCCGCTGCTGACAAGCGAGTACCCATGTCTGCTGCCCAACAAAAACAACTACTTGCAGCGCT
Source organism: Flavobacteriaceae bacterium TMED81 (assembly GCA_002171575.2). Classification (GTDB taxonomy): domain Bacteria; phylum Bacteroidota; class Bacteroidia; order Flavobacteriales; family Flavobacteriaceae; genus UBA724. The sequence goes on from NHEI02000023.1 coordinate 45,000, forward strand.
TTATTCCGAGCTGACAAACGGACAAGCAAGTGGAGAGCAAGCCATTCAAGATATGGCTAAAGTGACCGCTAAGCATTTGCGTAAAGCAGGTAAAAAAGCAATTGTAATCGCGGGTTTACCAAGTGTGGAAGCCCAACGCATTGCACTTGCAATCAATCATAAATTAGGGTCTGTTGTGATTGACACCCAACACACAACGACCGTCCGCCAAGGCAGCGCAAACCAACTCACCCAGCTTGTTGATGACCTCAACAGCGGAGCGGTTCAAGGGATTATCACTGCTGGTGTGAATCCAGTATATACTCTTGCCAATGGCGAG
>NHEI02000024.1 GCA_002171575.2 Flavobacteriaceae bacterium TMED81
TGCCCACGGTGGGCATCTTACCCACGGTTCGCCAGTCAACTTCTCTGGCCGCATTTACAATGCGGTGTTTTATGGGGTTGACAAAGAAACCGGACTCCTAAACTATAATACCATACAGGAGATCGCAGAGAGAGAAAAGCCGCAAATGATCATCGCAGGGGCGTCTGCTTACTCCCGTGATATCGACTTTAAGCGTTTTCGAGAAATCGCCGATAGTGTAGGTGCTTTTCTGCTCGCTGATATTTCACATCCCTCTGGTCTGATTGCCAAAGGATTGCTCAATGACCCGATTCCACACTGCCATGTGGTAACCACCACCACCCACAAAACCCTAAGAGGGCCAAGAGGTGGTTTGATTTTGATGGGAAAAGATTTTGAAAACCCTTTTGGAATTACTTTGAAAAGTGGTAAAAAACGCATGATGTCATCTTTGGTTGATGGGGGTGTATTTCCTGGAAATCAAGGTGGACCTTTAGAGCATGTCGTTGCTGCCAAAGCAGTTGCTTTTGGTGAAGCCCTTACCGATGAGTTTATGCACTACATCGTTCGGGTTCGCAACAATGCACAAGCCATGGCAAAGGCATTGTTATCTCGTGACTACAATATCATTTCTGGTGGTACAGATAACCATATGATGCTCCTCGATTTACGCAATAAAGACATTTCTGGTAAGGATGCCGAAAACGCTTTGGTAAAAGCCGAGATTACAGCCAACAAAAACATGGTGCCTTTCGATGATAAATCACCTTTTGTTACGTCAGGAATTCGCTTTGGAACGGCTGCGATTACGACGCGCGGTTTACAGGAAAGTGATATGGAACAGGTGGTTGATCTTATCGATCGAGCCATTCAAAATCACACAGACGAAAGCGCATTGAAAAGCATTGGACAAGAGGTGCATGAATTGATGTCACACCGTCCGTTATTTACTGCTTAATCCTCTTGTTCGAAAACTTCATGTTGAAGTGCACCCAAATCGGGTGTATTCGTGCGGTCTATTCCATTTAAATCCACGGGAACACTTGCCGCATGGATGCTTTTTCCCAATCCGATGACTTCACTGTCTTGGGATATCCGAAAATCGTTTTCAGTTGGTTGATGAAACGCAGCTTGCTTATTTAAAATCAATTTGGGGTATAGGTTTGAAAANCTAAAATTGTAGTATGGATTTTTGAAAATGGCATCATCAGCGGGCGAAAAGCGCAGAGCGGTATGGTCGAGTGAAAAAGAAAGTTCCTGATCGCCCTTTTGTTCCACACTAAATTCCACAGATTGGTTCCCATCGATTATGCAGTTGGCAAATACTGCTTTTTCGAGGGGCATGACGAAATCTTCGGTTTCAGAAATTGGTATATAGTCATTGAGAATCACAGCGGAAGTCGAGCGAAAACTGCGATTCCAGTAATTGGCAAAAGTGCAATGTGTGAATTCATAAGACCCCCCTATATTTCCGTAAAAGGAAGCATTACCCGCATTTCCAAAAATGGAATTAGAAGCACGGATATTTGCTGTTTTTGCCCATAAGCCAACAGCACTACTATTGTGGATTTGGGTTTGCTCTAGTACAAGTGTTGGGTTTTCTGTCTCGTCGTTGTAGTCCATCAAAATTCCAACAGATGCGTTTTTTATTGTGGCATGACGAAAAATGTGATTCGTACTCCCCGCAGTTAGCCAAATAAGACCCCATTGCCCAGGGATGTTTTCAAAAAATGGTTCTAGCCGATCCCCTTCAAAAATGACTTCCCCTTCTTGCAATTCAGGGTCATTACTTTGCTCGCCAAGTACATGTACACTGCTCGACTGCGCAGCAATCAGGCCCGAGTTATCGTGAAAATGAATTCGTGCGCCTGCTTCAAAACGAACTGTCTTTTCTGGGGGTACGCCAGCATATCCATAAATGACATAAGGGTGTTCGTTGGTNAAGACCAATTCATCTTCTTCCAAATAAAAACCATCAATAACAAATATATTTCCTTCATCATCTGCTTCTCCTAATGGAATGACTTCTTTAAAGCCGTCTTGTCGTTCAGGAAATAAAAATATGGCGTCTTTGACCAGTGTAACGAGTTCAACGGAATGCTCATCGACAAGAAGTTGATCATTGTAGAGAAACTCAGCCGCATTGGCCGCATAGTCTTTGATGTCCACGGTGGTTTCGATAAAGACATAAATACTGTCTTTAGCAAGGATTTCGATGTCGTTAAAATTTTGCCCATGCATGCCGTCCACGTTTAGTCGAAATTGGGAATCATTGCCTTGACCCAAGCGAATCGAACCGATTTCGATATTGCGATCTGATTGGTTGTAAATTCGAAGATTGTAAGTCGAAGAACCAATTGCAGTAAACACGGTGTCGAGATAGACGGTGTCACTGCTAAATCCGATGTCTTCAGTTTGCGCAGGGGAGAAGCTCAGATCATAGTCGCAGGCCTTAGTCAAACCCATTGCTATGAGAAGACAGATGATCTTTGCCAATTTATGATATCTCATTCTTTCTTTATAATTTCAACTTCGAAAAGCTTATCCCAGTATTTGCCAGTGACGAAAAAGCTGTTTCGTTTGGGATGATAGGCAATGCCGTTAAACACATCGAGTTGTAGGTGTTGTGTTACTTGTTCTTTCAGGCCAGAAAAATCAACAACCCCAACCACCTGACCAGTTGCCGGCTTAATGATCAACACCACTTCTTTATTGAACTGGTAGGTGTTGGCATAAATCAAACCATTGGCATATTCTAATTCATTCACCTTACTGATGAGTTTGTTGTGTGTAACGATTTCTACATATCCATTTTCAGCAAAAGTAGTGGGGTCAAGCTTCCACAGTCTTTCAGTTCCATCTGTTTTGTACACCATGGTACCGTCGTTGCACAGTCCCCAACCTTCCTTGCTTTTGTCATAATTAAACGAACGGAGCAGTTTAAAGTTGTTTGGGTCATAGATAAAACCGAGGTTTTCCTTCCAGGTCAACTGAACGGCTACGCCATTGATAAAGGTGAGTCCCTCACCGAAATAGGAGGCGTCAAGAGGTAATTTTTGAACGACCTCGCCAGTTGAGTATTCTGTTTTCCGAATCGATGAAAGGCCATATTGTCCAGTGCTTTCATACAACATCCCTTTGTAAAACTCCAGCCCCTGGGTGTAGGCATTTTCATCATGCGGATAGGTGTTGAGGAGTTTGTAGGTGTAAATATTAGGGGCTTTATCGGCAAATACAACAAACTGCTCGCGAACCGAAAATGGCTTGTCGCCTGCCTTGAAATCAGCCACCAAACGCTGATTTCCCAATGATTGGATGATCGTATACTGATCGTCAATGGGTCTGCCGTTAAGAGAAAAACGAAGATCGTTGAGACTGTGTTCTTTTGGGTTGGACAAACTGAAAAATAAGGTATCCCCGATGGTCAACTTGTTTTTGTCCCCATTGGTAGATAATGAAAAATGCCCAGGAGAAATTGAGCTGCAACCAGACAGTAGTATAAGGAGGAAAAAACAAAGAATTCTCATATGGTACAATTGATAACGAAATTATTCAATAATTATTGAATGAAAAAATCCGAATCAGGTTATATTTGCAATGGGTAAGTTCTACACAACCAGCTCCTGCCAAATCCCCCAGGGTGGGAACGCAGCAAGGGTAGGCGGTTGTAGCGGTGTGATGTAGGTCGCTTACCCTTTTTTATCATAGTTCATGCAAGTTGTACTTATCACAGGCGGATCGACGGGAATTGGAAGAGCAACAGGAGAATTGTTACAATCCAACGGCTACACCGTTGTTGGAACCAGTCGATCTCCAGACCGCTATACGGATCATCCTTTTCCTTTGATTCAGATGGACTTGCACGATGCCCTATCGATCCAAAGAGCAGTAGAAACCGTGGTTTCTCAATATGGTACTATAGACGTACTTGTAAACAATGCAGGAAAAGGAATAGCAGGACCCATAGAAGAAACACCACTTGAAGAAATCCGCAGTGTTTTTGAAACCAATTTGGTTGGCGCAACTGCCGTACTTCAATCCGTACTCCCAGTCATGCGGACACAAAAAAAGGGGAAAATCATCAACATTACCTCAATCGCAGCTTATGCTGGCTTACCCTTTCGGGCTGCATATTCAGCAACCAAAAGTGCACTGCATATGCTCACAGAAAGCCTTCGGCTCGAGCTAAAGCCAAGCAATATCCAGTGTTGTACACTTGCTCCCGGAGACGTGGCAACCAATATTGCGCAAGGCAGATATCATGTCCCTGTAATGGAAAATTCTCCCTATTTGGCGATTTATGGAGCTGCCAGAAAAGATATGGATGCACATGTGGACGATGGGGTTTCGGCAAAAACGGTTGCGATTTCTATCAATCGTCTTGTTCGAAAAAACAAACTCAAACCCCACTATACGGTCGGGCCATTTTTACAGCGTTTTTCTGTATATTTAAAATCTTATTTACCTGCAAAAATCTATGAGTTCATCCTCAGTAAATTTTATAATCTCTAATCAACAAACAACATGAAGTTTTTTATCGATACTGCCAATCTTGAACAAATCAAAGAAGCCCAAGCGTTAGGCATTTTAGATGGGGTTACCACCAACCCGTCACTTATGGCCAAAGAAGGCATCACTGGACAAGACAATATTTTAAAGCATTATGTTGACATCTGTTCTGTTGTGACAGGGGATGTGTCTGCAGAGGTGATTTCAACAGACTATGAAGGGATTGTTCAAGAGGGCGAAACTTTGGCTGCCCTACATCCTCAAATTGTTGTCAAGGTTCCCGTGATACAGGACGGGATAAAGGCCATTCGCTATTTTTCTGATAAAGGCATTAAAACCAATTGTACCTTGGTATTCTCAGCTGGACAAGCCCTTTTAGCTGCCAAAGCAGGGGCAACCTATGTTTCGCCTTTTATTGGACGTTTGGATGATATTTCTGCAGACGGCTTAAATCTCATCGATGAAATTCGGCTGATTTATGACAACTACGATTTCAAAACACAAATTTTGGCTGCCTCTGTCCGTCACACGATGCATGTACTAGAGTGTGCCAAAATCGGAGCCGACGTGATGACAGGGCCAATGAGTTCAATTGTCGGCTTGCTGAAACATCCATTAACCGATAGTGGTTTGGCACAATTCTTAGCAGATCATAAAAAAGGAAACTAAATCTTTTCGCGTATTGGTAAAGCTGGGGTTTTGCGTATTTTTGCCACTTTAGCTTTTCAATATGCTTTCAGTTTCAAACCTGTCGATTCAATTTGGTAAGCGTGTCCTATTTGACGAGGTCAATGTGACCTTTACTACGGGGAATTGTTATGGAATTATCGGAGCCAACGGCGCTGGTAAATCAACATTTTTAAAAGTACTCAGTGGCCAACTTGATCCCAATGCTGGCCATGTTCACCTCGAGCCAGGCAAACGCATGTCAGTTCTGGAACAAAACCATTTTACCTACGACGAACATCAAGTGTTGCAGACTGTGATCATGGGAAATAAACCCCTTTATGCGATCAAAAAAGAAATGGATGACTTATATGCCAATCCAGATTTTTCAGATGCAGACAGCGAAAGGGTGGGGGAGTTGCAAATCAAATTTGAGGAAATGGACGGTTGGAATGCCGACAGCGATGCTGCCGCACTTCTTTCCAATCTCGGAATCTCTGAGGAATTTCACTATACCTTAATGGGTGACCTTGATGGAAAGCAAAGGGTGCGTGTCCTTCTTGCTCAAGCCCTTTTTGGTAACCCAGACGTTTTGATTATGGACGAGCCAACCAATGATTTGGACTATGAAACCATTCAGTGGTTGGAAGAGTTTTTAGCCAATTATGACCATACCGTGATTGTTGTCTCTCACGATCGTCACTTTTTAGATTCGGTATGTACCCATATCTCAGACATTGATTTTGGGAAAATCAATCATTATAGCGGAAACTATACCTTTTGGTACGAATCTAGCCAATTGGCTGCACGACAACGGGCACAGCAAAACAAAAAGGCAGAAGAGAAAAAGAAAGAACTCGAAACCTTTATCGCACGCTTTAGCGCAAATATTGCCAAGTCCAAACAAGCGACTTCTCGTAAAAAGATGATTGATAAACTGAATATTGAGGAAATCAAACCATCCTCCCGGCGATATCCAGCAATTATATTCGAACAAGACCGCGAGGCAGGTGACCAGATTTTGAATATCAACAACTTATGCGTCAATCAAGACAACACTCCTTTGTTTGATCAAATTGATCTGAATTTGGCAAAAGGGGATAAGGTCATTGTCTTTTCGAAAGATGCAAGAGCGACGACTGCTTTTTACGAAGCCATCAGTGGTAATCATTCAGGAGCAAGTGGGACTATCGATTGGGGAATTACCACCTCACAGTCATATCTGCCGCTAGACAACAGTTCGTTCTTTGAAAACCAACTATCACTCGTCGATTGGTTGCGACAATACGCACAGACAGAAGAAGAGCGTGAAGAGGTCTTTTTAAGAGGATTTCTAGGAAAAATGTTGTTCAGTGGGGAAGAAGCCCTTAAAATGTCAAATGTACTCTCAGGTGGAGAGAAAGTGCGTTGTATGCTATCTCGCATGATGATGCAGCGTGCCAATGTCGTTTTACTCGATGAACCCACCAATCACCTCGATTTGGAATCAATTACGGCAATCAATAACTCTTTGGTTAAGTTTAAGGGAACAGTATTGCTCACAACTCATGATCACGCTTTTGCACAATCTGTTGGAAACCGCATCGTTGAACTCACACCGAAGGGAGTCATTGATCGTCATATGACTTTTAACGAGTATATGTCAGATGAAAAAATTAAGGCAATCCGCGAAAAATTGTATGGCTAAAGAATGGTTTTCGCTTTGTCGTGCTCGTCTCGATGAACCAAAACTTGTACTTCGTCTGCTGAGGCAGGAATCGCAAAGCCAGATCGCGCAGCTGAAGTTTGCTGATCACGTAGAACACCCTTGATACCAATTTCTTCTAAATCAAAAAGGACTCGTCCAGCTTCAATGCTGCTGCCTCGAAACAAAACGATGTAATCCTTTGCCATTGCTAGTTGTAATAGGTGCTATCCCAAATCGCCCGACTAAAGTTTTTACCAGCAGCAAAAGCATAATAAATCACAACAGCTGCGATAGACTTAAACATAAACAAGAAAATCAAAACAAAGTCAGACCAGTTTGGCTCCGCACGAAAGAGGTTAAGCGGCATCAATGAGGTTAAAACTAAACTCAGCAATAAAATGGAAAGGATGCTGGTGACAATGTTTTTAAATGGCCACATCAACAACTGTCGAAGGGAATGGAGGTCATTCCCCCATTTGTGAATTAAATAATAATACTCATTTCCGATCGGAACAAACAATAAAGGATCGTCTGCATTTTTGAGTTTGAACAACTTGGAAGGGGCAACAATTTTCATGTTTTGCACTTCCGTCTTGTGCGCCTTCTCTAAAGCTTGTATGCTTTCAATGGCTTCAACTGGTACATCACCCTTAAAATAATCAAGGTCCAAAAAGCGTAAACGGTAATCGATACAAGTTTTTTTAATCGTATCCCGATGAAAAATTCGCTTGGTTTCCAATTGGTCAAAATCGAACTGATTGTACTGAGGTCGCAATGATTTTTCAGGTACAGAAAATGAAGGGATCGTGTCTTGAGATTGAAGGAGCACTTTGTGAAGATCGATAGCAGATAACATGATTTTTCTTTTTAGCAATACCAAAGGTACACAAAAACAAAAAGAAACCCAAAAGAAGAAAACGGATTGCTAACGCAATTCCGCACCAAATTCCTTTTGAATCTTATCAAAAATCTTTTTTATAACTTTATCTACCTGCTTATCTGTTAGCGTTTTACGTTGATCATTTAAAGTAAAACTTAAACCATATGACTTTTTACCATCTGGAATCCCTTTACCTTCATAAACATCAAAAAGCTGAATTGAAGTCAACAACTTTTTTTCGGTTTCTTGCGCGGCTTTTTGCAGGGATTCAAAGGAGACATCGCGATTGACAAGAAGGGCTAGGTCACGGTTGACAGATGGAAATTTAGAAATCCCTTGAATATGCTTTGCGGTATTTGGTGCGAGTGCTTTATATGCTTCGATATCGATTTCTGCAGCAAACACCTCATTCTCGATGCTTAGATCTTCAAATGCTGAGGTGTCGAGCTTTCCAATCGATCCGAATACATTTTGTCCACTTTGAAGAGATATTCCCTCGCTGAAATGCTTTTGGTTCTCCAATGTATTTTCCGTGTAAACGATTCCTGCTCGTTTACAAATGGCTTCGATGATCCCTTTTAAATAAAAGAAATCATTAGTTTGACCATTGCTGCGCCAATGATTTGCCTGTTGCACTCCAGTAAGGCCGATAACCAGTTGTTTTCTTTCGATATAATCCGATCCATCTTTTTGATATACGTTTCCAATTTCAAAAAACCGACAATTGTTATTTTTTCGATTGAGGTTGTACTGTATGGCATCAAGCAAGCCCCCAAATAGAGAAGTGCGCATCGCTGATAGTTCTTGACTCAACGGGTTGACAATCGAAACCGCTTTGTCATTCTCAATCTCTTGCAGTTTGGTCAGGGAGTTGTTGTAGATTTCAAAAAAACCGAGATTCGCGAGCTGTTGACTGAGTGCCCTTTCCGCATGGTCGACTGGTTTTTCACCAGTTGGCATCGAAGTAATCAACCGGTCTGAAAAATCAATGCGGTTATATCCATAGACCCGCAAGATTTCCTCAACAACATCTGCTGGTCGAGTTACATCTACTCGATAATTGGGAATTGACAGTCCGAGCGTGGTTTCAGAAACATTGTTGATTTTGATATCTAAGGAAGTTAAGATCGACTTAATTTCTTCTCTGGGAATCTCTTGTCCGATCAACTTGTTGATGTAATCAAATTGAATGGTCAGTTGGTGTTGTTCTACCTTGTTGGGATAATCATCAGAGATTTCACTTGTGATTTTACCACCTGCAACTTCCATGATGAGCAACGCAGCACGTTTGAGCGCATAATCACAGAGTTGGATATCAATTCCACGTTCAAAGCGAAAAGAGGCATCTGTGCTCAACCCATGGCGTTTAGCCGTTTTTCGAATTCGAACAGGGTCAAAATAAGCGCTTTCTAAAAACACTTCTTTTGTTTTCTCTGTAATTCCTGAGTCAATTCCACCAAAAACACCTGCGATACACATGGGCTTATCGCCATCACAAATCATAAGATCTTCTTCGTGTAGTTTTCGTTCAACTCCATCAAGAGTTGTAAATGCGGTTCCTTTTGGCAGTGTTTTTACTTTCACGGAGTTGGAAGTAATTTTTTTCGCATCAAAAGCATGCAAAGGTTGCCCGATTTCGTGTAGTACGTAATTTGTCGCATCAACAACATTGTTGATCGGACTTAGCCCAATTGCTTTGAGCTTGTTTTGGATATGGGCTGGTGAGGGACCTACACTGACCCCCGAAATTCGTACACCACAGTAGCGAGGCGCTGCTTTGGCATCGAGTACATCAACTCGAATGGGTTTGAGGGACTGATGGATGTGAAAATCGTTCACACTAGGGGTGATGAGTTCGGTTTGTGTACCCTGTTGCAACCAACCAGCTTTTAAATCCCGAGCGACCCCCATATGGCTCATGGCATCTGCGCGATTGGGAGTTAGACCGATTTCAAATACTTGATCGCTTTCGGGTGAAAACACCTCCTGACAAGCGGTTCCGGGCTTCCATTTGTCATCTAAAACGATAATCCCATCATGGCTTTGACCAATGCCAATTTCGTCTTCAGCACAAATCATNCCCATNCTCACATGATCACGGATTTTNGCTTTTTTGATTTTAAANGGCTCGCCAGCAATGGGATNAATNGTGCTTCCCACGGNCGCAACGACAACTTTTTGTCCTTTGTCAACATTTGGNGCTCCACATACGATTGNCAATGGCTCATCTTCACCCACATCAACGNTNGTGACNTTGAGTTTGTCTGCATTGGGATGTTTTTCGCANGTGANTACCTCGCCAACCACCANACCCTCTAACATTCCCGGTATGGATTCANACGNGTGAANACCTTCAACCTCCAAGCCCAAATCCGTTAGAAGCTCACTTATTNNCGCTGCGCNCNAGTCTGTATTGACAAATTGCCGTAGCCAGTTTAATGATATTTTCATTGATTAATGATAATGGNGTAAAGATACAACGAAGATTTTTTCTATNGANGCTTTTTATGAGATGTACTTCCAAATTCCCTTACCAGATTGNAGCATTNGCAAGGTNTCGGCAATTGGTTTGTTTTGCGCTTTTGCCAAAGTCGGGTCNTCCNCCAACAAATCAATGGCNANATTCCGNACTTGATGGATGACTNGNGCATCACGACTNANGTTNGCGATACGCATCTGTAGGATTCCACTTTGCTGNGTTCCCATAAGNTCTCCAGGNCCTCGGAGTTTTAAATCCACTTCNGCAAGCTCNAAACCATCNTGNGTTCGTACCATGGCCTNNATTCGNNTTTTGGCNTCGTTGGANATTTTGTTGCCAGTCATTAAAATACAGTAGCTTTTGTCTGCNCCACGCCCAATGCGCCCTCGTAGCTGATGAAGTTGGGACAGTCCAAATCGNTCGGCACTCTCGATGACCATCACACTTGCNTTGGGAATATTNACNCCCACNTCAATNACTGTGGTCGCCACCATGATTTGTGTTTTTCCGCTTGAAAAACGTTCCATCTCAAATGCTTTNTCCTNAGATTTCATTCGNCCATGAACAATACTAACTTGATAATCNGGTTGTGGAAAATCACGTGATATGCTTTCAAATCCATCCATTAAATCTTTATAATCCATGGTTGAAGATTCCTCGATCAGTGGATAGACGANATAAACCTGACGTCCTTTTGCGATTTCACTCTTCATAAACTGATTGACTGCCAATCGGTTTCGATCTGTACGTTGAGCAGTTGTAATCGGTTTTCTGCCNGGAGGNAATTCATCGATNATTGAGCTTTCCAAATCGCCATANAATGTCATTGCCAAGGTGCGGGGGATNGGNGTGGCCGTCATNACNAANATNTGNGGTGGAATTTGATTTTTCTTCCATAGNTTGGCNCGTTGTGCAACACCAAATCGGTGNTGTTCATCAATNATTGCNAATCCCAAATTTTGNAAATGAACATTGGGCTCNAGGANNGCATGCGTNCCGACAAGNAGTTGTAANTCNCCAGATTGAAGTTGNNNGTGTATTTCCTTTCTTTCAGNNGNTTTNGTAGCGCCAGTAAGNAGCTTGATGGTCAAACCCAACGGNGCAGCAAGTTGNGATAGNGTCTGGTAGTGTTGCTGCGCCAAGATCTCAGTAGGAGCNACNATGGTCGCTTGCATTTGATTGTCTANGGCAATCAGCGCACTTAAAAATGCAACGATNGTTTTTCCAGAGCCAACATCACCCTGTAAGAGTCGATTCATTTGCGCACCACTACCAAANTCAGAACGAATCTNTTTGANCACTCTTTTTTGGGCATCTGTCAACGAAAAGGGCAAATGATTGTTGTAAAAGCTATTGAAAAAATCACCAACCNTGTNAAATAAATGCCCNTTAAANTGTTTTCGATGTTCTAANTTTTTCTGCAAGAGTTGAAGTTGGATAAAAAACAATTCCTCAAANCGCAGNCGTTTTTGGGCTTTTTCGAGCTGANCTAAATCTTTTGGNAAATGAATNGCANCTANTGCTTCTGTGGCTCCNATCANNCCATGNTCATTTCGAATGTTGTCCGACAGCGTTTCNNGTACACCCAAATNCAACTCGTCAAAAAGGTGTTGCATTATTTGACGCATCGTTCGNTTGGTAATACTTCGATTAATGAGTTTTTCNGTAGATGGATANACNGGCTGAAACACGGCAGACTTTTTTGTTGCANCTGGNGTTTCTTCCTCAAGTTCGGGGTGAGCAATGGAGCAGCGNGAGCCGTACCACAACANTCGGCCAAAGNCAATATANCGAACNTTTGTTTGAAGNTGCTTTTGAATCCANTGATANCCNCGAAACCAAACGAGCTCAATTTCGCCAGTTGAATCTTNAAAGCGAGCAACGAGACGNTTCCCTTTNGCTTGATTGATCAGGCGGATATCGGTAATTTTTCCAATNATNTGNACGTCAGCTTGCACTTTTGGTAGCTCGNCNATGCTGTAAAANCGAGTNCGATCNACATATCGATTTGGGAAGTGATACAGNAAGTCCTTACAGNTNTCAATCCCCAATTCNTTNCGAAGNAAAGTGCCGCGATTTGGNCCGACNCCCTTTAGGTACTCAATNGGNTTTTCTAACAACGCTGCTGCCATATAACGAAGATAAATTTTTTCAAGAGAATTGTTGATAAAGTCTNCTTTTGTTATGGTNTAGCGACTGGATTTTTTCNTTTTTNCACGTACTTTAGTAGCTGTGGAAGATTACCTATCACAACTCAACGAAGCACAACAAGAGCCCACAACCCANGTGGANGGACCNCTTATGGTCATTGCAGGTGCTGGATCTGGAAANACAAGAGTGNTGACCTATCGGATTGCGTATTTGATGCNACAAGNGATAGATGCGTTTTCCATACTGGCATTGACCTTTACCAACAAAGCAGCTCGAGAAATGAAAACTCGAATTGCTGAAATTGTTGGCGAGAGTGAATCCAAAAATCTNTGGATGGGAACNTTTCACTCTGTTTTTGCTCGAATCTTACGTGCAGAAGCAGATCGATTGGGCTATCCTTCTAGCTTTACGATTTACGACACCCAGGACTCNGAACGCCTTGTCAAGTCGATTATCAAGGAGATGAATNTGGATACAGATATCTACAAGCCAAAGCAAATACGGAATCGGATTTCGTCCTTTAAAAANAGTTTGATTACGGTTCGTGCCTATCACAACAATCCNGAATTGGTCGAAGCAGACAGAGAAGCCANACGCTCGGCCATGGGAAATATCTATAAAAACTACGTCGAACGTTGCTTNAAAGCAGGAGCGATGGATTTTGATGATTTATTGCTCAAAACCAATGANCTTCTCAATCGNTTTCCTGATGTATTGGCAAAATATCAGGATCGCTTTCGGTATATTTTGGTCGATGAGTACCAAGACACCAACCANTCCCAATATNTGATCGTCNNNGCCNTGGCAGATAAATTTCAAAACCTATGCGTGGTNGGTGANGATGCGCAGAGTATCTATGCGTTTCGTGGNGCCAANATTGAAAANATATTNAATTTTCACAAGGATTACCCNGANGCAAAAACCTATCGNCTTGAACAAAACTATCGNTCTACAGAGTATATCGTTGAAGCAGCTAACAGTGTNATCAATCACAACCAAAACAAACTCGATAAAACCGTGTGGACTGCCAACGAAAAGGGTGAAAAGATTGTAATCCATCGNAGTCCATCAGATGGGGATGAGGGTCGATATGTNGCGCAATCCATTTTTGAGCAAGCAATGAATTTGCAACTGCCTTATACTTCGTTTGCCATTCTGTATCGAACCAATGCACAATCTAGAGCGATGGANGATGCGTTGCGAAAGCGAAATATNCCNTATCGAGTNTATGGCGGTCTTTCTTTCTATCAGCGAAAAGAAATCAAAGATATGCTCGCTTACCTTCGTTTGATTGTNAATCCNAAGGATGAAGAAAGCTTGCGGCGNGTAATCAATTACCCNGCTCGTGGTATTGGGACGACTACGATGAACAAACTNGTGGTTGCCGCACAAGAACACAATCTTTCATTGTTTGAAGTTGCTGATCAAGCCAATCATTTGCCGTTGCAAATTAATGCTGGTACAAAAACAAAACTGGTCAACTTTGCGACTTTGATTAAAAGCTTTCAGGTTGCGAATGGCAATCAAGATGCNTTTGCAACCGCAGATATGGTTNCCAAAAAAACAGGTTTGGTNCAAGAACTAAAAAAAGAAGGAACACCAGAAGCTGTCAACCGNGTTGAAAATATCGAGGAATTGCTAAATGGNATTCGAGATTTTGTCGAAGGTCAGCGTGAAATTGTAGATGCCAAGGGATCATTGGTTGAATTCCTTGAAGATGTTGCNTTGGCGACAGATTTTGACAATGAGACAGNNGANGAAAANTCNGTGTCTTTAATGACTGTTCATTTNGCGAAAGGNTTGGAGTTTCCGCATGTCTTTATTGTTGGGATGGAAGACGACCTGTTTCCCTCAGCGATGAATATGAATTCTCGTGCTGAATTGGAAGAAGAGCGTCGATTGTTTTATGTGGCGCTTACGCGTGCTGAAAAACAAGCAATCTTGACGTACACCCAGTGTAGATATCGCTGGGGCAAACTCAATGATGCTGAACCGAGTCGATTTTTGACCGAGATTGACCCATCATATGTGGACAACCGTGTTGTGGAGTCAAACTACGAATTCAAGCCCTTGGTTGACCCCTCCATCTTTGGGGATGATCAGCGAAAGGTTCGCTTTAAAAAGCCACCGACAAAATCTATATCTAAACGTGTGCCCAAAAGCCTCAAGCCAGTTTCCACTTCACCTCAGTCGTCTCCTGTCGAACTCGGGGGCTTGGAAGTGGGGGCAAGGGTAAGTCACAATCGTTTTGGTGCAGGCACAATTGTTTCCATAGAGGGAAATGGGGGGGATGCCAAAGCGCTGATTGATTTTGATGCAAATGGTCGAAAAAACTTGCTTTTACGATTTGCAAAACTCGATATACTGTAGAGATGCGATTGTCATTTTTTGGGCATAATGAAAGAGTAATTCAAAAGGCGGTTGATGTTCTTGCCTCTGGCGGTCTGATTATTTATCCCACCGATACGGTATATGCCCTGGGTTGTGCAAGTCACCATGCCAAAGCCCTTGAGAAATTGGCGAAAATCAAACATGCAAAAAAGACAAAACCTCCTGTGAGTTTGGTTTGTGCGTCCATATCCCAAGCTTCTGACTATACGGGACAAATGGACAATACAAACTTCCGATTACTTAAAACGTATTTCCCGGGTCCATATACTTTTGTTTTACCCGTTATGCAAAAACTCCCAAAGGCCATGGGGAAACGGGACTCTATCGGGATTCGGGTACCCAAACACGAAGGGATTTGTGCTTTGATCGAAGCTTTAGGTCAGCCACTGGCATCTGCATCGCTCCATCATGAGGACGAGGTGCGAGATTATACCACGGATCCAGACGAGATTGAACAAGAATGGGGTTCTATTGTCGATTTGTTTATCGATAGTGGCTTTGGTGGAAATCAGCCATCAACTGTGGTGGATTTGTGTGTATCTCCTCCCAAAATCATTCGTCAGGGGGTAGGGGAGTTTTTATAGAACAAAAAAAAACGCAACCCAAAGGTTGCGTTTTGTAAAGATTCTTTTGCGGTGGCTATTACTCAGTAGTTGCAGCCATTGCTTCGTCAAGGAGACTGTAAAACTGGTCCAATTTTGGAAGTAACACAATTCGAATACGTCTGTTGTTTGCACGTCCAGAAGCGGTCCCGCTGTCATCGACTGGCATGTATGAGCTACGACCAGCAGCGATCATACGCTCAGGAGCAACGCCAAATTCTTTCTGAAGAACGCGAACGATTGAAGTGGCACGATTGACACTTAAGTCCCAGTTGTCCTCAAATAGGTCATTGCTAATTGGACGATCATCTGTGTGTCCCTCAACCATAAACTCAAACTCAGGCTTATCGTTGATGATTTTAGCAACTTTTCCAAGAACTTCCTTCGCACGAGCAGTGATTTTATTACTACCTGTGTTGAAGACCATTTTATCAGAGATTGAAATGAATACAACACCTTTCTCAACATTGATTTCAATATCACTATCGTTGATATCGACAAGTGAGCTTTTCAATGCAGTTACAAGTGCAAGGGTTACAGAGTCTCTACGAGTTACTGCATCCTGCATTCTGCGAATGGTTAGATCTTTCTCTTTTAGTGACTCAAGCGAACGCTCGAGGTTGTCAGCACCTTTCTTGGTCAAGGTTGTTAGATTACCCATGTTGTTGATGAGATCTTGGTTGTTCTCAATAAGAAACTGGTTTTGCTTACGAAGCTCAGCAATAGAAGCATCTGTTGCTGCTTTTTCGTCTAAACAAGCATTGAGTTTAACAGTTGCAGAATTCAGCAATTCTTGGGTTTCTTTTTGTTGAGTTTCAAGAGCAGCATATTTCTTTTGGGGTACACAAGAAGTGAACAAGATTGGGAATGCTACAAGTAAAACGATTATTTTTTTCATTACTATGATTTTAATTTTGTCCAAAGTTATTAAAAATAAGATTAATCTGTCTTTAATTGTAACGCTTTTTTACAGAGAAAATTATTTCGGATTGACTTTGGCAATTAAAAACCTAACAAAAACACTGGTTATTCGAAAAGGCATGATTGTTTTTTTTCGATTAAAAAGGGTTTTTGGAAATACCCGAAAAAAGTGATTGTGGGCTTTTACAATGGCCCAAACATGATTGAATTTGAAAGAGAGAAACAAGAATAGCCCCAAAAGGAAATCAAAACCCAATCGAAAGACAATTGTAAAAAGTAAAGGGAAAATGGATGTCGTTTTTGAATAAGTCCAAAGAGAATTGCGGATATTTAAGTATAACTTCTTCGGTTGATTGGTTGCCAGCGTTCCTCCACCCAAGTGTGCTACCCGTATATTGCCGTGGCACATTGTAAACCAACCAACTGCCTTTCCCCGCAAGCACAAATCAATTTCTTCAAAATGCATAAAAAACCTTTCATCAAACCCTCCAAGCTGGGCAAAAGCAGTTTTCCGAACCCAAAAAGCCGCCCCACTCGCCCAAGTTATTTTTTCAGGATCATCATATTGCCCCAGGTCTTTTTCACAATGGTGTAGATAACGACCTCGACAATACGGAAAACCAAACAGATCTAGATGACCTCCAGCGGCACCAGAGTATTCAAAAAAAGATTCGTCTTGATCAGAAACAATTTTTGGTTGTGCAAAACCGAGATGCTGTTTTGTTTCAAAGAGCTGTCGCATGGGGGAGACCCAATCCGAGCTTACCCGAACATCGTTGTTGAGAAAGCAGTACAAGTCCGCATCGATTTTGGAAACGGCCAGGTTATACCCCTTCGCATACCCATAGTTTTTGTCAAGAACCAAAACCTTAACTTTGGGAAAATTCTTTTTAACAACATCTAGGGAATCATCTGTTGATCCATTGTCAACTACCCAAACTTCTGCATCCTCTTTGTGAGTGACAACACTGTCCAAATAAGACAGTAAAAGATCTTTTCCATTATAATTCAGTATGAGGATTGCAACGTTCATATCAGTTTGGGCTTAACATCGGTAAATCTTCGCAAAAATGATACTGCTGATTCTCATATTCATACCTACAATAATAGTGATTTAAGCCGTTGGTGATCATCATATATTGTGCATTAAAGTTCATGTTGTAGCGTGCGATTTGATCAAAAGTGTCCTGTGTAATGGAAACATTTGGTGCCTTGCATTCTACCAAAACCTGAACACCTCCATTTGCGGAAAATACGATCACGTCAAATCGTTTTTGTAAACCAGCAAGTGTAAACTGCTTTTCAACGTTTACCCAAGATTTTGGTGCTTTCTTATCGTCTAGTAAATAGCGAACTACATGTTGACGTACCCATTCCTCTGGCGTTAATATCACAAATTTTTTGCGAATTGGATCAAAGATGTACCGCTTGTTTTCACTACTTTTGGTTATCATTGGATATGCCTGAAATGCCAGTTTTTGCATATTGCAAAATTGAAAAAAAACATTGAACTCTCTACAAGACATTTTAAAAGACATTCAAGAAATGCGTTTTTCTCCTGTATATTTTTTAATGGGAGCAGAGTCATACTTTATTGATCGAATCGAAAAAGAGCTGTATCACAGTGTCGTTTCGGAGGAAGAACGTGCATTTAATCAATCGATACTGTACGGAAAAGACACGACAGTTGATCAAATTCTAGATGCAGCCAAACGGTTTCCGATGATGGCTGAATATCAACTTGTGATTGTTCGTGAGGCTCAAGAACTTTCCCGAGTCATTGATCAACTGGAGAGCTATGTAAGGAATTCCCAACCATCAACAGTTCTTGTCGTTTGTTACAAGTACAAATCTATCGATAAGCGAAAAAAGTTCTATAAAGCTTTACAGCAACACGCCGTTTTGTTTGAGAGCAAGCAACTTTATGAAAATCAGGTTCCAGATTGGATTCAAAGATGGGTAAAGAACAAAAAACGAACCATAAACCTAAAGGCATCGCACCTTTTGGTTGAGTGTTTGGGAACTCATTTGAGTGCGATCGAACAATCACTTGAAAAACTCCTTCTTTTGGTAGATCACGATCACGAAATTACCGAAAATCACATCGAAGAGCACATTGGGTTTAGCAAGGATTTTAACAATTTTGAATTGCGAAAAGCTCTGGGTTCTGGTAACGTTGCTCATGCACAACGGATCTGTCATTACTTCTCACTGCATCCTCGTCAGCATCCGATCATTGTGACGCTTTCCACTTTACATTTGTTTTTTATGCAACTGCTGCAATACCATGGCTTGGAAAATCACAATCCCAATCATGTTTCTAGAGTACTTGGGATTCGGCCTTTTGTTGTAAAAGAGTATCAAGTTGCAGAAAAACGCTATCCCATGAAATCTATTTCCTTTATACTCAACAAAATAAGAACAGCAGATATGAAGTGTAAAGGCCTAGGGGTTGGCTCAATATCTGAAAAAGCTGTTCTGAGACAGTTGATTAACGATATCGGTGGTTAGTTAATTTTCGGAAATTGATTAGGGTCGAATTCATGCATCATCTCGTAGGCAGCATCAAGGATATCATCAAGACTTGGTTTTGAGAAATAGTCTCCGTCTGAGCCATATGCAGGGCGGTGTGCTTTGGCTGATAAGGTTTTGGGTTTGCTATCTAATAGCGGAAATATATGTTGCTTTTCAAGTAGCTCATTCAAGATATAAGCAGTTCCACCACCTGGCACGTCCTCATCAACGATCAACAAACGATTTGTTTTTTCTACACTTTTTCGAATGTCTTGTCGCAAATCAAACGGAATCAAAGATTGAATGTCGATCACTTCAGTATCGATCCCCATTTTATGCAACTCTTCCGCCGCTTCGACTACGATTCGCAAGGTTGACCCATAGGAAACAATAGTGATGTCCTTTCCTTTTCGCATGGTTTCGGTGGTTCCGAGTGACACACGAAACTCCCCCAAGTTGTTGGGAAGTTTTTCTTTTAATCGATAGCCGTTTAAA
The DNA here is from genome assembly GCA_002171575.2 of Flavobacteriaceae bacterium TMED81. GTDB lineage: Bacteria > Bacteroidota > Bacteroidia > Flavobacteriales > Flavobacteriaceae > UBA724. Next base: position 19,275 of record NHEI02000024.1, read on the forward strand.
GATTCAATGACAAGTGCTGGATCATTACCCGCTAGAAGGGTGTTGTACATCCCCGCAGCTTGGGTCATGTTGCGCGGAACCAGAATAAACATTCCACGGAGGTTGTGTACCAACCCACCCATTGGTGACCCAGAATGCCATATTCCTTCCAGTCGATGCCCTCTTGTTCGAACGATAAGCGGGCAAACTTGTTTTCCATTTGTGCGATAGTGTAAAGTCGCCAAGTCATCGCTCATAATTTGTAAGGCATACAGTACATAATCGAGGTACTGAATTTCTGCAATTGGACGAAGACCACGAAGAGCCATTCCAATTCCCTCACCAACAATAGTTGCCTCACGAATTCCGCGATCAGCTACACGCTCAACGCCAAAAATAGGTTGCAATCCTTCGAGTCCTTGGTTGACATCTCCGATTTTGCCAGTGTCTTCCCCAAAAACCAGGAGTTTACTGTTTTTCTCAAACAATGCTTTAAAGTTATCCCGAAGAATGATTCGACCGTCAACTTGTGTGGCGTCATTATCATAAGTCACTTTAACAGGGTCAACTTGCAAAGAGGATGTTTGGGTTTCGTTGTAGAGATTGCTACTGAATTTTGGCTGGATTTGTTCAAAGTAATGCTTTGTCCATGATTGCAACTCCTCGGTTTGTGAGCTTGTATACTTTCGCATGATCCGAAGAGATTTACGAGCAAGAGATGCTATTTTTTTACGGTTAATCGATTTGTCTTTCAGCAGTCGATTCGCCTCTTTTATCAGGTCTTGATTTCCACATGCATTCAGAGAGTCAACGAGTTGTTGTGCTTCTTTAAGGATGGGCTTTAAACTGGCCTCCCAAGCATCATCTTTTGCTTGTTTTGCTTGTTGCTGGGTTGATTTTTCAATCTCATTAAGCTCGGCTTCCGTGGCAATTTTACTGTCTAAAATCCAAGCTCTAAATTTTCGGTTACAATCGTTTTCTTTTTCCCACTCTAGTCGGTCTTCAGTCTTGTATCTCTCATGCGAACCAGAAGTAGAATGTCCTTGTGGTTGAGTGAGTTCCGTTACGTGAATAAGCACAGGCACATGATGGGTTCGAGCAAGTTCTCCTGCCTTTTGAAAGGTGTGAATCAAGTTTGGATAATCCCAGCCCTTAACCGTAAAAATTTCAAAACCGACTTTGGTTTTACTTCTCTGAAATCCAGCGAGTGATTCCGATATACTCCCCTTAATCGTTTGATAGCTGTTATCGACAGAAATACCATATTCATCATCCCATACGCTAATTACCATTGGAATTTGATGAACACCAGCAGCATTTAATGACTCAAAAAAGTGTCCCTCACTTGTACTGGCATTTCCAATCGTTCCCCATGCCACTTCATTGCCATTTATAGAAAATTTGGTGTCGTGAAAGACCTCTTCCGTTCTGTAGAGTTTAGAGGCCATCGCAAGACCCACAAGACGTGGCATTTGCGCAGCTGTACAGGATACATCAGAACTCGAGTTGTATCGATCTGTTTGGCGCAACCAAGCTCCGTTTTTATCGATCAAATCGGTGTTGTAGTGCCCGCCCATCTGTCGACCAGAAGACATGGGCTCTTGATCTGGGTCGGTATGTGCATACAAACCAGCAAATAATTGTTGGGGAGTTAGACTATTGATGGCCATCATAAAGGTTTGATCACGATAGTAACCAGATCGAAAATCTCCTTTTTGAAAGGCCTTGGCCATGGCGATCTGCGGAAGTTCTTTGCCATCTCCGAATATGCCAAACTTTGCTTTCCCCGTCAAGACTTCCTTTCTACCCAATAAACTCATTGCCCTGCTCAGGCAAACAATCTCGTAATCTTGAAGAACCTCTTCCTTAAAAGAGGTAAATGAAATTTCTGAAGTGAGTTCTTTAATCATTTGGTAACAGCGGACAAATTTACAAATTTGTATGGGAAACCAATATCATCAAAACCAACTTCTCGTAAATAAAGAGAGAAGTTGACTGGCTTGTATGGACAGAGTGAAGCGAATTTTAGAAGGGTATGCCTTGTCATCAATCTCCCATCCGAGGTTAGAATAGAATGGAAAATATAGCCCCAGATAGTCCTCTATGAGGTTAAAGCTAAGCCCAGCATCGTAAATAAGGTGATTTTTTTGTCCTCGGTTTTTAACCAGACCTATGTCGCTGTAAAGTTCAAGTCCACGCCAGAGAGTTGTACTTAAATTGGTAGACATCATCCATTGATTGGCCATTTGAATAGAAATATAAGACTTAAATCCTCCTTCTGCAAGTACATATTGTTGACTAAAAAAACCACTTGTTTCGGAACGACCCAAGAGGTTATACGTAAAGGAATAATCATTGACTCTTGAGATTCCAAAATCAAAATTTCCACTCTTGTTTTGATCAGAAAGTAATCCAATAAAAAATCGAAAAGTGTATTGTTTCCCTTCGCTGTAGTATTTTCGATTCCGATAAGAGACAGAAAACTTTGTAAATGAATCTCCCATTTGTAAAGCTGCACCGAATCCCCTCGATAAGGAGCTGCTACTATTGGTATAAGTGTAAGATAATGAGCTGTTATAAGCACCGTCTATAAGTTTCTTATTTTGATCCTCTTGATGCAAAGAGACCAATTCAAGCCCAACAATGGAGCGTTTATTACTTGCTAAACCTTCGGGTCGAAACGTTGCATTAATTTGTGGGTTGAAGCGATAGTATCTTTGACCTGGTTTAAAGTGGAAAGACTCTACGCCAAATCCGTAAGAAACATTGGCTAGCTTTTTTTTCTGAAAATAGGATCGGTGTCGGATGGAGAACGAGCCGCTTAAGCTCATCTCTTTATTTCCGTATTGCGGAGAAAAAAACACGGTTGTTGGTTGTCTGAGTGTAAGTCCATTGTGAATCACCATTCCGAGTAAAAAACCGTCATAGGCATTGTATGTCAAATTGGGAGCAATATATGTTGCCGCGTAATGGGAGGAAGGGATGTCTTCAAACAAACGAAACCTTCTGGCCCGTTTTGTAAAGCTGTTATTTAGACGAATATTGTTATTATTCGTGTTGACCTCCAAAACCAGTTGGTCAGGGTTTAATACGATTTTGTCAACCTGCGTTTGATCGAATGACAAGCGTTGTTTCTCAACCCCGCCAGGAAGCCAAACAGACGAAACGAGCTGCTGTTTTGAATAGCTGTTTACTCTTATCGGGTTTTGCGCTTTGGTATGGTTTGTCAATTCGACTTGAACCTGATTGTCAGATTTTCCAATTTGACGAATTTCATAATCTGTTAGCCCATTATCGGTACAATATCCCTCATAAAACCATTTGGCACGGTCTTTAAAAAACAATTCAAAATGGTCTTGAATTGTTAGCGGATTTAGGTTGTTTTTGCTCGTGAAGAGATTAAAGATAAACGCATCAATTTGTTCTTTACTTTCTGTCTCCTCTAAGATTTTGATTCCCATGGCTGAACGGGACCGCAAAGCGATTTTTCGATTGTATTTTGTCAAGTCCTGACTTGGCGTCAGTAGAGGTTGTGCAAGGTTTCTTCTATACACAAAAGCAGATTGTAAATTTGTTTTAGCGGCAAAAGGCGCTTGTGCAAATTGATAAGTCGATAGCAGAGGGAGTTCAGCCAGATTCCCGATTAATCGCAATTCAGGTAAATAGGTTTCCACGTATCGCATAAATAGATAATGGGATAAACCATCAGCAAGCCACCTATTTTGACGGTAATTCTCAGGAAATTTGGACTGAACCAATTTGCGTATAAGGACTTGCGTGGCCTTAAGTTCAAACTGTTCATGTTTTGGGATCGGGCGTAGCGTATTCAGTAGCAAATCAAAGCCAACAATTGGATTTTGACTGTAAAACTCTGAATCGATTAAAATGTATTGATTGCTAAGATTTCCGAAAAAATCCTCTGCAAATTTTTGTATTCGTTTTATGATTTCGACAGTTGTTTGGTCTGCCGCCAAATCATCTGCCATATCTGTCATGATCTCAAAATTAGACGAACCAAGGGACTTAAAATCATTGGTTCTCCTCAAATAAAACGCCAAATCACCCTGAATTTGATCCTTTGCTTGCCAACAACCGTTATGCAAATCTCCATTGATTGAGGGAATAATGGTATAATCTTCTGGAAAGCAAATGGTAAACTTCGTAGGTGAACGCAAGGCAGTTCGATCGTTAAATCCATAGTTCGAGTCGAGATTCCAATGCCCGTCAAAATCCTGATTTGCAAATTGCAAAAATCCATTTCTAAAACTGATTTCATCAGTATTGTCGATTCCATATCCTGTAAAATCATCAGCTGGTAGTTTTACGACGTAAGAAGCTAAAAATACGAGCGAATCTTGTGGCTGAATTGGGTGTGTCAAATGAATCGCAACAATGTCCTTTTGTTTTTCCAGACGATGCCAGTTTAAACTGCCTTGTGTAGTACGAAATTCATGGATTTTGGTATTTCCTTTATCATCCGATTTGGATTTTTCAAATTGGAAATTGAATTCTTCTGCAAGTTTGGCTGCCAATGGGGTTGACGTCTCACTATAAGCGTGATTCCAATCATAAAGGTATAGGGTGTCCAGAGCTGCACTACCGCCGTTGGTATAGCGCAATAGCTGCTTTACTTCGATAAGTCCACTTAGTGGGTCGACTTGTGCATCAATTTCGTCGTATTGCTGTGCGTAGCAAAACGTCATTTGAAAAATCAAGATGAGGCAAAACCGGTTTTTCAAGTCTAAAAGTTTGGTCCTGTATCTGTATCAGAATAATACTGTTTGAGTAAATCGATGACTTCATCTGCTGTATCAACACAACTGAACAGATCCAAATCTCCTTCACTTATGGTGTTGTTTTGCGCTAAGAGGGTTTGTTTTAGCCAGTCAATNAGNCCANTCCAAAACGANGTTCCTACNAGNATAATTGGGATNTTTTTGATTTTAGANGTTTGGATAAGCGTGATTGCCTCCATCAATTCNTCGAGAGTNCCAAATCCGCCAGGAAGAACAACAAANGCNTGTGCATATTTGACAAACATCACCTTGCGAACAAAGAAATAGTCAAANTTGATCNTTCGATCCNTGTCGATATAGTTGTTGTGATTTTCCTCAAAAGGCAAATCAATGGTTAGTCCCACAGAGGCACCACCAGCTTCTTGCGCTCCTTTGTTTGCAGCTTCCATAATTCCAGGGCCACCACCAGTGATTACTCCAAATCCAAGATTGACAATTTGTTGAGCGATTTCACTCGCCAATTTATAATTTGGGTGTGTGTTTGGCGTTCGAGCTGATCCAAAAATGGAAATACATGGATTGTGAAGTCCCATTTTTTCAAATCCCTCGACAAATTCACCCATGATTTTGAATAACATCCATGAGTTTTTTGTCTTCAATTCATTCCAACCGGATGCATAATTTTTATCCATAGTCTAATTTATAAGTTCGTCCTTTAAATACTTTGCCGTGTGAGAGGTTGTTGATGATAAAATTTCCTCAGGGGTTCCTGTACACACGACCTGCCCACCTTTTGCGCCGCCTTCTGGACCAATATCAATGATATAATCCGTGGTTTTAATCACATCTAGATTGTGTTCAATCACCAAAACGGTGTTACCCTTATCAACGAGCTTTTGAAGAACCTCGAGCAAGACTCGAATATCATCAAAGTGCAAACCTGTGGTTGGCTCATCTAAGATATAAAATGTTTTTCCAGTGTCTTTTTTAGAGAGCTCTGTCGCAAGTTTAATTCGTTGGGCTTCCCCACCAGATAAGGTTGTCGATTGTTGTCCCAAGCTGATATAACCAAGTCCAACATCTTGTATGGTTTTGAGTTTTCTGTAGATCTTAGGATGAGGTTCAAAAAACAAACAAGCTTCATTAATGGTCATGTTTAACACATCATTGATCGATTTATTTCGGTATCGGACTTCCAAGGTTTCTCTTGTAAATCGTTTTCCTTGACAATCGTCACAGGGAACATAAACGTCGGGTAAAAAGTTCATGACTATGGTTTTTAGACCCGCACCTTGACAGGTTTCACAACGGCCACCTACCACATTGAAACTAAATCTTCCGGGCTTGTATCCTCGAATTTGCGCTTCTGGAGTCTTGGTAAATAGGCTTCTTATTTCACTAAATACCCCTGTGTAGGTTGCTGGATTACTCCTCGGCGTACGCCCAATGGGAGATTGATTGATGTCAATGACTTTGTCAATGTGTTCTAAGTCGTCAATCGAATCGTATGGAAGGGGTTCTTTAACGCCATTAAAAAAGTATTTGTTGAGAATGGGGTAGAGGGTTTCGTTGATCAAGGTAGATTTTCCACTCCCAGAAACGCCCGTAACCCCAATCATAGTACCGAGGGGAAATTCAACATCGATATTTTTCAGATTATGTCCACTGCAATTGCGCAGTTTTAAACTTTTTCCACTCCCTTTTCTTCGCGAACTTGGAACACTGATTTTCTCCTTTCCGTTTAAAAACGCTGCTGTGATGGTTTTTAACCTCTTTACATCTTTTGGAGTGCCTTGTGCAATCACTTCCCCGCCATTTCTACCTGCTTGTGGTCCAAGGTCAATCAAATGATCTGCACGCTCCATCATCTCTTTATCGTGCTCTACAACGATAACGGTGTTGCCAATATCACGCAGCGATAGGAGAGAGTCAATCAGTCGGTCGTTGTCTCTTTGATGTAGTCCAATGCTCGGTTCGTCGAGGATATACAAGACACCAACCAGTTGTGCGCCAATCTGAGTTGCTAATCGTATTCGTTGCGCTTCACCACCTGACAGTGATTTCGAACTGCGTTGAAGTGTCAGATAGTCGAGGCCAACGTCCAAAAGGAACTGAATACGCTTTTGAATTTCCTTAATGACTTCAGAAGCAATTGCCAGCTGTTTTTCAGAGAGATTTGATTCCAGTTTTCCTACCCAAAGTGCAAGTTCGCTTAAGTCCATCGATGAGACCTCTGCAATGTTATTGCCTGCCAGTTTAAAGCACATCGCCNCTTCATTTAAGCGCGAGCCATGACANGAAGGGCACTTGATCTCATCCATANACGANTTTGCCCATCGTTTAAGTGATGNAGAATGCGCCTCTTTAAATTGGTTNTCNATAAAAGGAACAATNCCATCATANTCGATTGCGTATTCTCGAGTCAATCCAAGCGTTTTAGAGACAACAGAAAACTGTTCACTTCCNCCGTGAAGGATCACTTCCATGGCATCTTTCGGNATCGAATCAATGGGGTCTTGTAAGGAAAACTTATAACGAGCTGCAATACTTTCNAACTGTTTGAATGTCCAGTTGNTCTTNTGACTTCCNGCAGGTTTTATCCCCCCAGCGTGAATNGATANNGAATNGTCTGGNATCACCTTGTTTAGGTTNACNTCATACTTTACACCAAGTCCGCTACAACTTGTACACATCCCCTTGGGNGANTTAAANGAAAAGCTATTTGGTTCAGGGGAAGGNTANGCAATTCCAGTGCTTGGNCACATCAATTTTCGACTGAAAAATCGATTTTCTTCACTGTCTTGTCCCCANAGAATNATGGTGTCTTTTCCGTGATACATCGCAGTTTGNAAACTCTCTTTAAGNTGTTTTTGTGANCTTGCTTTTTCACTGTCAATCAANAAGCGATCAATCACAATTTCAATGTCGTGGAGCTTGTAGCGATCNACTTTATACCCNNGTTTTAAATCGACAAACTCNCCATCGACTCTCACTCGAGTAAACCCTTGTTTTAAGATTGTCGAAAACAACTCGCGATAATGCCCTTTTCGAGAACGNACAACAGGNGCCANTANAATGANNTTTTGGGTATTAAAATCNTTNTGAATCAGAGAAACAATCTCATCATCACTGTATTGAACCATCANCTCTTGGGTNGCGCTNCTGTANGCATTGGCAGCCCTTGCATANAGTAAACGGAAAAAATCATACAATTCTGTGATTGTTCCGACTGTAGATCTTGGACTTTTACTCGTTGTTTTTTGTTCAATCGCAACGACGGGTGATAAGCCATCGACTTTATCAACGTCTGGTCGTTCCATACCNCCGATNAATTGNCGTGCNTANGCGCTAAAGGTTTCNATNTANCGACGCTGNCCCTCGGCATGAAGGGTNTCAAATGCAAGTGATGATTTGCCGCTNCCNGACAACCCTGTGATCACGGTNAGTGCATCACGTGGAATNGAAACATCTATGTTTTTTAGATTGTGNTCTCGAGCCCCNTTAACAACAATTTTTTCTTCCATGAGCAAACATGCAAGATACTTTTTTTAAATCGATTAAAGAAACAGTTTANACTCNGATTTTNTNCACAACGAAGTGAGCGATTNCTTCATGTAAAAANGCNTGNGTTTGNGCTNTAAAATGNGGNTANTGTTTTTCTAAAACTTCGACAGAAGGCCCCATTGGATCCATATTCTTACGTTTCGACATNTGGTTTAAAACCAAGCGTATGCCATCGATCGAAGCATAACCTTCTAACCAACCATATTTNCGCATGGCCATAAAATAATGTTTGGCACTTTTTGGCATNAAGTNAAGTTGTTTTTGNAGAATNTCAGANACTTTAATGNCATAATCGNNTAAAGAAACACNTTGGAAATCGCGAAAATTAGCCGCCAGAAAATGATCGTAAAACAAGTCTAAAATAACACGTGACCNGTGACGATATTGATCAAACAACANAGCGCGTAANTCCCGACTGATGGGATGACTGTCCGTAAATAGATCAATTTCTCGATGAAGTTCAATTCCCTTTTGAATAGACGAATCATATAGGTGAAGTGTCTTATTGCTGACGTGATCCCCTAAAAAATTTCCCAATAGGATTTTTTCATCACTCCCTGAAAGAATCAAATGGCCGAGATAATTCATCCCCCAAAAATAGGAATGTCGGACGTATTCTTTATTATCTTTGCATAATATGACATTGATCAGCTCAGTTTCAGGTATACGCGGAACCCTAGGGGGTAAAACAGGGGATAACCTTACTCCAATTGATATTGTGCGCTTTGCCAGTGCCTACGGAAGTTGGTTGTTGCAAAATCACGAAAAGGCAATGGTCGTGGTTGGTCGTGATGCACGACCTTCTGGCCCAATGATACAAAGCTTGGTTCAGCAAACGTTGATTTCACTAGGAATTGATGTGATTGATGTTGGACTATCAACAACACCAACAGTAGAGTTGGAGGTTGTACGCCACAAAGCACAAGGGGGGATTATACTCACTGCCAGTCATAATCCCAAAGAATGGAATGCATTGAAGTTGCTCAATGAAAAAGGTGAGTTTCTCAATGCGCAGGAGGGCGAGAAAATCAATCAGATGAGTCAAAACTTATCCGCTATTGATTTTGCTAATGTTGATGACTTGGGGTCAATATGCGCAGAGCCAGATGCGATTGAGCATCATATTGAGGAAATACTCAACCTTCCACTTGTCGATCTTAAAGCCATTCAAACAAAAGGATTTAAAGTTGTTGTCGATGGCGTAAATTCCAGTGGTGGAATCGCTGTTCCGAAATTGCTGGAAGCATTGGGCGCCGAAGTAGTCCCAATACATTGCGAGCCCAACGGAGACTTTCCCCATAACCCTGAACCTCTTGCGCATCACCTGACAGATTTGTCAGAAGCCGTTGTTGCGCATCAAGCGGATTTGGGTATCGCCGTTGATCCAGATGTTGATCGACTCGTATTTATGGACGAAAAGGGGACATTGTTTGGCGAAGAATATACTCTGGTGGCTTGTGCCGATTATGTCTTGCGCACCAACCCTGGAAACACGGTTTCGAATTTGTCTTCCACCCGTGCTCTTGCTGAAGTGACCAGTCAATATGGTGGAAACTATGTTGCAAGTGCTGTTGGTGAAGCACACGTTGTTGAGATGATGAAAAAAACCAATGCTGTGATCGGCGGGGAAGGCAATGGCGGTGTGATTTACCCTGACTTACATTACGGACGTGATGCTTTGGTGGGTATTGCCTTGTTTCTGTCTCATCTGTGTCATGTAGATTGTTCGGTATCTATATTGAGAAGTCAGTACCCAAATTGGTTAATGAGAAAAGATAAAGTAGCCTTGTCTCCTCAACACGATGTTGACGCCTTACTTGATTCGATAGCATCTGCACATGCTGCATTTCAAGTCACGACCATCGATGGCGTGAAAATTGACTTCCCAGATGAATGGGTTCATATCCGAAAATCCAATACAGAACCCATTATCCGCATCTATGCAGAAGCAAAAACAGAAAAGCGACTCGACGAACTGGTCGGGGAAATTCAGAGATTGGTTAAGGAGTAGCCTTTCGCAGCCGTTTAAAACGATTGTGAGTCCATAAATAATGACTCGGGTCTTCTTTGATTAGGGATTCTAGTTCTTCTGTAAACCGATCAGTAATTTCGTAGTCTTTAACTTCTTTTGGGTTCTTAGAAAGCACGATGATTTCGGTTTCGTAAAACCCTCTTTTTACACGTCTGACTTTCGCCATTAACACTGGAATATCGTGTTCTTTAGCGATGCGTTCCGCTCCCGTAAAAACAGGAACTTCCGTGCCGAAAAAAGAACGGAAGTAGGTCTTTTTCCTTATGTGAGGGGACTGATCACTCGCAAATCCGTAAAGTGCCAAATGATTACTTTCAGCGTGTTTTTTAATGGTGGCAACCGTTTCACGCCGTGGAATTAAAAACGCACCATATCGTCGTCTTGCTTTGATGACGAGT
>NHEI02000001.1 GCA_002171575.2 Flavobacteriaceae bacterium TMED81
CCCGTACGTTCCAATTAATTTGTGGGGGCGAATGTGGGGGCGATTTGTCGTCGGAACGCACTGCTAATATAGGCGACACGACAAAAACACCCTTTATAGGGTGTTGTAATGTCGCCAAGCGTTATGCTGAAAAAATAAAAGGTTTAGGCCGAGTTAAACAATTCTGCCTTGTGATAACTGATCGAAACGATGAGTAACCGCAGGGTCGACATCAAAACTCATTACAGACCCTTTTTTTATATTTTCTGGGTCAGTCGTTTTGACGATGAACGGACTGCCTCGAACAGTTTCACAATGCACAAGAGCGTACTCGCCCAGGGGTTCAACTAAATTTGGTTTTCCTTGAATAACACCTGAACCTGTCGGAACAACAATAAAATGTTCAGGCCGGATCCCTAGAATATCTGCTCTTGAATTAATCAATGCGCGGCCAGCATCCGTCAAGTCATCTGAATCAAAAAAATTCATTTTCGGGCTTCCAATAAATTGTGCCACAAACATATTTGAAGGATTACGATATAATTCGATTGGTGAGCCAATTTGTTCAATTTTACCATCCCGCAAGACCACGATTTTATCCGCTAAGGTCATCGCCTCGACCTGATCATGCGTGACATAGATCATAGTCGTGCCTAGCCGCTCATGCAAACGTGCGATTTCAATACGCGTTTGAACACGGAGTGCAGCATCCAAATTCGAAAGCGGTTCATCGAATAAAAAGACTTCTGGTTCGCGAACAATCGCACGACCAATCGCAACGCGTTGTCTTTGACCACCGGACAGGGCCTTGGGCGTTCGATCTAAAAGGCTGGAAATCTCCAAAATCTCTGCGGCGTTACGTACACGCTGATCGATTTCATCTTTTGGGGTTTTTGCCTGTTTTAGTCCAAACGCCATATTCCCATAGACGGTCATATGGGGATAAAGGGCATATGTTTGAAAAACCATTGAAACACCACGCTTAGCGGGTGCAACTTCATTCACTATTTGATCGCCAATTGTGATTGTACCGCTGCTGATTTCCTCTAGGCCTGCAATCATGCGTAATAGCGTTGATTTTCCACAACCTGAAGGCCCAACAAATACAACAAATTCGCCATCTTTAATTTCCAAATCAATACTCTCAATTACTTTTGTTGCTTCGTAAGATTTTGCAACGTTTCGTAGAATTAAGCCCGCCATTTCTTATCCATCTCTTCAATTGCTGCAACAAGTGCAGGCACAAATTCATTGTATCGTTTTGGAAGGTCGCCCCAAAGTTCGTTGTCATTCGCCAATCGCGTTTCATTTCCCTCGGCCAAAAGTGTTGCGACACGGTCCCATAGTGGTTCGTGGTAAGGTACTTTGCAGAGACCTTCTTGTACGCACCGTGTGTAGACAACCCAAGATGCAATGCAATCAAATCCCGCTTTTGGCAACACGCCTAATTTCAAACATGCCGACAGCGTTGGTCGAATATAAATCGACATTTTGGAGTAACCGTCCATGCAAATGCGTTCCAAGCTGTCGGCGATACCACTGTTTTCAAATCTGCGTGAAATCTCCCCAAGATAGGCAACAGTATCGAAAGGAATATTTTTATCTAGGCCAATGAGGACCTCGTCGCGCTCCCATGCATCAAAATGTGCACGAATTTCTTGATCTTGCATGGCTTGATCAAATGTTTCGTGACCTGCCAAAGCACCCAGATAAGCAAGTCCCGTATGCCCACCATTCAATATTCGGATTTTGGTTTCTTCATATGGAACAACATCGGCAACGATTTCAACACCCACCTTTGACAAATCAGGGAAGTCAGAGGCAAAACGATCTTCCAAAACCCATTGGATAAATGCTTCTGCATGCACTGGTGATTGGGCGTTGTGACCAAAATATGTTGCCATTTCTGTTTCTAACGCTTCGGTCGTGCGCGGTGTGATTCTATCAACCATCGAACAAGGGAAGGTTACATTTTCGTGGATCCAGGAAACAAGGCGATCATTTCTCTGCGCAGCCAAATACTCAATCAACGCATTCTTTAGAACATGACCATTATCGCGAATATTATCACAACATAAGACTGAAACCGGCCCGGCATCCGACACGGAACGTGCTTGTAACGCGGCAGCAAGAAAATCATAAATTGTTTCGACTTGTTCGCCTCTCAGACCCGCCGTTATAGGTCTTGCGCTTAGATTAAGTGACCAGTCATTTTTAAAATAATATCCGCTTTCCGTAACCGTAGCAGAGATAACTTTCACTTGCTCTTCACAAATTTTCTCAATTGCCCGCGCACGCGAGGTCGTCGCATCGATATACTCGGCATGTGATCTAACCAAACGATAAGTCAGCGTTCCATTGGTATCGATCTCCTTTAAAACGTAATTTGATTTAGCACCTGCTGCTTTAGCAAAAGCACCAGAATCGGATGAGCGCAAATTAATCGCAGTAATCGCCCAATTAAGATCACCTGTTTTTTCCATATAGTCATCAATATAAACTGATTGGTGCGCACGATGAAACGCACCATAGCCAAGATGGACTATCCCAGTTTTACAATTTGCTAGGTCATAGTTCGTTTTATATAACATTGGAGATGTCATCGTTTTGCCGCCATACCTGCTAGCAATTCGCGTCGCACGAAATCGCGATAATTTGATGGGGTCATCTCTTTAACCTTAAGAAAATGACGATTGAAATTGGCGAGATTGTTGTAGCCAACTTCATGACAAATTGTAGCGACTGTTAAATCTGTAGCCTGCAGCATGGAGCAGGCTTGACCTATTCGAACGCGGATCACAAATTCGCTAAATTTACTTCCTGTAAACTTTTGGAAATTACGCGCAAAAGCCGTTTTACTCATCGCAGCCATATCAGAAGCCTTGCTCAATGAAATATTTTCAGCAAAGTTTTCAGTAATAAAATCTATGACCTTAGCGATGCCAGATGTACTTTTATTGAAACTTGGGTAATTCACATTTGTGACAGACAAACGTTTTTGGTTTGGATGATCCTTGATCATTAACAAAAAGCTCATCGCTTTAAGAACTCGAATTGCACCATGAGCATTTCTTATTTCGATGAGTGATTTTTTTGCAAATGCCAAGTCAAAATTTGCAAATTCAATGCCGCCTTTCGAACGTTCCAGCAATTGATCAAGTTCACGAAATTCTGGAAAACCATGTTTTAAGTTATCAATACTGTCTTGATTGAATTGAAATAACATATCACGGACATCTACGGGTTTGGACGCGCCTATTTCGTCGGTCACCCAGTTATGTGGCAAATTAGGACCACATAAGAATAGTGACCCGGGACCAAACTCGCCTATGTAATCACCAACAAAGGCTTTGCCTTGGGTCGCTAATATTAAGTGCAATTCATATTCTTCATGGCTGTGCCAACGACAAAGGTCTGTAGGCCAACCGTGTTCTAAATACCGAATAGATTCCACAGCTCGATCGACATATTCAAATTCTGGGGTCAAATTGGACATCGCACTACCTCAAAACACTTCCACCATCGACACCGATAGTTTGTGCGGTCATATATTGCGATTGAGCGCTAGCCAGAAAAACAGCAACACGCGCAACTTCAAAGGGGCGCCCCATGTAACCTAGCGGAACAGCCTCACCCACTTCGAGTTTCTTTTGACCAATTTCCTTTCCTTCAAATTTTGCAAATAGGCCATCGACCGTTTCCCACATTGGCGTATCAATTACACCTGGTGAAATCGCGTTCACACGAATCTTGTATGGAGCAAGGGCCAATGCTGCAGATTGAGTGTAACTTATTACGGCTGCTTTCGTTGCACAATAATGTGCCACCAAGGCCTCACCTCGATGCCCAGCTTGACTAGCCAAATTTATTATAGAGCCCGCCATATCATGCTCTGTTAAGGTCCTAGCAACAATTTGCATCACCGCATACATAGCGCGCACATTTACGTCGAACAGGCGATCAAACTGATCCAGGCCAGCATCCAAGACGGACCCCATATCAAAAAGCGCTGCATTATTGAAAAGCACTTGGGGGCGTTCAGCGGCAACCCACTGGGCCAAATCATTAAGTCCACCTTCGCTTGTTAAATCAATTCTGTGATATTCGTGAGCGCAGTCGCCGGGAAAGGTGTCTGTGATATCGGTCACCAGTACGCGCGCGCCATGGGCCGCAAAATGTTCAGCGGTCGCCTGACCTATACCACCACACGCACCCGTCACTAAACAGGTTTTTCCACTTAAATCTGTTGCAAATAAATTTTTTTGGTTCATTTAACTGCCCCAAATGTGAGACCTTGCACTAATTGTTTTTGACAAAACCAACCAAGTACTACAATCGGTCCAACTGCTGCGGTCGAGACCGCAGAAAGGCGGCCGAAAAATAACCCCTCTGGCGCCCGATTGCCCTCAATCAATTTGGAAAGTGTTGCGGCATCTATAGTGGTCAAACGGACAGTCCAATATGCCTCGTTCCAACAAAATATGAAGCAAAGAAGCGCAGTCGCGGCAAGGCCGCCCCATGCAAGCGGCAGAACAATATCTTTAATTTCGCCCCAAATAGACACACCATCCATCTTTCCCGCTTCGATGATTTCTTTGGGAATTTCTTTAAAATACGTGAACAACATCCAGATGACGATGGGCAAATTGATCAAACTTAATACAATAATGATTAAGAAATGCGTATCGAATAAGCCTAAGATGTTTTTGGTTAAAAAGGTCATCGGATATAAAACTGCGGCCGCGGGTAGCATTTTAGTAGAAAGCATCCAAATAAGAATATCTTTGGTATGCCGCGATGGATTAAATGCCATGGCATAAGCCGCAGGTACTCCGACAAAAAGTGTAAAAGTCGTTGCAAAAAGGGATGTAATTACCGAATTCTTGGCAAATCTCCAAAAATCGTAGTTTTCGATCATGTTCAAATAATTCTCTAGCGTTGGCGTGAACACTATTAAATGTTCAGGTTTTACCGCATCTGCATCAGTTTTAAAGCTGGTCAGAACCATCCAGAAAATCGGAAAAAAAAACACAATCGCCACTGTCCAAGCAAGTACAGGCCAGAACACTTTGGAGAACGTGGATTTATTTACAACTGCAACCACCTTTTTTCCTAATCCATCAAGCTTTTGCCAATAATGCGGAGCAAAAATATCGCCACTATATTGGCCAAAATTACCGCAAATATGCCTGTTGCGCTCGCCGCACCTATGTTATTTGAGGCAAATTCTCCAATCAAATAGGGTAGGTTTTTATTGCCGTTTCCACGCGATACAATTTCAATTTCTGCATAAAGTGAAAGATGAAAAATCGCTTGGATCATGATCACAATAGCGATTGGGCGCGCTAGATGCGGTATTGTTAGGTTCACAAACTGCGACCATGCGCTTGCACCATCTAAAATTGCGGCCTCTTTTTGCTGTTGATCCTCAGATTGTAATGACGTCATAAAGATCAGAATGGCGAAGGGTGTCCATTGCCACGTCACCATAACAATAACGGCATAAGCAGATGTTTGCGTTGCACGAAATGAGATTGGTTGAAGCTCTGGCCAAAAGGAAAAGAAATTTCCAAGTAGTGGAAAATCGCGCAATCCGTCGATTACACCGTTCAAACCATTCACTATCAAACCATTTAGACCCAAAACAGGGTCAAGCAGCATGTTGATCCAAAGTACCGCGTTCACGGCCGGCATCACAAAAAATGGAGATATCAAAAGAACCCTAACCATGCCACGACCAGGAAAAGACCGATTGATTAACACCGCGATGGCGAGCCCTAGAGCAACGGTAAGCACAATAATTGAGCCAACGATGAAAACACTATTTTGAACTGCAAACCAAAAATCTTTGGATTTATACAAAACATACTCGTAATTTCCAAAACCGCGCCAGTTATCGATGCTGGGTGTCGTCCATTCAGGCTTGCGCAGATTGTTCAAAACGTAGCGAATGAATGAGAAGAAAATTGTCATTCCAAGCGGTACTAGCATCCACACCAGTAAAAGTAGGACAGCTGGGGTCTGCATAAGGCGTGGTAAGGTGCGCTGAGACATGAGAATGGAGAATACCTTTTATGAAACATCAGCTCTTGCGGCTAAATTTGTGGAAGGGCCAAGCGTATCTGGCCCTCCCGTTTCTTGGTAGAATAGTTAGTAGTAACCTGCTTCTGACATGATTGCGTCAGCCGCTGATTGTGATGCAGCAAGTGCATCTTTCACAGATTTTGCACCTGACAATGCTGCTGCCATTTCCTGTGCAACTGCAATGCCGACTTCTGGGAATTCTGGAATCGCCGCGAACTGGACACCAACGTATGGTTTTAGGTCAGTTGCCGCTGGCGCTGCTGATTCAATCGCTGCCATCTCAGCTGCTGCAAAACCTGCAACTGCTTGGAATTCTGGCAATGCATATGTCGATGCACGCTGACCTGTTGGTACAGAACCCCAACCAAAGTCTGGATGATTGCCAACTGCCTGGACGTAGTCTTTTGATGTGGCCCATTCGATAAACGCTTTTGCCGCGTCTGCGTTTGGTGACCCCGCTGGAACCGCCATCGCCCACGCCCACAACCAATTTGCACCAACTGGGTTACCAGCATTGGGTGATTGTGCATATGCAACGCCGTCGACTGTTAGGAATGATGCAGCAATTGTTGCATCAATCCACATGCCACATTTGCCTTCGTTATAGAGCGCAAGGATTTCATTGAACGAGTTACCTTCGGAACCGGGAGGTCCATAGTTACCCAATAGATCAACATAAAAATTAATCGCTTCTTCCCAAGCAGCCGTGTCAATTGTCGGACGCATATCTGCACCAAACCATGCTCCACCGAATGAGTTCACAACAGTTGTGATAAACGCCATGTTATCACCCCAACCCGGCTTACCGCGCAAACACGCACCGTAAACACCGCTGTCTGGGTCATGCATCGCTGCTGCAGCACCTTTGATGTTTGCCCATGAATCGCTGTCACGAATTGTTACACCTGCAGCGTCAGTTAGGTCTTTACGGTACATAACCATGGATGATTCACCATAGAACGGTGCGGCATACATAGTTCCTTCGTGAGACAAACCTGCGCGGATCGCGGGTAGAATGTCATCCATGTCGTAGCTTGAGCCAAAGTTCAATGGTTCAATCCAACCTGCAGCACCCCAGATTGGGGCTTCTTGCATACCTATGTTGATTATATCGTACTGGCCGCCACCCGTGGCCGTATCAGAAGTTACTTGCTCACGAAGAACACCTTCTTCTAGAGCGACCCAATTCAAAGAAACGCCTGTCTCAGCAGTATACGCCTCAGCGACCTTTTGCATGTTGATCATATGACCGTTGTTAACGATCGCAATTGTTAGTTCAGTTGCATTTGCAGAAATAGCCAGCCCAAACGCGGCTGTCGCTGCCAATGCAGATGTGCGAATTGTTTTCATTATTTCCTCCCTTAGAACAGACCAGTATTGGCCCAATGCTACTAACATCGCAAAAATTCACCAAACGAAACTAGTACAAATTTTCCTATAGATGATACTATATTCGTAATCTTATTAAAATAACATATAGATTTATCAAATATTGTATTGCTTATGGTATGAACATAATATTTTTTTACCTTTTAGTGGTCAAAAGATTCGTGGGTCGTAGCATCCTGATTTGTTGTCGGAACGCACTGCTTAAATGAAAAAACTGCTTGCGATATTATTTGTTATTCTCTGTGCTAACCAAGCGATTGCTGAAGATGAATTCTTGCTATGGGCTTGTAGTGGCTGGGGTTGAGGCGAGCCTATGCAACCATTTACACTTACACATGTTGCTGAAGGGCGGTTTACAATAGATCGCAGTGGCCCTGAATATGTTTTAAGAGCTTATGATATAGAAGACTTTATTAATAGAAGAAATAGCAATCCTGTAATGGCTTATAGGATTGAAGAAGACAAAGCGGATAGAATAAATAGAGTAGAGGTTCTAATTCTAACTCAAGATTATTACGCGAAAAATTAGAACTAATTAGAATCGAATGTGTTTCCAGAAGATCTAAACCTTTCAAGTATATAGAGCATTCTTACTGCAATGAAGTAGAGTAAATAGTCCTACAATTCACCTTACACACACACAGAAGAGACAAGCCGCGCACGGGCGCGCGGACGTGCCATAAAAGCTGTAATAAGTCAATATTGTGGGGGCGAATATGGGGGCGAATAATAATTAATATCCACAACCTATTGTTTCTATTATAGTAAAAAAAAAGGGTAATGGCGGAGACGAAGGGATTCGAACCCTCGAGACGATTCCTCGCCTACTCCCTTAGCAGGGGAGCGCCTTCGACCACTCGGCCACGTCTC
>NHEI02000002.1 GCA_002171575.2 Flavobacteriaceae bacterium TMED81
GCCTGGTCGTCATCTCCGCCCATAGAAAAAGTGCCACCTGGAATAAGGACCATACCCTCTTTGTTGAATTCGGTTGATTCTTGGGATGTTGTGTTAACTGGTAAATTAAATCGACTTTGTGTAGGCGTGCAGCTATGCCCCGCTGTTTGGGGTTGTTTGGGGGTTTGATTGGAAACCAATCCCTTTTAAAAAAACAGTTCTAGACACTGCTGTGGCCGTCAAAAAAATTATATCACAATAGCTGAGAAAATGGATAAGATCAAGAAACAAATGTATTCTGTTGAATTAAACTTAATCCACCAAATTTATCTTTCCCTTGTGAATAATTTGCAATACTTAAAAAAGCAAAAAAACCACTATATATAAGTTTATTTTTCATGCGATAGGAGTTTTATTTAGTCCCAACGATCTTTTCGTTTGGAGTATTCAAAGACTTCATAACCAGCATCATTGTGCCATTTTATAGCTTTACGATTAGCTTTTTTGATAGGATTAAGTGCTTCTAACCTTGGATTTCCAAAAGGATCAAAAAAACCAGATTGTTGTTTCCCAGTATTGTCTAATTTGCCACCAGTCCATTGTTCAAGATAACCACAGTTGTGCCAACCCAGCATAAATGGAAGATTCATAATTCCTTTGAGATAGACCTCATATTCTTCTCCCACAGCTGCATGACTTTCCACTTGTAATCCTTTTGATGTTTTTTGTTCTTTGACCGTTACTGCATAGGATGCATCACCATTTAATACGGGTTTTCCAGAAAGACGATGATATCGCTTTAATTCTTCTATGTGTGAGGGCTTTAGCATTTCATAGTCTTGAATGAGCAAGACATCTACATACTTTCCAACAATTTCAAACACCCAATCGGGGTGTCCTTTTCCATGACAAAAGATTTTGTCTCCAAAAATCAAATGGTTTGGGTCATACTTCAAAATGCTTTCACGGTTTATTTTATGCCAATTCTCGAGAATTTGTTTACTCATTTCCTCTTGGTCGACTAGCCACTTTTCTTTGTTGTTTGGCTCAGGCCAGTACGAAACAGAAGCAATGTCGTCCCATTTATTTATCTCGATGTTGTAATTGTCAGCCACCTCAGCTGGAGTATTGTAGTTTTTCTTTAGAATTGCAAGCCATACATTCTTGCCGTTTGTCAATCCATTTTTGTTAATGATATCAGCAACCCACGGGAGGTAAGCGAAGTTTTTGTTACGCCTTAAATGAGCTTGTTTATACATCTGAAACTCATAAGCTGGCAAATCTTCATAGGTGTATCCGAGAAAATATTTATTGTTTTTGTGTTTAGAACAGTATTCTTTAGCAATACGATCGGCTCTATCTTTAAATTCCTCACTAAAAACATCTGGGAATTTACCATTGGGAGACAAAGATTTTACTCGATTTGCGTGGATGATTCCAGTCTTTATTTTTCCAAAGTAGAAAATCTCTAATTCTTCAAAATATTCATCTGGAATATTTAACTGTCTATGATAAGGAATTGTGTTAAATCCGTAGTCTTTATGGTCTTTGGCAGTTTGCGCCATCCATTTTTTTATTGCTGGCGTTGCTTTTCCATTGAAACGTCCATTTTGAAGAACTTCATCTCCAAATTGTTTTCCCCAGTACTCTTTGTTATAATCGGCAAACCTGATGTTTGCTTGCATGTGGTTCATCCCAGTTGAGACAAATTTCTCCCCATTACCATCAACAAACCACCAAACGTTATCCATTTTTTCCAGGTGAACAAAAAATTTGTTTCCCACAATAGTATTTTGTGCATATGCAATAAATGATGAGGAAATAAGGCATAGAATTACAAAGTTGAATTTTATTTTTTTAAAGTTTTTCATCGAATTTCTTTTTATTTACTTGTGGATTAAACGCAATAATGTTGTACACATCTGATTTTTATAACGGAAACCTAAATTGCAATCCAACTATTATTTTTAGAATTGGATTCTACAACAGCATATATAAATTTCATTCCCCTAACACTAAAGCAATACCAATACCAATTGGAAAAGCGATTGCCATTCCAGAAATTTCAATTGCTATGACCAAAAGTAAATTTGCAAAATTAAAAACAACCCCTCCAATAAAAGCCGATCGCATATAAAATAGTTCTGCCTGAGATTGATCATCAATAAAACTTCTTCCTACATCTCCATTAGAACCTAAGGTCAATCCAAAAATTAATGTAATGAGTAAAATCCCAAAAGAATAATTCCAATAAAAAAGTTGGAAAGGCCATTTCTGGCTTGATAACTTTTGCGTATTGGCCCATGATCCCCAACACAACATAGTTATAAAACAAAAGAATATTGCAGTATTATAGTTTTCAATTATAAATGTAATTAATAATTTTTTTTGTGAATCTAATAAATTGATTTAAAAGTTGATTATTAATAAAATAAAATCTAAATTTTGTTTTAAAATGAAAAGCCAAAAATTAGAAGATAATGATTTTGAAAATTAAATAAATACTTCGACTAAAAATGTCGACCTTCTAATCTTTAGGGTGAAACCGAAATCTAGGATTTGAGTCTATTTTTTTCCTTGTGCGATTGTGATCCAATCAGATAATTTATTCGCAGCGAAAATTGGTGCTGCGTGGTTTGATTAAACAGATTGTTTAAGCTTCCGAAATAATCCAAATCAGTGGCATTATCACTTTTAAACAACTGGTTTCGGTACAACAAAACCAAATTACTCCCTGGGGCAAACCACCACTCAAAATTAATATCTAAGTTCCAGATGTTAAAGTTTGTATCTGGGTCAAAATCTAAGTCTAAATAGTCTGCTTGGGTCCGTTTCCCATTATCATTGAGGCTAAACAAAATAGGATCGTGTTTGGCTCTACTCCAATAGTTCCTAAGCTTTAAGTTGACCCATTTCTTACTATCGAAAAAGTAGTTAAGATCAATATTGTTTTCTACAGATCGAATATCTCTTCTTCCAAAATAGATGTCTTGGTTTGTTGTCTCCAGAAATCCCACATCATCTTTAAAATTAAGATGGTTGGATTTTAATGCTATTGAGAACTGCTTTGAAAAACGATAAAGTGTAGAAACATTAAATCTGTTTTGGGATTTTTTTTCGTTATATTCTTCATTAAAATAAGCGAAGTTGTTCCATTGAACTCGATAAGAAAAGTCTTTGTTTTTATTGGATTGCACAACAAGTTTTGCTTGGAAATTCTCGGTTTCTTCGATGTAGCGGTTTATTGTTCTGGGTTTGTCATAATCTCTTGTTCTTGATGAGTATGCAAAGTCAGCCTCAAATACCATTAAATTTTGTGTTGAAAAATCGTTTCCAAATCTTAAACCCCATAACTTTCTTTCAGAAGAATGAAACGTACGAGTGTCATGAAACCATAAATAGTTTCTGTACTCTCTAAGAAAGCCGTACTCTTTTAGAATTTGGTAACTAATCCTAGAAGAAAAACTTTGATGATCTGAATAATTAAAATATCCCAACTCATTCTGTTTGTAATGTTTGTCTACGCCCCACCAACTGAGATTGTACCTAAAATTTCCTTTAAGTTCGCTTAAACTAATACCTGTTCTAAATCCATTCGTATTATTTTCTTTAGGTGTTTTACTACCAAAAGCTTTAACCTTAAAATTGAAATCTCTTTTATTGTCAAACATATCCGCTACAAATGCCACATTGTTGCCATACAAACCATCGTTTCCAGTTTTGTTGGTATTTAGTACGCTAATGGATGAGTAGTCGTTCAACAGTTGTTGAGATAATGACAGAACATTGTAATTCACTAACGGTTGTATGGTTTTTCTTCTTTTCTGATTGGAAGATAAATTTTCGATTCTAGCTTCAACCTTGTCAGTAATGGCATTTAAGAAGCCGATGCTTAGATTTTTATTTGTTGTTCCAGTAACCTTAATCGTATTTAGGAGTTGTGGGGTGCTATCAGAATCATAAGCCTGCTCATTATTTTCTAGCATATCCTCTCCTAGCGACACCTCTTCTCCAATCCTTCGGCTGTAAAAAAACGATCCGCCACCCATACCCTCGTCTGCAATTTCAAATAAGGTTGCCCCTTCGGTAAAAAAAGCTCTGTTTTCAGAAAATTGTTGCTCAAATGGACCGAGATTTAATTCTACATCATCAAAGGCAACTTGACCAAAATCTGGGATCAGAGATGCGTCTAAAGTAAAACTGCTACTTAACCCATACTTTAAATCCATACCCGCTGTATAAGAAGACGCTGATTTTTCTCCCTTTCGAAGATTAATGGATGTCTGCACGTAGGGGTAAAAAAACAACCGAACAGGTGGACTGACATTCTTAATTCCAGTGAGAATTCCATTGGACTCATGATATTCCAATTCATTAACATTAACAGGACTCCAAACGTAGGTTTCATCTAAACTCTGGATTTTTCTGCCAAAGTTCAACCCCCACAACTGTACCTCCTTTTTAGGAAAACGAAGTGCGCTATAGGGAATTGCCATTTCTAGACTCCAACCGTCCGAATCGATGTGTGTTTTAGCATCAAAAACAGTATCATATAAAAAATCATCAGACTCAATTGACCCAGAGGAATACACATCACCAACTGTTCCAGCACTTGTTATCTGAAAACCAAAAAAGTTCAAATCATCGTTATATGTATTGAAGGTTACAAAAAAAGTTTCAGCGTTTACATTCCAAATTTCGTCACGCTGGCTAAATTCTTTAGGCATGGTATCGGGATTTGGATGCTTGAGAATCGCGCCGACATAAATCGCATTTTGATCGTACCCTACATATGTTGTCGTTTCATATTCCTCGGGAATTTTCTTGCCATGGCGTGTTTCAGGCCATATTAAAGTGAAGTTCGAAGCAGGGTTTAAATCCTTCCAAACGTCCTCAGAAAGTATTCCATCGATTACAGGGGTTTCCTTCACAGGATTTGCTTCCAAACTCTTGCGTTCTTGAGCAGTAAGTGCGAATTGAAAATTTAAAAAAGTAACAATGAGCACAAACCTTAAAAAAAGATCATTAATGGTAAAATTAAAAATTGAACTTAGAGAAGTCTTTGACAAACCTTTCATAGTGTGATTCCAAATTAAATAAGGAATTAACAATTATTGAATATCGATAATATTATCAGTTGCTATATAAATCATTACAATTGAGAGTAAACCCACCCATCAACTTTTTCTTCCAACAATGCCAAAGGAATACACCCCGTTTCTAGGACCTTTTCATGGAAAGCACTGATCGAAAATTGATCAGCTAGTGTCTCACTTGCATTTTCTCTTAATTCAAGAATTTTGAGCTGCCCAATTTTATAGGACAATGCTTGTCCTGGATTGGCCATATATCGTTCTATTTCAGATATAATCGCTGCTTCTGGCTCTGCCTCATTTGCCAAGGAATACTCAATAGCATCTTCTCTTGTCCACCCTTTGGTGTGTAGTCCGGTATCCACAACAAGTCGGATTGCACGATGCATTTCAGCACTGAGCATCCCAAAATATTGATAAGGGTCATCATACAATCCGAGTTCCTTGCCTAAGGATTCGCAATACAGTGCCCAGCCCTCACCATAGGAGCTGTACCACAGTGTTTTTCTAAAATCAGGCAAGGCAGTGTTTTCTTGCTGTAATGCGATTTGGAAATGATGCCCGGGAATCGCTTCGTGCAAAAACAGGTCCTCGTCCGAAAAGATATTGTATTTGGTTACATCTGGAATGGGTACATAAAAAATCCCCGGTCTTGTGCCGTCTAGCGACCCTGGGCTGTATTCTGCACTTGCCGATTTTTCACGGAACGCCTCTGTACGACGCACTTCAAAAGCTGTTTTTGGTTGGAGTGAAAACAAACGATCCACATTGGCTTTCATCTTATCATGAATCGCATTGAAGTTGTCTATCACTTGCTGCGGGTCATTGAAGGGTACAAGCTGCGGCAAGGTTCTTACATGATCGAAAAAGGCATTCAAATCTCCACGAAAGCCGACTTGTTGTTTTACTTTTTCCATTTCAGAGCGCAAACGAGCGACTTCATTCAAACCCAACTGATGGATTTCATCAGCGCTCATCGTGGTGGTTGTATAGAGCTGAATGGCATAGTCGTAATAGTCTTCTCCAAACGGATAGGCGTCAAATCCACTGCTCATTCGGCCTGCTTCCATGTATTCCCCTTTCATAAAGTCATGGATTTGCAGATATGCTGGCTTTACTTTGTCTTCGATCATGGTGGTGTACGCTGCTGTCAACCGCACCTTGTCTTCTTCTGAAAAGCTTACAGGAAGTTCGCGAATTGGGCCATAAAACAAATGATCCTCTAAGTCTGTAAGTGCAATGCTAGCAAGTTGGGGAACAACTTTTTTGATCAGGGATTTTGGCAATACAATCTCCTTTTCGATTCCCTCTTTCATTCGTTGCTCAGCGGTGTTTATCCAAATCAAATAATCATCGACACGCTTGAGCCAGTTCTCATAATCTTCTACGGATGTAAAGGGTTGTGCGCTACTTCCACCGGCCAATTGACCAATCGTTAATTGGAGTGTCCACATCTGATTGATTGGCAAGTGATGGGTTGGGAATCCCAATCGTTTGAGATTGATATCACATTCCCAAGCAAGCACTTTTTTACTCAACAAATCGGTTTCGCTTAAATTTCCATCGTCAATAGAATTGAGTTTTTCTAGCGTAGAGGAGTAGAACAATTTTTCTTGTGCCATAAATTCATCTGAAAGCGAATTGGGCAAATAGTCGTTGTACCTTTTATCGCCTTGGTAGGTAGCACTTAGCGGATAGAGTTGTAACGCCTCTTGATGGTAATCGTCCATCAGTTGGTGGAGTTGGTCTGTTGGGCTAGGGGTGCTACACGAAAAAAAGACGAGTGTAACTGCAATTAAAGTGTGATAAAGTTTCATAGATGGGTTTATTTGAATTCGACTTTGAATTTACAATTTTTTATACAATGACTATGGCTTTGCTATGCGACCAGAACTGTGGTCGTGGTTAGCTCCTGTTACACTGGACAACACATTGATTTGATTTTCTTTTCGCAAAAGTCCTAAAAGTGCAAAGACCAGTGCCTCTTTGTAATCCACAATCGTGCGATCGGGGATTTCCAGAAAACAGCTTGTGTGCTGCTGGATTTGATGGATGAGAAAACGATTGTACGTGCCACCACCAGTGACCAAGCATTTGGTGGCTTTGCTTTTTGTCAGCGACATTCCAATTTGAAAACCAATGTGTTTTGTATAGGTATGTAGCACCGTTTTTTCATCGTAGTTTGAAAGTAAAGGCAATAGCTGAGACTCTGTAAACTCTCTTGCCAAAGATTTGGGCGGATTGAACTCATAATAGTCAATATCGTTTAACTCGTTTAGCAATGATTCATCACAAGTTCCTTTCTGGGCGAGCAACCCCTGGTCATCGTATTCATAGCCGAGTTTTTGGGCAAAATGATTGAGTATGAGGTTACACGCTCCGATATCGTAGGCAATACGACTGTTTTGCATATCAAAAGATACGTTGGCAAATCCGCCAAGATTCAAACAGGCATCATAAGCATTAAAAAGAATAATATCTCCCATGGGAACTAGGGGAGCGCCTTGACCACCCAAAACCACATCTTGGGTTCTAAAATCATAAACGACTTGGATTCCGGTGTGTTTGGCAATTTCTTCTCCCGATCCAATTTGTTTTGTGATCCCTCGATTGGGTTCGTGAAACACAGTGTGTCCGTGGGAAGCAATCATATCAATAGGGGGGAGCGAATGTGTATTGATAAAGTCGGTAATCTGCTCTGCTAAAAACACGCCATACGCATTGTCAAGCGCATCGATTTCAGTTGTCGTGCCAAAGAATGCGTTTTCGAGTTTGGATTTCCATTCAGTAGAGTAAGGAACGGTTTGAGCAGCAAGAATTTGAAAGTCATTGTGATTGTCAGCAAAACGGACACAGCAAAGATCGAGCCCATCCAAAGAAGTGCCACTCATCAGTCCTACAACAACAGACATTGATTTACGAATTGACCTGAGCGGATAAGTTTGCGATCGTAGCCGTTGGGTCAGATGCTGAAA
>NHEI02000003.1 GCA_002171575.2 Flavobacteriaceae bacterium TMED81
ATTCATTTTACGATAGTAAACTATCGACATTACTGAAATCAAAAAACCCACAACCAAAGTTGCGGGTTTCTTTTTGCGGAGAAAGAGGGATTCGGACCCCCGGAGGTGTGACCCTCAACAGTTTTCAAGACTGCCGCATTCGACCACTCTGCCATTTCTCCAATGGCTGCAAATATACAGCCCTTTTTTTTCTTACAAAACCCATTCAACCATTGATTCAAAACGACAATCTAATATGTCTAGTTCTTTCGAAATAATAAATCTGATTTTAGATTTATGTAGAAGGGAGTTTTCTATTAACTTCGTTTATCTTTGTTTAACATATAATGAATATCCCAATGAAAAATTCAATTCTTCTTTATGCTTTGGTCGCCCTCGTCTTCACCTCCTGCAGCACCTTACAATTTACTGGTTATCCGATTGGTCAACTGGCTGTCCCATCCACTGAAATTATCGACTGGGAACAAGTCAATGCGTGGCAACATGCGGACATCAAATCCGAAAACTTTCCTGGTATGAGTGTTCATAAAGTTTATGACGAACTTTTACAAGACAAAGAAGGGAAAACCGTAGTTGTCGCTGTGATAGACACAGGAATCGACATCAAACATGAAGACCTTAGTGAGTCCATTTGGGTCAATGAAGATGAAGTTCCAGACAATGGCATTGACGACGATGGCAATGGTTATGTAGATGATATACACGGATGGAACTTTCTTGGGGATTCCCCTGGAGATCAATACGAACTGATTCGGCTCTTAAAAACGGGGACTGATTTTGAGAACAAAGATCTCGCCATTGAAAAGTATGCAGAGATAATTTCCAAAGAAGGGGTAAAAGATAGCTTACCGCTGATTGAAAAAAACCTAGCGAGTAATCTCTATTATTATGAAAATGATGTCAAACAAGCAAAACAACTCGGTTATAATGCCCGCACGACGGGAGACGACCCAGATGACTTTTCACAACAGTTTTATGGTGACGGAAATGTAATGCCCAAAAGTGACGATGAATTACACGGCACTCATGTTGCTGGAATTATTGCGGCAGTCCGTAACAACAACCTCGGCATGGATGGGGTTTCTTCAACTGCTAAAATCATGTGTGTGCGTGCCATTCCCAACGAAGGTGACGAGTATGACAAGGACGTTGCACTCTCCATCAGATATGCCGCTGACAATGGTGCGCAAATTATCAACATGAGCTTTGGGAAAGACTTTTCTCCGCACAGTAACAAAGTCAGAGAAGCCGTTGTCTATGCAGAGTCCAAGGGGGTCTTACTGGTCAATGCTGCTGGAAATGACGGTGCGAACATAGACGAGATATTTAGCTACCCGAATGACAACTTTCAAAACGAACCAGAAGTTTCATCTAATTTTATAACCATTGGCGCAATTGGACCCGTTAAAAATCCATTGATGATTGCTCCTTTTTCAAATTATGGAAAGTACAATCTCGACTTGTTTGCTCCAGGAGCAGTGATTTATGCCCCAGTGCCAAGCAATCAATACGAGGCCTTGAGTGGAACTTCGATGGCTGCCCCATCTGTCTCGGGGGTTGCTGCCCTTATTCTGTCTTATTATCCAAAGTTATCACCCAAAGCCGTACGGAAAGTGTTAATGGAGTCTGTGGTTAAAATCGACTATGAGTTAGAGTTGGGTTATGACCGCGTACAAACCACGATGGGCGCCATTTCAAAAACAGGAGGGGTTGTCAATGCATACAATGCACTACTCTACACGAGTGATCACTACAAGATTTTGCGTAAACTCTAAATGAATCGATGTGCAAATGGTGATCTTGTCATCATTGCTGATTGAGGTCGTGTAAGCTTGTACCACCGAGAACTTCTAAGGTCTTATCTCTGATCGTTTCAAACATCCCTTTGATCGCACAGTTTTTCTCATCGCATTCCTCGCAGGATTGATAGTAGTTTAGCGACACACAGGGCAACATGGCTACAGGTCCGTCCATGATTCGCATAATCTCAACAATGTAGATCTCTTTTGGGTCACGCAACAACAAAAAACCCCCCTCTTTTCCACGTTTACTGTATAAAATCTGATTGTTTCGAAGACTGCGCAATATACTCTCCAAAAACTTTCTCGGAATGTTTTCGTCTTGTGCGATTGAAGAAGTCAAAATGGCTTTTCCCCCACTATTTTTGGAGATGTAAAGCAAGGCTTTTAAAGCGTATTTGCACTTTTTTGAAATCACAATCAAATATAAAACATTAAAATTTAATATCCTACTAACTTAGTAGGATATTAAATTTAAACTGTATATTTGCACCTGAAACAATCAAAAAAAATGCTAGTAGAACGCATATTTTTAAAACCAAACACACAAAAACATAGCATCGGAAAGGAAAAGCTTTCTAGAAGCTTTATCAAATCGGTGAGTTGGCGTATCATTGGTACAATTGATACCATTCTCATCTCTTACTTTGTGACTGGACAGATTGACTTTGCCTTGTCAATTGGAATGATTGAACTCATTACCAAAATGGGGCTTTACGTGGTGCACGAACGTGCCTGGAATAGATTTTCATGGGGAAAAACAAAGAAATAGTAACCCTTGAGCGGGTTCAGTCTCTGAACGACGCAGTGGGTCAGTCAAAAGACTTATCCGATTTGTTTGCCATGGTTGCAAATGCAAAATTGGGAAAAACCTGCTTTTCCTCATCACTTGGTCAAGAAGATCAGGTTTTGACAGATTACATTTTTAGAAATCAGATGTCTATTGATGTCTTTACCCTAGATACAGGACGATTGTTTCAAGAGACCTACGACGTTTTGTCCACAACTCAAAAAAAATACAACAAACCCATTCAAAGCTTTTTTCCAAATGATAAAGAGGTTGAAGAATTGGTTTCTAATCAGGGGATTAATGGCTTTTATGAATCGGTTCAAAATCGAAAAGACTGTTGTGCTGCTCGGAAAATCAACCCCTTACGGCGAGCACTCCAACCCTACTCCGTTTGGATTACGGGCTTGCGTAGTGAACAGTCGGCCAACCGATCTGATTTTACAGTCTTTGCCTATGACTCCCAGTTTGATATCATCAAGTTCAATCCGTTATTGCATTGGACATATCAAGAGGTTTTGGACTATATCGAGTCGTTCAATATTCCGCAAAACAACCTACACCAACAGGGTTATATCAGCATTGGCTGTGCGCCTTGTACGCGAGCAATTACACAGGGTGAAGACCCACGTGCTGGACGTTGGTGGTGGGAATCCAGTCACAAAGAATGTGGCTTACACAAAACAAACAACTAAACGATGGACGTATTACAACATTTAGAGGAAGAATCCATATACATCATGAGAGAGGTAGCAGGTCAATTTGACAACCCCTGCTTGCTGTTTTCAGGTGGGAAAGACTCGATCACCCTTGTCCGCTTGGCTGAAAAAGCTTTTGCGCCCTCAAAAATCCCTTTCCCTTTGGTTCATGTCGATACAGGTCACAACTTCCCCGAAACCATCGCATTTAGGGATCATCTTGTCAATTCACTTGGCGCCAAATTGATTGTTGGATATGTACAAGACGATATTGATGCGGGTCTCTCTCAAGACGAATCGGGTCGATATGCGAGTCGAAACTCTCTGCAAACCACGACTCTTTTGAATTTGATCGAAAAGCACAAATTCGATGCTTGTATTGGCGGAGCAAGAAGAGATGAGGAAAAAGCAAGGGCAAAAGAGCGTGTTTTCTCTGTTCGCGATGATTTTGGGCAATGGAATGAAAAGCTACAACGCCCTGAGCTGTTTGACATGTTAAATGGAAACATTCACAATGGCGAAAATGTTCGTGTATTTCCGATTAGCAATTGGACAGAGCTAGACGTATGGAACTACATACAAAGAGAGCAAATACAAATCCCGTCGCTTTATTATGCGCACGAAAGAAAGGTCTATAATAGAGATGGATTGTGGATGCCCTACTCTGATTTTATTCAGATTGGAGAGAATGACGAGGTCATTACCGCCAATGTTCGTTTTCGAACGGTTGGGGATATGACTTGTACCGCAGCGGTCTTGTCCGATGCTTTTGAACTCGATAATATCATACACGAAATCAGCAGCTCGTCATTTTCAGAGCGAGGTGCACGAATTGATGACAAACGATCAGAAGGTGCAATGGAAGAACGTAAAAAAATTGGATACTTTTAATATGGATATTTTAAAAATAGCAACTGCAGGAAGTGTTGATGATGGTAAAAGTACCCTGATTGGACGGCTTTTATATGAAACTGATTCCTTAAAGTCAGATCAGTTGGAGCACATCAAAGTCAAAAGCGAATCGAGAGGTTTTGATTATTTGGATTTATCCTTAGCCACAGACGGCTTGCTCACCGAAAGAGAACAAGGGATTACAATAGATGTGTCCCACATTTTCTTTTCCACGCCAACCCGACGGTTTATCATTGCAGATTCACCTGGTCATGTAGAATACACCCGTAATATGGTAACAGGTGCTTCAACTGCGCAAGCTTCGATCTTGTTACTAGACGCTAGAAAAGGCATGGTTGAGCAAACCAGACGCCATTTGTATATCAACCGTTTGCTCGGAATTCAGCATTTGGTTTTTGCCATCAACAAAATGGACCTCGTCGATTTTGACCAAAATCGATACGAAGAAATCAAAAAACAAGTTGAATCATGGCTTCAAAATGCGTCCATGGATGTAAAAACGATTGATTTTGTTCCAATATCCGCTTTACTAGGAGACAATGTGACCTCTTCATCAGAACAGATGAGTTGGTACCATTCATCGACTCTGCTTGAAATCCTAGAAAAACTCCCTACAATAAGCTCCTTACAAGAAGACAACGTCTTGCAGGTACAACATGTATTGCGTCCAAAAACCGAACAACATCACGACTACAGAGGGTTTGCTGGCAAGGTTAATTCTGGTACTTTTCAAGTGGGTGATAAGATTCTGGTTTACCCAAGTGGACGCTCCAGTCAAATCAAAAGCATTGAAAAATATGGCGTCCCCGTCGGGAAGACAAAAGAAGGCGAAAGCACTACCATCTTACTTGAAGATGAAATTGACATTTCTCGTGGAAATTCAATCGTCAGTGCTGAGAATGACCTCCAAGTTTCCAAACAACTTCGTGCCGAAGTGTGTTGGATGCAGGATACGAATCTAATCCCTGGCGCAAAATACTGGTTGCAATTGGGGATTCAAAAGGTTCAAATCAAGATCAAATCGATCAGTCATCGCTTGGAACTGGAAAACCTGCAACCCGAACCCACAAGCTCTCTTGGATTAAATGACATTGGAGCAATAGAGCTGATAACTGCTCAAGAAATCGTACATCAGCCCTTTCACAAAAACAAAGGACTGGGCACGTTTATACTCATTGATTTTTTAACCAACAACACCGCTGGTGTTGGCTTTATTCGATAAACAGTGGAAAGCTTTAGAACAGGGTTTGAAAAATTGAGTTTTATATTCAAATCTTCTCCTGAAAGTCGTGTCACAATCGTCAGCCCAATGCTACGTGAGGAAACAGCATCGTTTATCAAAGGAAAGAAAATCAATTATATCCAAGACAAATACAAAAAAAGCGATCTGGAAAACGCACATATCGTCATTGCAACAACCGATAGTCCTGAAGTCAACCAAAAGGTATTTGCGGACTGTAGAGAAAAAAACATCTTGGTCAATGTAGCCGATAGACCTTCACAATGTGATTTTTATATGGGGGGTATCGTCACAAAAGGAAATTTAAAAATTGGAATATCAACCAATGGCAAATCCCCAACATTTGCCAAGCGTTTGCGACAATGGTTGGAAAACTTCTTACCAGAACAAATCGATGATATTCTCAATAAGTTATACATTTACCGCTCGCAAATCAAAGGGGATTTTGAGCAAAAAGTTGAAGCTATGAATAAAGTAACTGAAAATCTAATCGAAGAGCATGATTAAAACAGATATTGTTATTATCGGAGCAGGTCCTGTGGGTTTATTTGCCATATTTGAGGCAGGCTTAATGAAACTTCACTGTCATCTTATCGATGCCATTCCACAAGCTGGAGGTCAGCTTTCAGAGATTTATCCCAAAAAACCAATCTATGATATTCCGGGCTACCCCACTGTTTTAGCGGGTGAATTGGTCGATAAATTGATGGAGCAAGCTGCGCCTTTTAAACCTGGATTTACGCTTGGTGAGCGTGCAGAAACCATAGACGAATTGCCAAATGGAAACTTTGTCGTCACAACAAGTCAAGGCACAAAACACGAAGCCCCTGTCGTCATGATTGCGGGTGGACTGGGAAGTTTTGAACCACGTAAACCCATCATTGAAAATCTTTCAGATTTTGAACAAAACGGAGTGAACTATATCGTCAAGGATCCTAATCAGTACCAAGGAAAAGAAATGGTTATTTCTGGTGGTGGTGATTCGGCGCTGGATTGGGCGGTCTATTTTGCTGAAAAAAATGGCTTTGTTCATCTTGTACATCGGTCAGATCGATTTCGAGCACATAAAGACTCTATTGCGAAAGCGTATGAACTCGAGAAACAGGGCAAACTAAAGCTCTATACGTTTGCGGAAGTGAAACAACTTGAGGGCAAACAACAACTCGAAAAGGTCATTATCGAAACCAAAGACGGAACAGTACCAATTGAAACGGCATTGTGGTTTCCACTTTTTGGACTATCACCCAAACTCGGTCCGATTGCTGACTGGGGACTGGAAATTGAAAAAAATGCCATCGTCGTTGATACGTTTGATTATCAAACCAACCGCTCAGGTGTTTTTGCGATTGGGGATGTGAACACCTACCCCGGAAAGTTGAAGCTGATTTTGTGTGGTTTTCACGAGGCGACTCTCGCTGTACAATCCGCTTATAAACGCATCAATCCCGACAAAAAATTTACCCTAAAGTACACCACTGTTCAAGGGGTACAGGGCTTTGATTAATTTCATTTTTATACACACTGAGTGATATCAACATAACCGTTATTGACCGTGAGGGAGTTTCACATAAACTCGCCGCCCCTACAGATATGAATATGAATTTGATGGAGGTCTGCAAAAGCTACGATCTTCCTGTCGAAGGGGTGTGTGGCGGAATGGCAATGTGTGCATCTTGTCAGGTGTACATCCACACAGACAAGCATTTTGGGGAACGAAACGATGATGAGGAAGCCATGCTTGATGAGGCCTATCACGTCAAATCGAATTCACGGTTGGGGTGTCAAATCCCCATCTCTACTGAGCTGGAGGGCGCAGAATTTGAACTTGCCCCAGAAGAGTCTTAACTCTTTGCTAAAAAAGCTTCGATCCGCATTCGGGTGTTTTCTCGGATATCCTTCCAGAAAATCGTAATATCTGCAAAGTGATAGTCCTTGACAAACGACAACCAAAATCGTTTTGGGACCTTTGGTGTTCTCGCCCATACCATGCCGTCGATCAGTTCAATAGAAAGACTATTCGGATAGATCATTCCATCATAATAAGCAAGGCCTTTGTGCTGCTCATAGCTAGCACTTTTTTGATCATCCCAAGTTATGGGATTGGTCACTAAGCTACCTTTATACCATTTCTCATAATCATCTGGCAAATGATTTCTTTTATAGGTATTCCATGTTACAAATCCGCCTGTTTCTGTAGGATTTGTCATAAACGGTATATTTTGAAAATACTCCGATTTAATGGCAATCCCAACCAAATAAGCAGCAACCAATTGCTTTTGCAAAGGTTGATCTTCAAAAAAATCTTTTAGCAGTTGACCCGCATGTAGGGTGCCTTGACTGTGCGAGACAAGAACAATAGGTCGACCCTTATTTTCATGTTCTAAATAGTGCTTAAACGCTGCCTTAATGTCTTCGTATGCAGACCGGAAAGCATCGTCCCCTCCTACTGGTTTAAACTGCTCCCGAAAAGAGCGAACGTGCGCATCTCGGTAAAAGGGAGCAAAGGTTCGGCCAAGCCCATACCATGCAGAGCATTGGTATTTGATCGCTGTGTTTAAAGTAGCTTGGCGGTAATTTTCATCGGCGACATCCCCATTCCATGCACTGTTTTTTCTGCTTGTGGTAATGGTTGGGTGGATATAAAAAACATCCACATCGTATGGGTTCTTTTCTGGTTTCACAAAATCGAGCTGTGAAGGCGTGTTTTGCGGGTGAACCGCCCAATTGTCCAAGTCCGTATAATCAAGTGGTGTGGATATTGGCTGGTAAACAGAGCTCAAATAACGATTTGAACACGACTGAAGCAAGAATATAGAAATGAGTAAGACCAGGGAGTTTACTTTCTTTTTCATGCAACAAATATCAATAAATTAAATATATTGCTGAAAAATCAACGACAATGAGAGCTCACTTTAGTTTCCAACTTTCCATTTACATCTCTATTTTAATTTCATTTACATCCTGTTCAGAGAGCACTACAATCCGAGTTGAAGCAGAACCGAAAAGCGATTCAAGCGTTTCAGGTACGATTACGTTTTCAGAAATGGACGAAGTGGTGGTTATGAAAGCGACATTTTCTGGGCTTACTCCCGGTCTACACGCCATTCACCTCCACGAACTTGCTGATTGCTCATCTGCTGATGGAAAATCGACAGGTGGTCATTGGAATCCAACTTTTGAACCACATGGTCCTTGGGGAAGTGAAACGGGCTATCACAAAGGGGATATCGGAAACTTTGAGGCAGATCAAAAAGGCGAAGCGGTCATTACGTTTGAAACAGATCAATGGTGTATCGGTTGTGATGACGAGACGAAAAACATCATTGGAAAAGCGGTCATTGTACACCAAGGGCAAGATGACTTGGTCTCTCAACCATCAGGTGCAGCAGGGGCTCGGGTGAGTTGTGCTGGGGTGATTCAATAATTTAAGACCACTCGCGTTTTTTGTTTGCAGATTCATAGGCGCGCAACTCATCTTCTGGGATAACCTTTAGCATGGAAGGATGCTGTTCGATCGCAAACTGGAGTTTTTCTACAATCTCCTCTATACTTTCATTGTCATAATCGATATCAAGTGGTTTTTTGATTTCCATCGACTGTAATATTCCTCTTTTTTTAATAAAAATCCCTTTTTTATCAAAGGAACGTCTAAAGCCATCGATTACGATGGGAACAACGATCGGCTTATAGGTCTTGATGATATGGGCTGTCCCCCTTCGAATGGGCTTAAAAGGAGTGGTTGTTCCCTGAGGGAACGTAATAACCCATCCATCATCTAGTGCCATGCCAATTTTAGAAATATCTCCCATTTTAACCTGTCGATTTACATCTTTTCCTTTAGATCGCCATGTTCGCTCTATCGAAATCGACCCTGCATAAGCAAGAATTCTCGGAAGTAAACCAGATCGCATGGTTTCCTTTGCCGCTACAAAGTAGATGTTGAGTTTTGGCTTCCATAAATAGCCCAAGTTCTTCAGGGTATCTTGTCTTCCAGATAAACTGGCGTTAAACACATGAAACATCGCAACAACATCTGCAAAATAAGTCTGATGGTTGGAAACAAAAAGGACTTTACGCTCAGGGAGGTTAACGATGTTTTCGGATCCCTCTATTTGCAGTTCATTAAAGCCCTGATACCTTCTATGGCTAATCACCCCAAAAACACGAATAAGCCACGTTTTCAATATATCGTAATGACCGAAAGGGTTTCTTTTAAACACCTAAACAATTTTTATCAAATGTACTAAGGATTTAGCTTAGGGCTTGAGATATTATTGACTTTATTTCAGCAAGCATCATGGCAGTCGCACCCCAAACGGTGTTGTCAGACAGCATATATATAGGCGTTTCAACCCCCTTACTCTCAACCTGATTTGTAAAACTTTTTATGGCATTGATAAATTCAGCCAGAGAAACAGAAATCACTTCTTTCACCTCATTTTGATCGAGATTCAGTTCGGTTTTAGCAGTTGAATACCCCAAAAAACAATCGACCCAAAAATGGCTTGGGGGGATATACAAGGGAGGGATTTTTCGAATTTTGGTAACTTGTTGTGGGGAAATTCCAAGTTCCTCCCAGAGTTCTCGTTTCGCAGCATCCCAAGGTGTTTGATCTGCGGAATCAATTTGACCACCTGGAAAACCAACTTGATTGGAGTGAACGCCTGGATAAGAAGATCTTCTTATCAAATAAAAGCAAGTCTCGCCATGCAAGCCCTCATAAAAAAGGCAAATAACCGCCGCTTTTTTAGGATTGATGATTGGCTTATCAAGCAATTGCTTTCGTATGGCTGGAGCCATGGTGAGTTGTTCGGATAAGCCCGGTAAACGCAATTCTTGTATTTTTGGCACGAATTCTAGAAAAGAATGAAATTGCATAATAAAACCATTGTTTTTTGTCTTGGCTTGTCTTTGCTGAGTTGTGTTTCCAAGCCAACTGCCAAGCCGACTCCGTCCACCCCAACAATCGAGCGTAAAAATACCAATAACGCTGAAGTGAAGCCTAAAAAAGAAGATTTTGTTTTGACGGATGACAATGCCATCCCGTTTTTCTTCAAATATGCAAAGCAGAATCATCAAAAACGAGTGCAAGTTGAAACCGATTACGGAAACTTTGTTATCG
>NHEI02000004.1 GCA_002171575.2 Flavobacteriaceae bacterium TMED81
TAAAATTTGAATTTTAATATAATTTTTATGTTTTGTAGATAAAAAATAAGTCAAAAAGTTTAAGATTGTTTGTGTGATAGTTTTTAATTTAGAGGGCTAAATCATGGATAAACACATTATTTCGTTTGAGGGCGCCACGATCTCACAAGATAAAAAAGTGGTTTTACGTGATGTTTCTTTTACACTTGAACCAGGTGCATTTGTCTATCTGATCGGGAGGACAGGTACTGGAAAAAGTAGCTTATTAAAAACGCTTTATGGCGATATCAAGCTCCAAGATGGAAAAGGGAAAGTAGTTGATTGTGATTTACTAAAGTTGCGAGAGCGGCATATTCCAGATTTGCGACGACAACTCGGGGTTGTTTTTCAAGACTTTCAACTTCTTTCTGACCGCAGCGTGGAGCGAAACCTCGACTTTGTCTTACGGGCAACGGGCTGGAAATCAGTTGACAAACGAACAGAACGTATTTCAAAGGTATTGGAAGCTGTGGGACTTGAAGACAAACTCAAGTTCTTCCCCCATGAACTTTCGGGAGGCGAACAGCAACGTATTGCGATTGCGCGCGCTTTGCTGAACGAACCAAAGCTCATCTTGGCCGACGAGCCAACGGGAAATTTAGATCCAATTACAAGCGAAGAAGTAATGAAACTCCTTCATGAAATCAACCAACAGGGAACAACGATTTTGATGGCGACGCACGATTTTGGGTTGATATCAAAATTTCCCAAAAGAACCTTGATGTGTGAGGATCAACAGGTTGTTGAGGTGAAATCAAAATCCTAAGTCTTGTTATCCATTTGCATTCCGACTTATAACACTGATTGCTCAGAACTTTTAGATATTTTGGCAGAACAGATTGCCCAACTCGAAGAAGCTGTAGAGGTATTAGTCTGTGATGATTTTTCGACAGATGATGTCCGTAAGAATCAAGAAGCTTGTGAGCGAAATGGGTTTTCATTTTTTGAAAATCAATCAAATTTAGGGAGCATTTCAACAAGGATTAAATTGGCTAAAAATAGTAGTTTCAATTGGCTGCTTTTTATCGATGCTGACATGTTACCAAAGACAGATGAATATGTAATTAAATACACAAATTTCGTCACATTTAACAACGCTGACGTTGCAATTGGTGGCTGTTGTTATGCAAACGAAATAAAACCATTTAGTCTCCGTTTGCGGTATGGGAGGAATCGAGAGGAAATAAGTGCCGAAAAGAGACAGCTGAATCCGTACAACTCCATTTTATTTGGAAACGTTTTGATAAAAAAAGAATTATTTAGTGAAGTTTTTAATGACTTTCAGGACAATGCTTATGGAGAAGACATTTACTTGTCTTCATCTCTAAAATCACTAAATAAAGATGTTGTTCATTTACCAAACGAAACATATCACTTGGGGCTTGAAAACAACAGAGAATTTGTTAAAAAAATTCAAAAGTCTGGAGCGATGCATGCCAGGCTTGATTCCAATTCTGCATTAGATCTATCCCATAGCAAACTTGTAAGAACATATTCACTTTTAAATAGGTATATGTTACACAATCTGGTGAGATTAGCGCTGACGATCTCAAGTCCATTTCTTAAAACAGTGCTATATGTATTTGGGGCACCTATACTTTTTGTTGATTTGCTGAGGTTATTCTATTTCTTAAAAGCAAAGTAAATGGATGTCTATTTCTCAGTTGTAATACCGCTATACAATAAAGAGGCATATGTTGCAAAAACTCTAAATAGTGTGTTAAATCAAACTTATCGAAACTTTGAGGTTATCATTGTAAATGACTGTTCGACCGATAACAGTTTGGATGTCGTTAAAGCAGCTCGTGATCATCGAATAAAGATCATTGAGCACAGCGAGAATAAGGGGCTTTCTGCATCTAGAAATACAGGGATAAACGCAGCGACACACCTCTATATTGCCTTTTTGGATGCTGACGACTATTGGGATTCCACTTATTTAGAAACAATACGGAACCTTGTAAAAGAATACCCAGAGGAATCTGTTTTTGCTACCCATTACAGAGAAAATTACAATGACAAATTTTTTGTTCCAAAATCAAAACTTCCAAGTAATACTAAAGTGAAGTCAGTCGTGATCAACGATTTTTTTAAAATAAATTTGGGACGTTTGATTCTCACGCAAAGTTGTATTGTGGTTCATAAAAGCGTCTTTAAAAAGACCGGGTATTACAATGAAGATGTGACTTTTGCTGAAGATATTGATTTTTATATTCGTTGTTTTTCTGATTATAATCTGGCTTTTCACACCCAACACCTATGTACAATTTTATGTCATGACCCTAATAGTATAACCAGGAACTCGAATTCTAAAAAAATATATCCTAAATTAGAAGAATACCTCAGCGGATCTGACCGCCAGAAAAAGTTTATTAATTTCTATTTCTATTGCTTTTGCCAAAAACTAAAAGGTGAAAGAAAATTTGAGGAGATGAAAATTTTGCGTAAAAAAATAGATCTTAAATTCTTAAATTTTACGCAACGTATTTTATTGTTATCGCCCTTGTTTGTTTATCGGCCTGTAGTCGTATTTAAGAAAATTCTAAAGTCATTTGGAATTGAACTAAACTCCTATTGAAATGATAAAGCTTTCAGTTCACATGATGACCTTTAATTGTGAAAAGTATATCGATCAATCGCTGAAATCGGTTCTTCGTCAACAAACAACATTCCCATTCGAAGTCATTATTTCAGACGATGCTTCAACAGACAACACCTATCAAATCATTACAGATATAGCTGAAAAGCATGATTTTATCAAGCCGCATCAAAACAAAGATAATTTAGGGATCTTAAAGAACTTTGTCGCAACGCTCCACAGGTGTAAAGGAGAGTATGTTTTTGACTTAGCTGGCGACGATTGGTTGTCAGACCCTTATGCGCTTCAAACTTTGGTGAATGAATTGGATCGAAATCCAAGCTATGGTTTTGTCGATAGTGGGTTTGATGTTTTCCATGAGCGTACAGAAAAAATCAAGCCATTTTTTAATAAAAAAATACTTTTGGGCACAAAAGAAGATTACATAAGATTTCAACAGGTTTATGGAAACTATTTAATGGGTTGTTGCTTCAGAACAAAGATGCTTCTAGAAATTGTTGACTTTACACGCTACATCGAGATTGGCATAGATTACGAAGACTATCCCATCTTGACTGATCTTGTATTTCATGCGGACTTTGGATTGATCCCAGTGGTGTTGAGCGTATACCGTAAGCATCGTTTATCTCACTCAAATAACACGGAATCTTTTCTAAAAACGAAATTGTTTTTTGCTGATAAATATGACTTTTCAGAGCAAGATATTCAAAAAATACACAAGGCGCATCACAATCATCAATTACACAACGCAAGCTTAATCAGTGACAAAAAATCTGGGCGCAAACATTATAAACCCTTACAACAACCTATTCTTCGCAATTTTGTGTATTTCTTATCGAGTCAGAGTCACCTTGCACGAAGATTTTTTACCCTTTTTCGAAAAATCTAAAACGCTTTCCAAAGTAAATCACCGCCCACAACAAATACAAGAAATAGGTTCCGGCAAAAGCAATAGACGCTCCAACGACTCCATACATTTCTACAAGCAATACACTCAGACCAAAAAATATAAGGCCTGAAATCAACTCTGATAAAACAAAGACTGTTGTTAGCTTTTTTGCGAACATAATAAATGAAACGGTAAACGAAAGCAGTTTTAAAAACGTGCCCAACAACTCCCATTTCAACAGAAAAATAGCTTCTAAAAAATTCGTCGTGTATAACAATGATATAACATCACTGCCAAACAAAAAGATTAGCAGCATCGCAGGAAATGCTACGGCAAATAAGAATTTGACACCCCAAAGAACAACTTTCAACATTTCCTGTCCTGTATTGGCTTCAACGAGTTTTGGCAGATAGTACAAGGATATTGATGAAATTGCCAAACCGCTCATAAACAGAGATAGTCTGCTATACCCTTCCCAGTAGGAAGCAAGTTTAACCCCCGAATGTTCAACAAGCAAAGTTCGAATTGTGATAAGTACAGAGGGAAACACGATTGCTGCAACTGCTGACATTGCTGTAAAAGACAGTACTGGTTTAAATACAAACAGACGAAAAGGTTTATCGAAAAGCACTCGACCAAAATGCCGCGATTTACGAATGTGAAAACAATAGGTCAAAAGCAAGATCACACTTGGAACAAAAACACTCAAGATTAGCCCAATCTTATTTGCATAATAAATAAAAGCGGTAGAGACTCCCAAAGTCAACAGAGCAGAAATCAAAGTTGATTGCACGATGATTTTATACGATTTCAAGCCATGAAAAAAGGATTGCATCAGGGTATGAAAAACAAAACAGAGCAAACTCAACACAATTCCCCTTGTTAGCCAAGGAATAAGTTCACGATCGTTATCACCCAACTGTAAAAGGTCCAAGATTTGATCGTGTAGAACAAAATAAAGAGCAATGGAAATAAAAAATCCAAGGAGCATAAGTGTTAAGCATGCCTGTAAAATAAACGTTTGACGGTCTTTATATTCTCCAGAGAGATACTTCACGGCACCTTCGTATACCCCTGCCCCGCTGATTTGCTGAAGGATTGTGAATACACTTTTTAAATTACCTACAAATAACAAAGCAGGAGAGCCTAAAAACACAACAATCACTTTGTTGATAATAAGTGAAGAAATGGCTTTGACAAACTGCGCAATCCCGTTTAGAACTGTATATAACGTCCCTTTTGAAATCATCAGTTGATCAGCTTTTCGAGAATGGAGTAGTTTGCGATGTTGATCTTATAAAAATCATGGGTCAGGGTGCTCCCCCCAAAACTCTCTTTCCAATAACTCAATGTGTGATTAAGCACTCGACCATTGTCCTCGTTGGAGTGACCAAAACTAAAATAATCAAATGCGCTACTTTTCTCTTGAATAATATGAGCAAATAGTGCAGAAAGTGCATCCGTAGATTTCCCGTGAGGGGTTGCAGAAATATACTGTGCCAAAGATGTTTTTGTGGTATTAAATAAGGTTGTTCCGCCGAGAATTTTATCTCCTTCATAAATATCGTATTGTTTGATATGGTCTGGAAATGTATCTTTTAAGAACTGAATTTCTTGTAGAGAATGTACGGGTGTACCCCCATGGCTAATTTGCAAATTGGGAATAAGGACCACATTCCAAAACGGTTCCATATTGTCTGTTTCACGGATTTGGAAATGGTGTGAATTGGCCGATTTGATTTTTCGCTTTCGATTTTCATTGGGTTTAAAGGAAGATGGCCGTAAACAAATCGCAGCGTCTCTGCGATATAGTTCCGCCTTGGTAACAAACAAAGCATATTGAATTTCTTCGGATGGCTGTAGGTGGTAAAGAGCCGGGGTTTGCTTGATGATGAGATTTAAAAATCCTTTGTCAGCGTAGTATTTCAATAGTACTGCAAAAGCAGCCAAAGCATCACTGAGCTTTATTTGTTTTGGCAACACCAATCCCCCATAACTCAAACCTTGATGGGAATAAATTGTTTGTTCACTACTATTGGCGGGAAAAACGGCAATGAGCTTTTCGTTCTTATAAACCAAAAGTGAGGCATCTGTAAAACGATCGCCATGATAACCGATAAATTTACGTGTGAGCATAAAAGTTCCATTCTTGGACCTTTTTACAAAATCATCCCAAACATCTCTGAGGGAATCATGATATCGCTCAATATTAAATCCTTTCATGCACTGATTATAAAACGTAAAATTACTCAATAAATTACCCGATTTGTTTTTCCTGCCGTTTGCGCTCGTTTTCATCGAGATAGATTTTTCGTAATCGTTGGGAGTTGGGAGTTACCTCCACATACTCATCTTTTTGAATATACTCCAATGCCTCTTCTAAGCTAAACTGAATCGGAGGTGCGAGCTTGACTTTATCATCAGATCCCGCAGCACGCACATTGGATAATTTTTTCGTCTTGGTTACATTGACAACCAAGTCATCCGCTCGCGAATTTTCACCAATCACTTGTCCCGTATAAATTTCCTCTCCGGGGTGGATGAAAAATTTACCACGATCCTGCAATTTATCCAAGGAATAAGGGATGGCCGTCCC
Source organism: Flavobacteriaceae bacterium TMED81 (assembly GCA_002171575.2). Lineage (GTDB taxonomy): Bacteria > Bacteroidota > Bacteroidia > Flavobacteriales > Flavobacteriaceae > UBA724. Next base: position 6,103 of record NHEI02000004.1, read on the forward strand.
CTTCTCCATCGAAATCAAAGAGCCATTGATTCGACCTTGAATTTCCCCTTTGTAGGGTTCGAAGGCAGTAAATCGGTGATTCATAATGGCCTCCCCTGCTGTCGCGGTGAGAAGTTGGTTTCGCAGGCCAATAATTCCGCGTGATGGGATCTTGAATGAGCAAATCATTCGTCCTCCCTTTGGTTCCATGGCTACGATCTCTCCCTTTCGTGTGGTAACCATTTCAACTGCTTTGCCAGAAACCTCCTCTGGCAAGTCAATGGTAAGTTCTTCAACTGGTTCACACTTTTTTCCATCAATCTCTTTGATAATGACTTGTGGCTGCCCGATTTGAAGTTCATAGCCCTCTCTACGCATGGTTTCGATCAGCACAGACAAATGCAAAACCCCACGCCCATATACGATAAACTTGTCGGCTGTATCGGTTTCTTCCAATCTCATGGCAAGGTTTCGTTCGAGCTCTCTCTCCAAGCGGTCTTTGATATGACGAGACGTTACAAATTTTCCTTCCTTTCCAAAAAAGGGCGAATCATTAATTGTGAACAACATACTCATCGTGGGTTCATCAATCGCAATGGTTGGCAGCCCCTCTGGCGAAGCAATATCCGCAACAGTATCTCCGATTTCAAAATCATCTAAACCGACAATGGCGCACAAATCACCCGCTACAACCTGCTCTACCTTTTTTCTCCCTAAACCATCAAAGACTAGCAATTCTTTGATTTTGGACTTTACGACCGTTCCATCTCTTTTTACCAAAGAGACAGCATCAGCAGCTTTCAACTCACCTCGGTGCAATCGACCAATGGCAATCCGACCTGTAAATGAAGAATAATCCAATGAGGTGATCAGCATTTGTTTGGTTCCGTCTTCTACTTTTGGGGAGGGGATATGTTTGATGACAGCATCCAGTAAGGGTTCAACCGAATCTGTTTGGACTTGATAATCCTCCGACATCCAGTTGTGTTTTGCTGATCCGTATAAGACTGGAAAATCAAGCTGCCATTCTTCTGCACCGAGCTCAAACATCAAGTCAAAAACCGCTTCATATACCTCTTCAGGAGTGCAGTTTTCTTTATCGACTTTATTGATAACGACTATGGGCTTTAGCTTTAGATCAATTGCTTTTTGCAAAACAAAGCGAGTTTGAGGCATGGGTCCCTCAAAGGCATCAACCAACAACAAAACACCATCAGCCATGTTGAGAACACGCTCAACTTCACCGCCAAAGTCGGCGTGACCAGGCGTGTCAATAATATTGATTTTGTTGCCCTTATACGGAACAGATACGTTTTTTGAGAGAATCGTAATGCCGCGTTCACGTTCCAAGTCGTTGTTGTCAAGAATCAACTCCCCTTTGGATTCATTTTCACGAAAAAGTTGACAGTGGTGAAGAATCTTATCAACCAAAGTGGTTTTACCATGGTCTACGTGCGCGATAATCGCAATGTTACGGATATTTTTCATTTCCAATTTTATCGGCGCAAATGTACATTATTTACAGCGAGTATGTCGGATTCGAAAGCAAATCCTAAATTCCTATTTTTACATCATGAAAACATTTGAAGATCGTCTATCGACCTCAAACTCCTTTTTCCTTCTCGCTGGACCGTGCGCCATAGAGGGAGAGGAAATGGCAATGCATATCGCAGAACATCTAGTCAAGGTTACCGATCAACTCGGAATTCCTTTTGTCTTTAAAGGAAGTTTTAAAAAAGCAAACCGCAGTCGGAACGACAGCTTTACTGGAATTGGCGATGAGAAAGCATTAAAAATATTACAAAAAGTAAGCACTGAGTTTGGAGTTCCAACAGTTACTGATATCCATGAGATTGATGATGCAAAAAAAGCTGCAGAATATGTAGATGTGCTTCAAATTCCTGCTTTTTTGGTTCGACAGACAGACTTGGTCGTCGCCGCTGCTAAAACTGGGAAATACGTCAATCTGAAAAAAGGACAGTTTATGAGTCCAGAGAGCATGCAACATGCCGTTCGAAAGCTGACTGATTCTTCAAATGAAAAGGTTTGGATAACGGATCGTGGGACCATGTTTGGATATCAGGATATGGTGGTTGACTTTCGTGGAATTCCAGTGATGAAATCCTTTGCTCCCACGATATTGGATGTGACCCATTCTTTGCAACAACCCAACCAAGCAAGTGGTGTAACAGGGGGGCGTCCAGAAATGATTGAAACCATGGCACGAGCAGGGGTTGCAGCAGGTGTTGATGGTCTGTTTATGGAAACGCATTTTGATACAAAACAGGCAAAAAGTGATGGCGCAAATATGCTCCCGTTAGAACTCATAGAAGACCTTTTAACACGCCTTCACAAGCTTTATCAAGCTGCTGCCTCATTGTAATTCATCTTGAGCTGAAAAATGTTTATTTTTGCACCACTCTAAATTTTGGAGTATGTTCATTGAAACACATCGGGGTCGACTGGTATTGACAGCGAGATAGATGTGACGGTAAGCAAGTCGAGCGCTGGACTACAGCTCGTAAATCTCATAGTACCACCATTTTAAATGGCGAGAATAACTACGCTCTTGCAGCCTAATCGACTGAA
>NHEI02000005.1 GCA_002171575.2 Flavobacteriaceae bacterium TMED81
AGCCGCTCTTGCCCGCTGCGCATGGCAAAGCTTGCAAAACACCCCCGAAACACGACATGACTTGCGCGTACGCTGCGCCGGCTAAGGGTGTGGCTATGTAAGTTTTAACTTCGAGGAAAAAAAGATGAAAAAAATTCTTCTCACAACTACAGCGATCGCTTTGACCGCGGGTTATGCTGCAGCAGAAGTTTCTGTTTCAGGTTCTGCCAAGCTAGTATACGGTAACTTTGGTACAGGTAACTGGTCTAATGCTGCAACTAACAACGCAACAAAAGACGCAGATTCTGTGTACTCATACGGCAGCGAATTTGGTGTTACGTTCTCAGCTTCTGGCGAAGCGGGTGGCGTATCATATTCAGGCGCCCTAACGCTTGATGAGGGTGGCCAAGACGACACTGGCGCATTTTCACTGAGTGCAAACGGTTTCACTTTTGTGTATGACGAAAATGATCTAGGTGGCTTGGTTGACGAAGGTGGTGACGGCGAAGATGACGACGCTGGCGACTGGAAATTGTCATATGCTGCAAATGGAATTTCGGCTTCATACGAAGTAGATACTGCGACAGCAATGGATGGCCGTTATGACCTGATCTTGGGTTATGCAGCGAATGGTATGTCCGTTGGTCTTCATGCAAGTGACGATGACGGAAAAGGCGCTGCAACTGTAGTAAATACAGTTTCTGTTGGTTATACGGTAGGTGCTCTTGGTCTGACATATAAGGCTGATGATCAAGCTACTCAAAATTGGGATGCCGGCGCAACCTACACAATGGGCGCGACAGTGTTGTCTGCAGGTACAGACGAAATGGAAAGTGCGTATGTCGGATTGTCAACTTCAATCAATGGGGTGACTTTGACTGCACGATCAGAAGCTGATGGTAATACTGCGGCCGATACAGCCGAGAACGAGTTGTCATTGTCTTATACAACTGGTGCTCTCACAGTGGCCATGGCAAGAGATACAGGAAATGGTCCAGCCAATTACGGTGATGAAGCTGAAAGTGTAACGACCGTTACCTATGACTTGGGTGGTTTGACACTCCAAGCCAAAGCGACTAACCGCTCTGAAACAGAAGTTTCTGCGGCATTCTCCTTCTAAGTTTAATAGCTTAATTAGAATGGAAAGAGCAGCCTTTGGGCTGCTCTTTTTTTCAGCTGTAATTAAATTAATTTAATAGAGCAAAGTATTACTGTTAAGCTGGCGTACCTCCCACTTAAATTAGTAATTACGTAAAAATTATTTTGTTGGCTACGTGTAGATCATGGTGCAGCATGCCTATATTTCTGAAAACTTTTTTCCCTAGATTAATGAATTAATTTTACTTTGGGTTGGATGTGAATTGATAAGATTGCCTTAACTTTGACGGCAATATCTTTTAAAACTTTGTCTAGACCTCTATTTCCGCCCAGTCATTTCCGTTTGCTGAGCAAATTTTTCTGCAGCGATGAACTCCTCTAGTGTATCTATGTCATGCGAACGCTCTAGTGGGATTTCGAAGCCCAAACTGTCATTAAAGACTAATTTTTTCTCTTTTCGAAAACGCTTCACGTCAATAAAGTAGAACGCACCGTTTAGCACCAATACTTTGGGTAGATCCTGTCGCCGCAGGCTTCCAGACGGCAGAGGTAGTATCCGCGCTAGACGCCCAGAACGATCGGCGTCAAACATGAGCCAAGGGGACTCAGTGGCTTTACAGACCGATACACAGCCACCTGCGTCTGGCGTTGCCTGCCATAGCTTATAACCATTATCGAGGTCTGCCGCTGTCCGAAAAGGTGAAGTTGGCTGCAACAGCACGGCTTGGTCGTATCTTGGCAGCACATCCAGTGCGTGCATCATCACGTCGACAGAGGATGCTGTGTCAGTTGCTAATGCTTGCGGTCGCATGAACGGTACTTCGGCACCAGCCTCTTTAGCGGCGTCTGCAATCTCTTCGTTTTCGGTGGATACTACAACGCGCTCGACGCAGCGCGCCGCCAGTGCTGCACGTACTGTCCAGGCGATAAGGGGGAGGCCGTTTAAAGGTATTATGTTCTTGCGAAGTAAACCCTTTGATCCTCCGCGGGCAGTGATGACAGCCAGTACTCCTTGCGTAGTGTTCATTTTTCAAAGACTATCTCATAATCAGCACGCGCCCGTTCAAGATCTTTGTGGCTGCCAATGTCCATCCAATATCCACTTATATGAAAAACAGATACACGATGGCCAAGGTCCCTCACTCTTTCTATTAAATCTGGCAAATCTAGCGACTCCTCGTTCTGAAGAAATTCGAAGACAACTGGCGATAGCGCGTAGATGCCAGCGTTAATAAGATATTTGTGTACCGGTTTTTCTTCCATGGAAACAAGCCTATTGCCCTCGGTGTTCAATACTCCGTACGGGACCTGCAGGTTAAATTCTCTTGTGCAGATTGTTACGATAGAATTAGTTTTATTATGGAACTCCAATATTTTACTGAAAGATACTGTCGTTAAGATGTCGCCATTCATTACTATAAAAGGTTCCTCAGGGCGTTGTGGCAAAATCGACAGTGCACCGCCTGTACCCATGCGAGTAGTTTCTTCGATGTAGTCGACCCGTACTCCAAGAGTTGCTCCGTCTCCGAAATGGTCCTTTATTACATGACCCAAATAATTCAGTGACAGTGTGAAGCGTCTGAACCCCTGGCCTTTAAATCTTGTTATTATGCGTTCCAGAAGTGGCTTGCCGGCAACTGGGAGCATCGGTTTCGGCATTTTCTCAGTTAGGGGGTGCAGCCGTACTCCTAGCCCACCTGCCATTAAAATCACGCGATTTGGCCAAGGCTTGCTTCCTATCCGTCCGTTGCGAAGTGTAACTGAGACAAGCCGTCCTTTGGTGTCTACTATCGGAATTTGGCCTACACCGCGTTCTCTCATTAACTTCCAAGCTGTTTCGTCGCTGGTGCCCTCAATTAGCGTCATTGGGTTGCGATTCATCACCTCAGATACCGGTGCGTTCAGGTCAACCCCTTTAAGAAGGCCGCGCCGTATGTCACCGTCGGTGACGGTGGCTATCAAGATGTCGTCACTATTCGTTACTAGGGCAATCTGATGTGCGGCGCTATCTAAAACTTCCATGACCTCACGTATTCTAGCTTCTGGGCGCACAGTAATCTTTTTCAGTTTTTTTATCATTTCTAAATCATCTTTTTTTCAAAGGCTGTGCTGGATTACCGATAACTGTAATGCCCGGCGCAACATCTTTAGTTACCACTGCACCGGCACCAACGATGGCGTCTTCGCCTATTGATACTCCCTGAATCAGTACGGCTCCGGTGCCGACGAATACATTTCGATTCACATGCAGGCTACCTGATAGGGTAACACCTGGGGCAAGATGTGAATGGGCTCCGATCTGACAGTCGTGATCTACGATAACGCCGGTGTTTATTAAAGCATTTTCGCCAACGGTAACCCCCGTTTGGAGGATCGCACCGGCCATCACCTGCACACCCTCGTCAAACCTGATATTGGTAAAAATTGACGATGGGTGTACAAGAGCAGGAAAGCGAAAACCTAGAGCTCGTCCTGCCACATAGAGCTTGCGGCGCAGTTCTGGCGAACCGACAGATCCCACTCCGTTCGCCAGAACTACGTTACACGGGTCTAGTGCGTTCAGCGTCGTGTCGTCGCCAAGCCAGGGGCAGTCTTTGGGCCAGCTCTGTGCCGGAGCTTTAGGAGCGACGCAGCCCACTACTGGCCAGTTTAGAGCCGTCAGTAGGCCTAGAACAGAACGTGCATGGCCTCCGCAGCCTAGGATCACGCAAGGAAGTCGAGGCTCTGCCTTCACAGCGCCTCACCTTCAACGATGTCGCGACTCGTGACCGTGCCGACGGTATTCCACAGTGCCATTGGCGTTATCCCTTCGCCAGGGCGCTTCACCGCTATGTCGTCTAGGGTTAATAAGTGGCCTGCGGGCAAATTACGAGTTGCAAGAAGGCTTTTACGTATCATAGTACGATTCGCCACTTCGGCAGGCCCTGGTTGTTTGATTCCGGTCCCGAGCGCCTGCTCTACTGTCCTTACACCATGAATAAGCGATGCCAGCTCAGTCGGTTCTAATGACGCAGAGTGGTCTGGTCCTGGTAGACTTCGGTTCAGCGTAAAATGTTTCTCAACTACGCAAGCCCCAAGAGCAACTGCAGCAAGGCTTACGGCTTCGCCTAACGTATGATCAGAATAGCCGACACGAACACCAAATGCACTACGCAGTGTTTCCATCGCACGTAGATTGATTTCCTCTATCGAAGCTGGGTATTCCGTTGTGCAATGTAACAGAGTCACTCGTTCGGCTAGAACTAGCCAGACGGCAGGATCTAAAAGCACTTTGGCAAAATCAGCACGGCTTTCTGGCTGGCCTTCCCGGCACATTGCAAAAGCTAAGACACCGAGGGCTTCTTCTACCTCTGATAAGCTACCCATACCGGTAGATAGTATAATCTTGGCTTCGGTCCTCCCTGCCGCTAGTAACAATGGCGCATTATTTAACTCGCCAGAACCGAGCTTGATCTCGGGCAAGGCAAATGTGTCAGTTAATAAAGCAAGACTTTCCATATCAAATGGAGTTGACAGAAAACTTATGCCTTTCTTTGCACAGCGCGACATGATAGCGACATGATCGTCGACTGATAATTCAAGCTGCTGTAACATTTCTAGCTGATTTTCGGTATTATCCGTGTTGCGGATTTGGTAACTGGCTTTTTTGGCACTAGCAGAAGTCAAATTTTCTGCGTTGAATGTCTGGAATTTTATATAATCAGCCCCAGCAAGGGCCGCCTTGTCAACTAATTCGAGCGCCATATCAAGATCGCCGTTATGGTTCACGCCAGCCTCTGCTATAATTAAGGTACATGATTTCATTGTATTACACCTTTTCCAATTCGTTGCCGCAAAAGCATAAAAGCTTCCGCTGCTTTGAAACCTGATGCCGCTCCGCGAATCGTAGCCAGTGCACGCATCCCTTCGAAGCTGCGTGGGAAGGGATGTTCCGCGAACTCGGTTTTATAAATGGCCGCGATCTCGATCTTGAGGTCCAAAGTCTCTGAAATGTCGACAAAAACATTGGGCCGGAACCCTGGAGAGTCTGAGGAAAGATCGAAATCCGTCTCAGACTGCGTCTCGTATACGAATACCCTTTCAACTGAGCCATAGCGAAACCATTTTGCCGCCGAGATAGCCGAATCGAACACAGCAATGTGATCTGAATGCGCATCCCGTCGATGCGGTAGATAAATATCTGTCGGCTTAATCCTTTCGGCAGCTTGACCAATGGCTTTTACAAGCTCCCTCTTGGGAACGGTATCCAGCGTAGCTGTTGGGAAGTCCAGCTTAATTGTACACGTAAAGCCATAGGATTTTGAAACAGCATGAATTTCGGCTGCACGGCTTTCCACCTGCTCACGAGCAAAGCCCTGCGATTCATTAATACCTGTCACAATCAGCCAGTAGATCTCATCACCTTCGGCGCGGGCGCGCAATAAGGTGCCGCCGCACCCAAGGGTTTCGTCATCGGGGTGTGGTGCGATTACCAAATGGCGTTTCAAAGATACTCTCCTATGTTTAACTTGACGCAGCTCTCGGTCTTCAGCAAGCGCAAGGCACCACCACCTGCTCCCAAGCCGGTCTTTATAACAGGCCCCCGCGGATCTACGCGTAGCACTTTTCCCGGTTCGGCATTGCTTGGCACTTTTTCAGTGATTATTTCGCATTGCCATAGCTTTATCAATCGTTCACCACATCGAAATTCGGCGCCCACGTAGGGGTGCGTTAGGGCACGGGTTAAATTGTGTATTGCTTCAGCGGACATTCGCCAGTCAATTAGCCCATCGGGTGGCCCTCGCTTGCGCCAACTTGTCGCCTGAGAGTGGTTCTGTTCCACAGTTTTTAGCTCACCCTTCACTAAACCATCTACAACGCTGTCGATTTGCTTCGGCAGAAGTGTTAGCACTTTTTCATAAAGGCTTTTGGCATCATCGTGAGGCGTAATTATCACCTTATCCTGACACAGAATCGGCCCACTGTCTGCACCACTATCCATCAAAAATAAAGTTGAAGCAGTTTCTTTCAGTCCCAGCGCCAGCGCCCAGATCAGAGGATGGCGACCGCGGTTCTGCGGCAGGGCGGCCGGGTGAAAGCCCACAATGCCAAAACGCGGGATGTCGAGGATATTTTTTCCTAATAGCCGCGACCAGCCAATGGTAAAGACAATTTGGGATCTGTTTTCATGCAATATTCTGGCTAACATCTGTGCGTCAGTTTTTTCTGCGTCGTATACGTGTACTCCGGCATCAACTGCCACACGCGCGATATCGACATAGTCCGAGTTAGACTTGCTAAAGCTTAGGGTCAGTACTCCCGAAACCTCGATCTCGGGCCGAGCCAGCAGTGTCTGCAGAGCGACCTCGCTGGATTGTACACATCCAATGAAGAATACGGGGATACGATCACTGGTCATAGGTCGTAAAACCTCTTGAACAGGAGCCCTTCAAGGTCTAGCCCTCGCACGAGTTCGATTATTTTTTTTGAAGCTCCGGGTGCTCCGTAGGGAGTTTCACGTCGGGCAGCAATTTTACGAAGTTCGGGACTGCGAGCCTTTGCGATGGCGACAAGGATAGAGTCGGTGGTGTCTTCGCAGTCCACCACTGACTCGCTCCTCAGGCGTCCGCGCTGACGCGCACCTATATTGACTGTAGGCACACCCACATAGGGTGCTTCCAGAAGACCACTTGAGGAATTTCCGATCACAGCTTCAGATAGAGACATTAAGCTCAGGTACCGACGCACACCAAGCGAGGTGACTTGCACCGCATGTTTTGGCCGCGATGTACAAAACATCTGCACCTGCTCATTGATGGCCTGCCCTAGCGCATCGGCATTAGCCCCAGTAAAGACGATGCGTGTGTCCTTTTGCTCTGCAAGCGCCTCAAGCAAGTTATTTGCTGAGGCAGCCCCCTTTGTTTCCAACGTCAGCGGATGGTAAGTCACTAACAGGATCGGCGCGTCGAGCTTAAAGCAGATAAAATTTTCTATCACTTCGCGCGAAACCGGTTCCAAAGCCGCCACGTTATCGAGCCCCAAGGCCCCAACGTTATGTACTGTACTGGGTTGCTCGCCCATCTGAATTACTTTGCGGCGAAACGGCTCTGCAGATGTAAAATGCACATGTGCCATTTTAGTAATGGAATGCCGAATTGCTTCGTCTATTAGGCCCTCTGTGGCTTCGCCTCCGTGTATATGGGCGATCGGGATGTTTAAGACCATCGCACTTTGCGCTGCGGCTAAGGCCTCAAATCGATCGCCTAGTAACACGACTAAGTCGGGTTTTAAGCGTGCTAAAGAGTTCGTCAATCCGATCACACCTAACCCAATGGATTGCCCTACCGCGCTCTGGCTATCAGAGGCCAGAAGCATATCCACTTTGGCGTCAATCTCGAACCCCGCACTACATATTTCCTCATACGTGTTTCCATGTTCTGCGACAAGATGTGCACCTGTTACGATCAACTGTAGGGTGACGTCTGCGGCATCTCTGAAACCGTTCAATACGTTACGCAGCAGACCGAACTCAGCTCGAGTTCCGGTTATGACGCAAATTTTTCTCATGCTACATTCTCCTGTAGCACTCCCAATTTCGCTGACGAAGGGATGTTCAAGACCCGAGCTTCAAGGTCGATAGCCGTGGTCAGGTCGGCACGTGGACAGCCAACATACATGGGTAGCTTGTGCATTAAAGTCCAGATAGGACGTGTCGTAACATTAGCCATATTAAGACTTTCAAGTAGACTGTCACGCTGATCGGCCTTATCCCGTTCAAGCATAAGCGTTACCAGCCAGTTATTTGTTTTTGATCCTTCTGGCGCAGTGAAAAGTTTTGCGCCTATCAATCCATTAAAGGCCTTGGCGTAGGCGTCGAAAAGAAGTTGCTTCTGTTTCAGACGATCTCCCAGCTGTTCCAGCTGCGCCACACCAAGTGCAGCGTTAAGGTTTGGCATTCGATAGTTATAACCCACGTCGTCGTGGATAAAGGCCCACTTGTGCTTCAGTTTTGCTGTTGTGGTCAGGTGCTTGGCTCGTTTGGCCAGCGTTAAATCATTGGTGACGATGGCTCCACCGCCACCGGTGGTTATGATCTTGTTTCCGTTAAAGCTAATTGCCGCAATCCCGCCCAGACTGCCGCATGGATTTTTATGGTAATAACTGCCTAGGCTCTCAGCCGCATCCTCGACCACGGCCATTGGCCAATCGGAAATAACCGACTTCAGTGCGTTCATGTTTACAGGACATCCAAAGACATGCACCGGTACGATTGCTGCGATACGCCGTCCTGTCGTAGAGTTCCACGTCACGCCGCTTTTAACTTCGGCTATCTTTTCTAGATGCGCGCGAAGGCTAGCAGGACAGATCCCCATGGTGTCATGTGCGCTGTCGACAAAATGTGGCACTGCGCCAAGATGGCTAGTCGCGTTTGCCGTTGCGACGAAAGTAAGTGCTGGCATTAACACCTCGTCCCCCGCTAACACCCCTGAAACAAGAAGTGCGATCTGAAGTGCAGCAGTTCCATTGGAGACGGCGACGCCATGTGCACAGCCCGAAAGTCGCGCCACCTCTTCTTCGAAGGTATCAACGTAGGAGCCCACTGAGGATACCCACCCTGAGTTGATGCAATCTAGCAGTAACTCACGCTCTCGGCCTTGAAACTCTGGCACGTGCAGAGGAACCGGCGCCTTGTGAGCCCCAATCACGCTCTGGATCCGGTGTATGAGTTCTTTTGTTAAATTCATGAATCCCCAAGTCGATTTTTAAGTTATATGTTGTATTGGTCATTTTTGTATGCTGCGAGGTTGACAGGATTCTGGAACCATTCAGCGGTCTTTGATATACCCTTAGAAAAACCTTCTATCCCACCATGTTTCGGGGACCAGCCAAATAGACGCCGTGCCTTATCTACACCTGCAAAAAGGCGTTCTACCTCGCTTTCAGGAGGACGCAAGCGCTTTTCGTCTGAAACAATCTCAATCTCTACTCCCATCGTCTCTGCTATGAGCTGGACTGTATTTTTGATAGAAATCTCAAAATCTGAGCCGATATTAGTAACTTCTCCGATACAACTGTCGCATTCCATTGCTAGTATAAAGCCTTGTGCCGTGTCGTGCACGAACGTAAAATCGCGCGTTGGATTGAGTGCTCCCAATTTTATCTTACGATGCCCGGCGGCGATCTGACCAATAATCGTTGGTATCACTGCACGGGCTGACTGGCGAGGGCCATAAGTGTTGAAAGGTCGTAGCACGGTCACCGGCGTGCCGAAGCTTTTCTGGAACGATAGAGCGAGCTGGTCAGCAGCGACCTTTGTTGCTGCGTAGGGAGATTGAGCGCTTATAGGGTGTTCTTCTGTGATGGGCGCGTATTGAGCCGTGCCATAAGTTTCGGATGTCGAAGTGCAGATAACCCGTTTGGTGCCTAAACGGCGCGCGGCCTGAAGTACATTTAGTGTGCCGGTGATGTTTGTTGCAACGTAGCTGTCCGGTGAATTGTAGCTAAACGGGATAGCGATTAAAGCCGCTAAGTGCAACACTGCGTCGCAGCCCTCCATTGCGTTAGCCACGCCATGGGGGTCGCGAATGTCGCCGGCAACCACTTCGAATTTACCCTTTACGTCCTGGTCAGGGTAGTCGAGCCAACCCCATGAATTTAAAGAGTTATACATAACAAATGCTCGAGTGTCATAGCCGGCTCGCACCAGTGATTCTGTTAAATGGGAGCCGATGAAACCATCTGCCCCGGTAACTAGAACCTTTTTTATGCTCATAATTTTGATACCTTTTTACAAAATGAATTAATTCGCTTTTATCATCTATTTAAATCATTGCGACTCAGAATAGCGAAAATGGAGGGCAATACATCCTTTGAAAGTTTTGGTTTTTCTATGCTTCGCACGGCTTAGTTTAAAATAAATACAAATTCTCCTGTAGTTTTTGAAAGCACGGACATCACAGGTTTTGCCTTATGAACCGTTTGCTCAGATATTCCGGTTTTACTCTTTATATTTTACGTAAGGGTTTCTAGTGTTGGAGGTGTTACGGACTAGGATAAAACTGCCATACTATTTTAAATAGTGGGTTCAAAAAAGAGACTTTTAATGTACTAATTATGCTTAGTATCAAAGGGGTCAGAGAAATTTACCAAAGGATATAGTTAACTTTGAAAAACACAGATTCTCACATGAATGTTCCACTAGCAGTGATGCATTTCAAGAGTTCTTTAAGTCTCAACATATAACGACCAATGTTCGAATATAAACTTATGATCGTTGTCGGCCCAATTATGCAGACTTATTTTAATGGTTCATCATAAAGTTGGATAGAAATTGAATAAATTCAAAAAATTCATTCACAAGTCAATTCGCCTTAATCGCCTCATAAGTTTGATTAGCTTTTATGCGGAGCACTTAGATTACCTCAGAAAACCCTACCCTAACCGGCTCTCAGTAAAAAATTTAGTTGAACTCAAAACGAGTGATAAAATTTACATTTTGGGCTCTGGGGCCTCATTGAACGATATATCGGAAGTGGATTGGGAAAATATCGCATTTAATGACTCATTCGCTTTAAATCGATGGTATAAATCCTCAGCTTTAAATCGATGGTATAAGTTGAACTTCAATCCCACTTTATGGATGATGGAGCCTATGCGCGACGATAAGCTTCGGTTTGAAGAAAATGATGAAATGCAAAAATTTCTGGATCAGACCAAGTCCTTTAAAATTTTAAAAAATTGGCACACTCTTTACAGATACTATCCATATGAAATTGCAAATAGTCTGGCATTTAAATTTGACACGGTAGTCATGATGCGAAGGGTGCATATTTACAGCTACAAGCAAATGTTGCAGTTGGAAAAGTACATAAGCAGTAAGCATTTTCATTTTTACAGGGGGTCGCTATTTCTCGCAATTTGTATGGCAAAGCTTGCTGGATATAAAAAAATAATTTTGTGTGGAGTTGATTTGTCTGGGGGATATTTCTGGGAAGTTAAGCCCGAAAATTTCAAAAGAGTTCATAATACGGCATTAGATAAGTATGGCGTATCTATGAAAGATGCTCTGCTTGCTTTGAGATCGTCGCTTTTAAAAGATGGAATAACTCTGTCTTCACATGAAACTTGTAGGTTTAACCTTTCTTCTGAGAGCGCTCAGGAAGTACACCCAGATGTTTGAAAACGGATTC
>NHEI02000006.1 GCA_002171575.2 Flavobacteriaceae bacterium TMED81
GCAATTTCAAACGCTAGAAAAAGGGAAGAATTATATGTTTGTAGCCAACCACCTCAGTATGATTGATATCATGCTCGTTCTAATGGCGGTTCGAAACCCTTTTGTGTTTGTTGGCAAACAAGAACTGGAAGAAATTCCAATATTTAACTATATCTATCGTCGCGCTGCAATTCTTGTCAATCGAGAAAGTGCGAAAAGTAGAAAAAACGTATATCACCGAGCACAACGAAAATTAGATCTTGGATACAGTGTGTGCATTTATCCGGAGGGGCTCGTTCCTCACCCAGACGTCTATTTGGCGCCCTTCAAGAACGGTGCTTTTAGCTTGGCCATTCAACACCAAATGCCCATCGTTCCCATTACGCTACCCGATTGTAAAAAACGCTTTCCTTTTCAGTTTGGTCACAAATACTGGTCGGGTTCTCCTGGGGTTGTTCGCGCAATTGTTCACCCTGCCATTGAAACAACCGGCTTGACAACTAAAGACCTTCCAAAACTCAAAGAAAAGACTTTTTCGTTCTTTCGTGAGCAATTGCGAAAAGAGGGCTATTCCTAGGTTATTCTTCCTCCGATTGGGTGTTTCGGATTTTGTCTTCAATCTCTTCTGCAAGCTCGAGATTATCCTCGAATAACTTGATAACCGAGTCTCTTCCTTGTCCAAGTTTGGTGTCTCCATAACTAAACCAAGACCCGCTTTTTTGAATGATTTCTTCCTCTACGCCCAAGTCCAATAATTCGCCATTTTTGGAAATTCCTTTTCCATATAAAATATCGAATTCGACAGTCTTAAATGGAGGGGCGACCTTGTTTTTGACCACTTTGACACGCGTACGGTTTCCGTTGATCCCCCCTTGACTGTCTTTGATTTGAGTTGAGCGACGGATGTCTAAGCGCACAGAGGCATAGAATTTCAACGCATTCCCCCCAGTAGTCGTTTCAGGGTTGCCAAACATCACGCCGATTTTCTCTCGCAATTGATTGATGAAAATCACCGTCGATTGGGTTTTGCTGATCGAAGCCGTTAGTTTTCGTAATGCTTGCGACATCAATCGCGCATGCAGACCCATTTTAGAGTCTCCCATTTCCCCTTCGATTTCGCTCTTTGGCGTCAAGGCAGCCACAGAATCAATAACAACAATATCAACAGCACCTGAGCGGATTAAGTTGTCGGCAATTTCAAGAGCTTGTTCTCCGTGGTCTGGTTGAGAAACAATTAACTCGTCAATGTCAATGCCCAAACTTTGCGCATAGTAGCGATCAAAGGCGTGTTCGGCGTCAATAAATGCTGCGATTCCGCCGTTCTTTTGACATTCCGCTATGGCATGTAGAGTGAGTGTGGTTTTTCCTGATGACTCTGGGCCATAGATTTCAACAACCCTTCCTCTTGGATATCCGCCTACACCAAGTGCTGCATCCAAACTCAAGGAGCCAGAAGAAATGGCTTCTACTTCTTCAAGAGCCTCATCGTTCATCCGCATCACAGTCCCTTTGCCGTATGCTTTATCTAACTTGTCTAAGGTAAGCTGTAGCGCTTTTAATTTCGCTTCTTTTTCATTTGCCATATTGTGGTTTTTTGAAGTCTCTAAAGTACAATTTTAGATGCAAAAACAAGTTCCCCAAATGCGTTTTTTAAATTTGTACCTTTGCCCGACAAACTTAATCCGTATAGCATGCAACTGTACAACACATTAAGTGCGAAAGAACGCGCCAATCTCATTTACCAAGCAGGTGAAGACCGTCTTACGCTGTCGTTCTACAAATACGCACAGATCGAAAACCCAAAGTTGTTCCGGGATTATCTCTTTATTCACTGGAACAAGCTCAACGTTTTGGGTCGGATTTATATCGCAACTGAGGGAATAAATGCACAACTTTCCGTACCAGCAACCCGTTTTGAGGAATTTAAAGCAATGCTAGACAATATTTCATTTCTGGAAAATGTTCGTTTGAACATTGCTGTTGAACAGGACAATAAATCCTTTTTAAAGCTAAAAATCAAAGTTAGGGATAAAATTGTTGCAGATGGCCTTGAGGACAGTGAGTTTGATGTCACCCAATGCGGGGTTCACGTTGACGCGCAATCCTTTAATGACCTCATTTCAAAGCCAGAGACGCTGCTGGTGGATATGCGGAATCATTACGAAAGTGAAATTGGGCATTTTGAAGGTGCCATTACCCCCGATGTTGATACCTTTCGAGATTCGCTGCCGCTTATCGAAGAAGATTTGCAGCCGCATAAAAAAGACAAAAATATCGTCATGTATTGTACTGGTGGTATTCGCTGTGAAAAAGCAAGTGCCTACTTCAAATACAAGGGCTTTGAAAATGTATATCAATTAGAAGGCGGTATCATTGCGTATACGCGACAAGTAAAAGCGCAGGGGCTGGATAATAAATTTCGCGGAAAAAACTTTGTGTTTGATCAGCGAAGAGCCGAGCAAATTTCCGATGAGGTTATTGCTGTCTGTCACCAGTGTGGCACGCCGTGTGATACCCATGTCAATTGTGCGAATGAAGCTTGTCATTTGTTGTTTATTCAATGTCCGACTTGTGCTGAGGCACACAACAATTGTTGCTCTGATGCATGTTCAGAAATTGTTCAGCTTCCCGAAGACCAACAAAAACATCTCCGAAAAGGGACAAAGAACAGCAATAAAATTTTTAAAAAAGGAAGGTCTGAAGCCCTTGCTTTTATGAAAAAATAGCACCTGATCTATATGCTGAATCGAATATTCATTTCACGAAAATCACTTCTCTATCACAGTTTGATTGGTTTGATAGGAGGTTGTGTTTTGGGAAATGAGAAGTTGCAATTTTCATCATTTTCGAATGGGTGGCCACAACATGAGGAAGTGCAGTTTCGGTTTACTCCCGAAAAAATCAATTCTCCCACAAACCTATTTTTGTATTTGCGAAATAATGATGAATACCCATTTGCTAATATTCACTTGATCACCACCCTTGAAAACCCTATTGGAGAAAAACTGGTTGATACGCTTTCTTACACCATGGCTACGCCGGATGGAGAGTGGCTCGGAGAAGGCCTATTGGTTCATGAAAGCAAGCTTTGGTTTAAGGAGGCCTACCGTTTTCGTGTTGTTGGTGAGCACCGACTGACAATCAAACCCGCTATGCGACACAATGATCATGCGGAATCAATCGATGTTCTAAAAGGGATTACGGAAGTGGGGCTTGGTATAGAACGAATTCAAGAAGACCAATGAAAGGAAAGAATGGAACATACCGGCGGAGTATAAAAATCTTTTGGATCGTGTTTTCAATTGGTGTTTTCTCTTTTGTGAGCATTTTTTTAGCCGCTGGGTTTGGGTTGCTTGGTAAAATGCCTGAATTCCGTCAGTTGGAAAACCCCAAAACAAACTTGGCTACACAAATTTATTCGTCTGACAATAAGGTCATTGGGAAGTTTTATTACAACGACAATCGAACGCCTTTGTACTATGAAGCGATTCCCAAGAATCTTATCGACGCTTTAATTGCCACAGAAGACGAACGCTTTTATGATCACTCTGGGATTGACTTGAGAAGTACCTTAAGAGCCGTTGTTTATCTCGGCGAAAAGGGCGGAGCAAGTACGGTTTCTCAACAGTTGGCACGACAGCTTTTTACAGGCGTTCGCTCAAGAAATACGCTTGACGCTGTGATTCAAAAAATTAAAGAATGGGTCATTGCCGTACAGCTCGAACGGAGATACGCCAAGAAAGAAATCTTAACGATGTATTTGAATTTGTATGACTTCAATTACAATGCGGACGGATTGCGCTCAGCTGCCAATATTTATTTTTCAAAAGAGCCCTCCGACTTGCTGATGGAAGAGTCTGCTATGCTGGTGGGAATGCTTAAAAACTCATCTCTCTACAACCCCTTTCGGAGACCTGAACTCGTGATTTCAAGGAGAAATATTGTTTTTCAACAGATGCTTCGAAATGAGATGCTCACCCAAAAAGAGGTTGACTCTTTACAGCAGTTACCACTCCAGATTCAATTCAATCCGCAATCGCATCGCGAGGGTCTTGCGACCTATTTTCGGGCTTACCTCCGTCAATTTATGCTAAATTGGATTCAGGACAATCCCAAACCAGATGGGGAAAAATACAATTTGTATTTGGATGGGTTGACAATCTACACCACACTTGACTCCAAGATGCAAACCTATGCTGAAAACGCTGTGAAAGAGCATATGTCCAATCTGCAGAGTGCTTTTTTTGAGCAAAATACACCCAAATGGAACCCTACTGCACCGTTTTTAGACCTTACCGAAAAAGAGGTTGAGAGACTGATGAATCAAGCCATGAGACGATCTGAGCGATGGAGAAAAATGAAGCTTGCTGGCAAAACGGAAGACGACATCAAAGCATCTTTTGAACAAAAAACAGCAATGAAAATTTTTAGCTGGAAAGGCGAAATCGATACGGTTATGAGCCCCATTGATTCGATTCGTCATTACAAGCATTTTTTGCGGTCAGGAATGATGTCGATGGATCCGCAAACCGGCCATGTAAAAGCTTGGGTTGGTGGGATTAATTACAAACATTTTCAGTTTGATCATGTCTATCAGGGTAAGCGTCAAATTGGATCAACATTTAAGCCCTTTGTCTATGCCTCTGCGATTGATCAATTGAAGCTCTCTCCGTGTGATTCATTTCCAGATGGATTTTATTGTGTTGAAGCGAGAAAATTCGGTGCTCATGAAGCTTGGTGTCCAAAAAATTCTGGCGATCGATACACTGGAATGCGAACCTTAAAAAATGCACTGGCAAACTCTGTCAACACCATTAGCGCAAGGTTGATTGACAAAGTCGGGGCTGGACCCATTAGTAAACTTGCTGCAGACTTGGGAATCAGCTCAAAAATTCCAAGTGTCCCTTCCATTGCATTGGGAACTGCCGATTTGAGTGTATATGAAATGGTTGCTGCCTATGGCGCCTTTGCCAACCAAGGGATTTATGTAAAGCCCGTCATGGTCACTCGAATTGAAGACAAAAACGGAACGGTTTTATTTGAAGCAACTCCAGAAACACGTGATGTATTGAGCGCAGAGTCGGCTTATGTTACTGTAAAGCTCCTTGAAGGAGTCACCGAATCTGGTTCTGGAATTCGTTTGAGACACCGAGGCGCAGAAGAAAACAATCCGTATTTTGGAACTGTCGTAACTGGATATCCCTATGAATTTCAAAATCCAATAGCAGGAAAAACCGGAACAACGCAAAATCAAAGTGATGGTTGGTTTATTGGTATGGTGCCAAACCTCGTGACAGGGGTGTGGGTTGGCGGAGAAGATCGGGCAACGCACTTTAACTCCATTGCCTATGGCCAAGGCGCAACGATGGCACTTCCAATATGGGCTTTGTATATGAAAAAATTATATGAAGACCCTCTGTTAGAAGTCTCGATTGATTCTTTCCCCGCACCTGAAAAAGTGAGTATCCCTCTTGATTGCGAGTTGCTGGCAAAGCTCCGACGCCAAAATACCGCAAATGATGTGATCGACTTAGACGATCTCGGGCTTTAATCCCTTTTTTGCCAGGTCGCTATTGTAGTATCGTGGATCGCCAGTGACCTCTTTCCCGATCCATGTTGGAAGGTCTAGCTGTTCATCGGCTGCGGATAATTCAACTTCTGCGATGACCAGCCCCTGAAGTTTTCCTGAAAAAACATCGACTTCAAACAGATGAGATTGATGCGGAACAACATATCGTGTTTTTCGAATGATTTGCCCCAAGCATAAACCCAAAAGTTGTGTTGCCTCATTTTCTGGGATTTCTTTCTCCCACTCAAAACGAGTATCCCCAGTTGCGTTGGACTTTCCTTTAATCGTTAAAAACGCTTTGGTGTCTGTTTTCCGTAAGCGCACTGTTCTTGCAGGGTCAAAAGACAGGTAGCCCTGAACAATCCTTTTTGAGTTGGTATGAAGCTGCAAACACGCATTGAGATTAGAAACTAAAAATTTACGTTCGATTTCGATCACTGGTTTTTTTCTAAAGATAGCACTTTGTTCTAGAGTTAAAAGATCCCTTGAACAGGAAAAAATCGAAATTTGTCTGAGGAAAGATCAAACCCTAAAGTGAACTGATGCCTATTGAAAGGTGCAATTTGTATGTCTTCGAAGCTTTGGGTATAAGTGTAATAAAATGAAAATCCTCTGAGCTGTAGTCCTGTTAACAGAGCCAGTTGTTTGTGGTTTTGGTTGAGGTTCTCTCCTGCAAAAAGATTTGCGTTTGGTTGTGTACCAAAGCGATAAGATGCTCCAAATGAGAGGTTTAAATTGTTAAGAGAGTGGTGTGACTTCATATTCATGTCAAAGGATGGAAGGTCTGCATAGTCTACAAGCTGTATCATGACGGAGGGTTCAAGAGCAGCGTTGTCGCTGAGTTCAAAAAAATGGCCCGTATTCACGATTATCTTTTTTGCTTTGTCTAAGCGAATGTCGTCAGAAATGTTCTGTCCTTTAAAAATAAGGTTTCTAACTGTGAAGTGCGTATAGAATTGATAACGGGTGTAGGTGAGCCCCAAGTCCATGTGGAGGCCACTAGATTTTACTTGGCTTCCCTCCACAAGCGGATCCCCAAGGTCTGGAGCGAATTGAGTTTGGTCATGGGTATTATTCAATACTCCAGCCGAAAGACCAAATGAAAGTTGATGAATATCTCTATTTCCAACAATAAGATTGATGTGGTGGGCATATGTTACTGAGGCACCGACTTGATTTTGAAATCCATTTCTGTCGGAATAGAAGATGGTACCGAGTCCAGATTTTAAGCCGATTCGCCCATGCGCGTTGATGGTTTGTAAACTTGGTGCATTCGGCACGCCCTGCCACTGTGATCGGTATGTCATCCGCACTTTGATGCCCTCAAGCTGGGCGCCTGCCGTTGCTGGGTGAACCAAAAAATAATTGTCGGTAAGGTAGTCCGAATAAATGGGAAGCTGTGGCTGTCCGAAACTAATGTAAGTTTGTGCAAGCGCAAAAAATAGCAGGCATTTAAAAGGGTTCTTGATTCGCATAATGATTCCTGTTTTTTTACTATCATTATAGAGTGCAAATAAAAGATAAACATTTAACTTTAATTACATACTTAATCTCCTTTTGGGTTTGGTTTCTGTTTCCGTTTTATGGGTTGGCACAGTTGAGCACCAGGCATTATATCCCACCTATCCCAGGGCAGATTTATCAAAATGAAGCGTTTTACAACTCATCGTTTCTGTATATCTCAACTCCCTATGCGGAGACTCGCTTTACCATTAAGCCGATTGGACAGTCAGCAAATAATTGGATAACTGGCGTGGTCACAAACACCGATTCCTTTAAAATTGAAGTGTCCAATGATGTGGTGGGGGCTGACTCAAGTACCGTTCAAAGCGGTTTCACTTTCACAGACAAAGGATTTGAAGTTGTAGCAGATCGGGGTATTTATGTTTCCCTTCGCATTAAAGCCAATAATCACGCTGGCGCATTGGTCAGTAAGGGGCTTGATGCGCTTGGAAAGGATTTTCGTGTAGGCGGAATGGAAAGACAGGAGGAAAATGATTTTTCCTTTTTCTCTATCATGGCCACACAAAACAACACGGTGGTTGAGTTTACTGCTGACCCCCAACTTGTTGCTTTAAACACCGATGGCAGCCTTCCCCAGAGTATTGTGTTGAACACAAACGAAAGCTATGTTGCACTGTTTAATGGGGTTAATTGCGACCGTTTTATTGGTACACGAATTCAATCACAAAATGACATTGTTGTAAATACTGGTTCGATTTTAGGAAGTTTCAGCAACGAAATTATCGACTCCCCTGATTTCTATTTTGGGGAAGAGGATTTTGGCTATCTCAATGGAAGTGATCTCGGGTTTGATCAGCTTGTCAGTTTGGACGCCAGTGTTGATGCTACTGAATATTTACTTATTAAGGGGGATAGTTTCAACAGTATTGAAAATGCACTTATCATTGCCAATGAAAACAATACACTGATTTATCTGAACAATAACATTACCCCCATAAGTCTTGATGCAGGGGAACATATCTTTATAGAGGGGAACCAGTTTACGGACAATCCAAATTCAACGATTTCTTTTATTAACATCACATCCAATAAAAATATATATGTTTTTCAAGGGACCGGGAGAAGAGGTACGGCTGTAGGCTCACCTGGAGGGCAAAGAGTGCATTTTTACGGAGCAAATCAAGGGATGTTTTTTGTGCCTCCGTTGAGTTGTACAAGTGTTGGCGATGTCGAGAGTATCGCTCGTATTGATGAGGTTGATGATGATACAAATTTTAGTGGTTCTTTGTTTGTGCTTAGTTCTTATGGGTCTGCTGTAGAATTGAATGGGCAATCCATTTCATCGATACAAAATGTGATCTACGATCTTGGCCCCATTCAAACTTCTACTGCTGACTACCAAATTCACAGAATTGATGGCCTCGACGGTGATGTGTCAATTGTTGGCTCAGAGGAACTTTATGTTTCCTATTACAATGTCAATAACACCGCAACTTCTGGAGCATTTTATTCTGGATTTAATCTTGAGCCCAAAATTTATCCAAGTTTGAGTTTGAACACGCTAGGTAACTGTGTTGATTCCTCTGGGCAAGCAAATGTTGTCTTACAACTTCCAAATGCTGAAAATTACGACTCCTTAAAGTGGCAAAAAGAAAATAGTGGGGGAACATGGGATTATATTTTTACAGGGAGCTCCACAGACGATCCAGAATATGTCCCAGATGATTTTGGTTCCTATCGCCTTGAGGTGATTATTGACTGTTTGTCTCCCAACAATATTGTGTATTCGGCTGCTGTCAATGTGAGCATTTGTCCCAATGATTCGGATAAAGACGGTGTGGTTGACAATATCGACCTGGACAATGACAACGATGGGATATATGACAAAATAGAGTCTTTAGGGGATTTTGAAATTGATCTTACCACAACCCCCCCTGAACTTGTAGTAGATAGCACACTTCCCTACACTACTCCTGCCTTGTCACAGGTTCTGTCGGTTGGTAATGGAAGCTTTACTCCTTTTAATGATGGTCGCTTTACTTCCTTTCTCCCGCCAAAGCAGTCAATTGATGATGCTGTCCGGTTTGAATTGGGGCCTGTCGTTCCAAAGTCTCTTCACTTTTCATTTGGGTTTGACAACAGTCAAACCGTGCCCCTAGAAGAAAATACCTATTATAGTCTTGAAAGCATAGATCCCTCTGAGAGCATCACATTAC
Source organism: Flavobacteriaceae bacterium TMED81 (assembly GCA_002171575.2). Classification (GTDB taxonomy): domain Bacteria; phylum Bacteroidota; class Bacteroidia; order Flavobacteriales; family Flavobacteriaceae; genus UBA724. The sequence goes on from NHEI02000006.1 coordinate 9,229, forward strand.
TTGATCCTGATGGTGAAATTGAAATCCTTGTTGATGGAGACTTTGTCGGGGGGTTTGCGCAGTACAATAGCTCCAAAATTACATTTCAGTTTAGCGATACTGCTGTTGGTGCAACAACAAGCTTTCGGTTTTTTGCCTCCCAATCGTCGGGTTTGGTGTTTACTCATCACAATGAATCAATTGTTAATTCTGTTTTTGAAGGGCATATAAACGTTCTTAATCTCGATTCGTTTTCAGACGTGGATAATCTCGCTGATGCATTTGATCTTGATAGTGATGATGATGGTTGTTTTGATGTGGTTGAAGCTGGTTTTTTAGACCCTGACAATGATGGAAGACTTTATCAAGCACCATTGACGATCGATGATATTACAGTCTCTGATCGTGGTTTCGTAATCGGACACGATTACAATTCTATGCCGAACGACATTGACAATAATACCATTTATGATTTCCAAGAAGCGCAAAGCCCTGCTGAGATTTCTCCAAATGGAGATCCGATATCTGTTGAAGTGTGTGAAGGGGAGGTGGCTACTTTCTCTGTGGATACCCCCACAACAGATGCTATTTTTCAGTGGACAATCAATGGAGTCGCCGAGACTGAGAGCGAAACCTTCATTGGTGTGAATACAAAAACCCTTACCATTAATACAGAGTCCGCGGCCCTAGACACATGGCTAGATGGGGCTGAAATACAGGTCTTGGTGTCCAGACCAACCTATACATGCGCTGTAGAATCAGTCACTGGGGTTTCTCTTACCATTAATCAAATTCCAGAAGCTCCTAATCTTGAGCCGATATATACGTACTGTTTTCAAGGCTCTGCAACGGTTGAAGATTTAAAAGATGATGTCGGAGGGTCTGTTGAGGTGTTTCTAACTGATTCTGGGGGGGTCTCACTCCCCAATGAAACGCTCTTGGTTCACAATCAAAGCTATTATGTAGAGTCCTTTACTTCAGCTGGTTGTGTAAGTTTAACACGAGTTGAGACAGGGGTGTTTATCAGCAATCCTGAACTGCTTTCTTCTAAATCTCAAATCTGTCTTGGCGAAGAGGTCACCTTGCGTGTTAATGCCACCACCGAGGCTGTTTGGGGAAAAATTGACCCCGTAACTGGCCTAGATGTCATCTTTGATGGTGTTGAAACCAGCTCCATTGTTCGATCGCCGGCAGAAACCACGACCTATTTTTATGAGGTGACCACAAATGGAGTGATGTGTCGGGTTGAAACCACGATTGTTGTTCATCCTTTACCTGAAATGCTTCTTGCTAATGATTTAGAACTCTGTGATAACGCCTTCGATGGCGATGCATATAATGGTCGGGTGAATGGGTTTGACTTACAAGCCCAAGAGGTAGCCATATTAAATGGTGATACAAGTCTCGAAGTTTTATTCTTTTTAAATGAAAGCGATACAGATGATAATCCAGTTGATAAAACGCAACCGTTTAGCAATCTCGCCAATCCTGAACCAATTTATTACCGTATACGGAATAAAACAACTGGGTGTGTGTCGGATCAAACTGGCTCCTTTTCTGTGCAAGTGTTGCCAATTCCTCCTCTGATCGACATTCCTCCTCACTATGAGTGTGACGATCTTGCAAGTGGCAGTGATACAGACAAGATCACCACTTTCGATTTGCGACTCAACGATGCCCGAATTGAAGCTCTCCTTGGTGGAACCGCTAGACAATACACAATCAGCTATCATACCAGTCGATCTGAAGCTGAAGACCCCACAACAAATGGCATTGACTCATACACGATGCCCGCAACAGACAATGGCCAAAAAACCATATATGTGCGCGTAATCGACAACTACAGCTCTCTGTCCTGTTTGCATCCCGATAATCGTTTTGATTTGGTGTTAAGCCCTTTACCAGTGATCGAACAAGCCGTCATTACCTTTGAGCAATGTGATGAAACAGACGGTAATTCGGATGGGGTTGTTTTGACCAACCTTCGCAGCTTTGAGGGCACAATCTCTGCAAACTTCGCCAATGAAGAATTTTCTTATTTCACAGACGCAACACGATCAAACGACAGTAAAATTAGTGACCCGACCGCATATTACAACACTGACATTGGTGGAAACGCCATTCCAAACCAAACCATTTATGTTCAGGTCAATAGTATATTGCCAAATGCTGTTTATGCCCCCAATGGTAGTTGTGTTCGTAGTGCTGAAATAAATATCAGCGTAGCTGTGAGTCAAATCAAAAAATCCTTTTTGCTCGATTTTGATGCGTGTGAGCTTCCTCCTTCCGTCACACAGGACGGTAAAACCCTGTTCCCTCCGACTATATTTGATACCCTTACAAGCGAGCTTCTTCGTGAGCACACTTTGTTTCAAGGTTCTGGGGTTGTCATTCAATACTACCCGACACTAAATGATGCTGCTCTTAAAACGAATCCAATTGATCAGACTTCAGCCTATGAGAATCCAAATCCCAAAGCAAGTGGAGGAGATTGGGTTGATGAAATTTGGGCCAATGTCGAAGTCATAGGGCTAAATACCATTACCTGTATTGGTTTAAAAAAAGTAGCCAATTTATATATCGAACGGCTCCCCACCGCTCACCCAGTCTCTCCTTTTCGAGAATGTGATGACGACGATGACGGGGTCTATCCATTTGATACTTCTAGGGTCTATCAAGAACTCACTCAAGGACAACCCAATATCAGTGTTTCCTATTTTGACACAAATTACAACCCATTGTTTACCGGTGTACCCCCAAACCCTTATCGCACCAGTGACCAAACAATAATTGCTCGTGTTGAGAACAACCCCTCAACCAATACACCTTCATGCTATGAAGAAACAGAAATTGAGTTTATCGTTGATGACATGCCCAACTTTAATCCAATCCCTACGCTGATGCTGTGTGATGATTCTGATGGTGTCATAGATGATAAGGCAACTTTTGATACACAATCTATTGAAACAGCTATTTTGGATGGGCAAACAGATATAGTGTTTGCCTATTATGACTCAAACGGGGCCGCCTTGCCAAGTCCGTTGCCAACTCTTTTTACAACTGGTTCCACTTACATACGTGTCGAGCTAATTAATGCCATCAACAACAGCTGTATCAGTGATGGATATATCGATTTCGAAGTGATTAAAAACCCTTCTTTTGATTTGGATCAGCAAGCAATTCTTTGCTTAAATGAAGGGTCGGTTGATATTGGAATCCGTAACCCTGCCGATGACTATCCCTTTGTGTGGGAACATATTGACGACAATAAAATGGTGACTGTTGTGGGAACTACCCCGTCGATAAATATTGATAAAGCAGGAACGTACACCCTAACCGCAACTGGTTTGGGGGCTCTTGCTTGTACAACCTCCAAAAGCATTGAGGTGTTGACCTCTGAATTGGCCAAACTCACCGAAAAAGATATCGTCATCGGTGGTTTTTCGAGCACAGAAAATACTGTTGAGATTCTTGTCGATAATCTTGGTGTTGGGGACTATGAGTATGCCATCGGAAATAGTAATTTTCAAAACGAGCCCTATTTCACACAAATAAGACCTGGGTTGCAGACTGTTTATGTTCGTGATCGTTTGGGTTGTGGTGTTTCACTTGTCCAGGCTGGAGTGGTAGGATATTACAAATATTTTTCTCCCAACAACGATGGGATAAATGACACCTGGCAAATTCTTGGGCTAAAAACAACATTTAATAGCCAGTCGAACGTGTACATTTATGACCGGTACGGTCGTTTCTTGACTCAGATCTCTGGACCTGACGAGTCTTGGGATGGATCCTATCAAGGCTCTCCTCTTCCGGCAGATGACTACTGGTTTAGACTTGAGCTTGAAGATGGGCGCGTATATACTGGTCACTTTAGTTTGATGAGATAAAAACAATATCTTTACAGAAATAGATTTTTATGGCAACATATACTTGTAATCAATGCGACATGGCAGTTAATGCCAGTTGTGCAAAATGTGATACTCCTCTTGAGAACGGAAGCATAACCACAGACGATGGTGCAGAAGTTCAAGTCTCTCAATGTCCAAGTTGTGAAGGAATGATAAAGTCTCCTTTGTGCTGTGGGGAGGATATGAGTTGTACGATATAAGGTAGGTTTCCTTTGGAGAAGAAACGCACACCAACAGTTGTTTTTGGGGAATGGGCAGAGCGTGGTCGTGATGAAGGGATGGCAAAGGGTCATCAGCAAGCTGTTGACCACATGCTGGGCATGGTTATAAATAACCAAAACCCGTTTTCCTTTCTCGATGCGGGCTGCGGTAACGGCTGGGTTGTCAGGCAAGTTGCCAAACACCCACAATGTGTATCGGCAGCTGGCGTAGATGGTGCACAGCAAATGATTGACAAAGCACAAACCTACGATTCAAAAAATCACTACACTTGCGCTGATCTTGACACCTGGATACCAAGTTCTCCTGTGGATATCGTGCACTCCATGGAAGTGGCATATTACCTCAAAGACCCTTCTGTTTTTCTGCAAAATGTATACAATTCCTGGTTGACCAAAAGAGGAGTGTTGATTTTGGGGTTGGACTTTTATAAAGAAAACACGGTTTCCCATTCGTGGCCCGAAGACTGTGGCGTATCTATCATGCATCTTTTTTCTGAGAAAAATTGGATTGAGCTATTTCAGAAAGCTGGATTTAAAGACGTTGAATCAACTCGGTTTGGGATTAAAGAAAATTGGTCTGGAACACTGATTTTAAAAGGGCAAAAATAAACCCCTCTAATTGTTAGTTATGGGGAAAGTGGAAAAAGAGAAGTTGATATATTTGGTTCTTATACCATTGAGGTTACAATTCAGTTTGTAAATTCAAAAACAAATACTTTAGTTTCAACTTGTGTTGCTGAAGGAATAGGCTCAACTGAAGCTGATGATATTCGAATTGCTATTAATAGGTGCCTTACAGCTCTTTTTGGTTCTACAATTTGATCGAGAGATTGTTTAGGGTGTCTGTCAAATGGCTGTCAGTTTTGATTACTTTTGGGTAGATCTTTGAGTGTTTAAATCAACTGCGATTAAATAAAAAACCCCTCCGTAAAGAAGGGGTCTGTTGGTGGTCCCACCTGGGCTCGAACCAGGGACCAACTGATTATGAGTCAGCTACTCTAACCAACTGAGCTATAGGACCTGAGTTAAAGTAATTGGTACAAAAATAATCTTTTGA
>NHEI02000007.1 GCA_002171575.2 Flavobacteriaceae bacterium TMED81
AGAAAGAGTGTTTAATTGCTCATTTGTGATTTCTATTCCAAGATGTTTTTTATGCCAATGCCTAAACTTTTCAAATCTTGAAACTCCTCCATTTTCTAAATGATATCTTTTAACTTGATTTGCTATTTCTTGTCCATACTGCATGTACATGGCTTCAAAGGCCTGTGTTTTACAATCAACGGAGTCTAAAATAACCCCGTCGAAATCAAAAAAGATGTTTTTAATTACCCCTTTGAACATAGTACAATAAGATTTTGGTTTTGATTTATTAAAGTTTCTATTGGTAGGTTTTTTCTCGCTTTTTTATCTTCTATTAATTTAATTTTGTTAGATCCTCTTATTAATAAAACCGTCTCAAGGGCATTAAGTAAAACTGGAAAACAAAGGGTCATTCGAGACATTCCATTTCTTTTCTCTTGATCTATAGCGACCAATTTGTTTGGTTCAGCTAGTAAGGCAGCGTTTGGGAACAACGATGCAATATGCCCGTCTTCTCCCATCCCTAATACGATTAGATCAAAACATGGTATGTTGTTATGATTTTCTAATTTTTCCAACTCATTTATATAGCTTTCGCAAGATTGCTCCGGACTATGTTCACCTGTATACATTGGAAGTGACAAAGCCTTTATATGACTAAAAAAAACGTCGTTTAAGGAGCTGTAATTGTTTTCTTTATTGTCAATAGGAATAATTCGCTCATCTGTTTGATAAAAACAAACGCGTGCCCAATCCAGTTTTTCGTTTGCCAGTAGCTTTAAAATTGGCATCGGGGTAGATCCTCCTGGGAGCGCAATATGTACGATACCTTTCGCTTGTAAGAGAGCTTCAATTCTATTTTTAAGAAAATTACTCGCTGACTTCTCAAAAGACTTTGGATTAATTTTTTTGATGAACATTTCTAATACATTCTAACAGACCTTGCCCCAAATCAATTTGTGGATTGGGTAATAGTTTTTGAGAGATCGATGGTTGAAAAGAATAGGGTGTGTATTTATAGTGCCCCGTTTTATTTGACTTTAATAGCTTAATGGTTATGTCATCCCCAAGGATTTCGCAAATCATATTAAACAGGTCTATTCGTTTTACTTTATGCGTTCCCGTGAGAATAATGTGTTTGTTTTTATACTCTTCATTTTCCAGTATATCGACTGAAAGTTTTGCTGCATCCGCTGCATGGATGTATTCTCTTTGCTCTTCGCCATCTCCGCCGTGAACAATTTCCCTTGTCGTTACGGCCTGTTTTACCAAATTATAGATATAGTTATTATCAAACTCCTTTTCAGAATAAACCGAACCATAACGTATAATGTTGAATGTCAAACCATGCTTTTTTTCATATTCTTCCGTGATTTTTTCTGAAGCTAGCTTGCTAATTCCGTAAAAAGATCCTTTTTCGCTCATTGCATAGGCGCTTGAAGCGTACAAATACCTATTTATTTTATGTTTCACACAGAGGTCAAGAATTTTAAGGTTTGAAACAACATTTAACTGCATTGTTTTTAAGGGGTGCCTGTTGGCGTCATCGATGTTGGCAAGGCCTGCCAAGTTATAAACGATGTCATAGCGATTAGAAAAGGTTTCCTCTAAATCCTTGTCGTTTGTAATGTCACACTTTATAAAGTTTGAAGACCCTTTTCGTTCATTAATATCAACGACCGTAACATCATATCCTCTGCGTTCTAATTCTTCTGTCAGATATAATCCTAAAAACCCACTTCCTCCAAAGACTGCAACTTTTTTCATTTAAGTTCTTTAATTTTTTTGAGTTCTGATTTGGCTCGATCTCCAAGGAAAAAGAAATCGATACTAAAGGCGATTAAAGAGTACCCTTGTTGAATTTTTTCAATTGAGAACAATGAGTCTGATTCTATAACATGATAGCCCAGGGGCTTATTAGCCTTGTTCCCTTTCGTTATATAACTCTGTAATGCGTCTTTAACATCTGGACGATTATAGTCCCCTGGAAATCCCATTGAACTTGAGAGGTCATAAGGACCTATAATGGTTCCGTCAATCCCTTCAACTGATAAAATTTCATCTAGATTCTCAATTGCATCAATGTGCTCTATTTGTGCGATAATAACAACATTATCATTGAGCCACTTCTTATAGGATTCGAAGCCCTCTCCATAGTGCTGAGCTCTGTTTAAGCCAACACCTCTATTGCCTCGTGGTGGGTAATACGAATGGGCTACTGCATTTTTTGCCTCTTCTTTATTTTTAATCATGGGGACAACAATTCCATCAGCACCAGCATCTAATACACGTTTGATAATAACCTCTTCATTCTTACAGACACGCACAAGCGCTTGCATCCCATTTCCCTGTATATGGGCGATGAGATCTGCTGTTTGCTCAATGTCAATTGGAGCGTGCTCTAAGTCTATAACCACCCAATCAAATCCTGATTTTCCAAAAATTTCTACCACTGATCTGTGTGGTATTGTCAACCAGGTTCCTATTGTGAGTTCTTTTTTTTGAAGACTCACTTTTAATCTGCTTGGTTTATGTGTAAAGGGTATCATTATTGTTGTTTTAACGGAGTTGTTTATATAGCGTTTCTGCTATAATAAAGTCTTCTGGGTCATCAATGTCTGTGGCTTCTATCTTGTCTATTTCAAGCATATAAGGTTGACTACCTATTCTGTTGTTATTAATAGCAAATGACTCTTTAGTGAAAATATAAAAACAAGAATTTTCCTCAAAAATTGGAGAGAGGTGTTGTGTGACCAACATTTTGGGGTCGTGATTCATTGGTGTTGCATCTTCATTATAAAACCTCTTTTGTGTTTTTGTTACAGAAAAAACAGAGTCTGCGTATCCATTAGCAAGAAGTTTTATCATCTTTTCTAATGCCAATGTAAATGTTTCTTTCTTTATAAGAGGATTTGTGCTGTGGGTTTGTATGTAAATATCTGCCGAACGTTTTTGAATATCATGTTTTATGATTTCATTCATTGAAACATAATCTCCACAAATTTCCGCAGGTCTATCTATCACGGTTACCTTATTTAGATGGTTTTTTTGAATATCATTTTTTATTGTTTTACTATCCGTATTAACGATTACTTCTCCAACCAATGAACAATCCAATAACAATTCCAAAGTGATCCTGTATAAGGGCTTTCCATTAAATAATTTCAAGTTTTTATTGGGAACCCGTTCCGAATTTCCTTTCATTGGTAAAAGTGCAACTATCGATGGTTTCATTAGCAAATTATGTTTTTTCCAACAACCAACTACTACTTTGTATTTTATCTCCTAATCCATCTATTAGCGCCACTCCCAACTCCTTACAAACCGGAATTTCGGGAATGGTATCATTGTTTTGGTCTCCGCCATTGGCAAAAGCCAAATCATAATCCGCTCCATATTCATTCGCTAATAAACGGATACTCTCACAAACCGTTCGGTCTTTATCAATCGACAAAATCGCTTTGTCAACTGCCTTGATGTTGCTGACAATCAGTAGTCGCTCCTCTTCGTCTTGAAAAGCTTTGCTTCCCTTCAGCTCTCTTTGGTGGTCGCTATTGACAATCACAAACAGCTCATCGCATAGCGCCTTGGCGTTGTTAAAATATTCCAAATGCCCTTTGTGCAAAGGATTAAAATAGCCCGATACGATGATTGCCTTTTTCTTCATTATTCCACCGTCACGGATTTTGCAAGGTTTCTGGGTTGGTCTACATTACAACCGCGCGTCACTGCGATATGATAGGCAAGTAACTGCAAGGGAACTGATGCCAAAATGGGTGTTAAAGACTCTGTGACTTCTGGGATTTCAATCACATGATCCGCAAGAGCTTTAACCGACTTGTCACCCTTAGTAACAACCGCTATAATTTTACCGTCTCTTGATTTGATTTCTTGAATATTGCTCACCACTTTTTCGTAATGTCCTTTGTTGGTGGCAATCACAACCACAGGCATGTTTTTATCAATCAGCGCAATGGGCCCATGCTTCATTTCTGCTGCGGGATAGCCCTCTGCATGGATATAGGAGATTTCTTTAAGCTTTAACGCTCCCTCCAAGGCTACTGGAAAATTGTACCCGCGTCCCAAATACAAAAAGTTGGCAGCATCTTTATAATTCTTTGCAATCTGCTCAATCTCCTTTTCGCTTTTCAATACGGTTTGTACGGCTTTGGGAAGGGCTTCCAGCTCCTCGGCAACACGACTAAACTCATCACCAGACAAGGTGCCTCGCAATTGTCCCAAACGCAATCCAATCAACATCAACAAGGTGATCTGTGTTGTAAAGGCCTTGGTTGATGCCACCCCAATTTCTGGGCCTGCATGCGTGTAGGCACCCATATCGGCAATACGTGCAATCGAACTCCCCACCACATTACAAATTCCAAATACAAAAGCACCTGCTTCTTTGGCAAGCTTAATCGCCGCTAAGGTATCTGCTGTTTCACCTGATTGAGAAATGGCAATTACAACATCGTCTGTATAGATTACTGGGTTGCGATAGCGAAACTCCGAAGCATATTCCACCTCAACAGGGATACGAGCAGCATCCTCAAACAGATATTCCCCCACTAGGCCTGCGTGCCACGAGGTGCCACAAGCAATGATGATAATTCGTTTGGCGTTTTGAAACACTTCTTTGTTTTCTTCCAAACCAGACAACAAAATCTGTTGTTGATCCCTGTGAAGTCTTCCACGAAAGGTATCAATGATGGCATCGGGTTGCTCGTAAATCTCTTTGAGCATAAAATGGTCATAGCCGCCTTTTTCAATTTTTTCTAAGCTCAATTGCAATTCTTGGATTTGAGGGTCAACCCGACTGTTATCAGGAATTGCGTACATTTTTAATCCCTTGTCTTGGTTGATGACCGCCATTTCATTGTCTTCCAAATAAATGGAACGGTTGGTGTATTCAATAAAAGGCGAGGCGTCAGAGGCCACAAAATATTCATCTTTCCCCAAACCGATTGCAAGCGGACTTCCCAGCTTGGCAACCACGATTTCTTTGGGTCGATCTTTGTCAAAAACCGCAATGGCATAGGCGCCCACCACTTGGTTCAGGGCGATTTGTACGGCTTTTCCTGTTTTGAGTCCTTGGGTGATTTGAATGTATTCAATCAAGTTGACCAAAACCTCTGTGTCAGTTTCGGATGAGAACGAAAACCCTTGTTCGGTCAAATAGGCGCGTAAGGATTCATAGTTTTCAATGATCCCATTGTGAACCAATACCAAACGACCTGAATTGGAGGTGTGCGGGTGTGCATTCACATCATTGGGAACCCCGTGTGTTGCCCAGCGTGTATGACCAATCCCAAGCGTGCCAGATCGTTTATTTTGTTGAGTCTTGGCTTCCAAAGACGCAACCTTACCTTTGGTTTTTGTTAGCTGTAACTCGCTATTGAGTAAGGCAATCCCTGCACTGTCATAGCCGCGATATTCCAAGCGTTTTAACCCCTGAATAACAATGGGGTATGCCGCACGATTTCCAACATAACCTACAATTCCACACATATTAGCTTTCTGTTGCTTTTCCAATCTCATAGGCCGTGAAGCCAATCGATTGGAGTTGGTTGTGATTTAAAATTTTTCTTCCGTCAAATACAAAAGCTGGCTTTTCCATTTGGGCATAAATGGTTTCAAAGTCTTGGGTTTGAAACACATCCCACTCTGTAATAACGGCCAAAGCATGGGCTTTCGTACATGCTGCCTCTGCCGAATCGACACTGTAAAGCTTTGCTAGCTTTCCATTAATATCTTTTTCTGTTTCTCCGCGGTATTCCAATAGGGTTTGCAAATCCATCTGCATCCGAGCTAAAGACACTTTGGGATCATACACAACAATCTCTGCGCCCTCAGATAGTAATTGATCTGCCACATAAATCGCTGCGGATTCTCTTGTGTCATTGGTGTCCTTTTTAAAGGCCCAGCCCCAAAAGGCAATTTTTTTACCATTCACCGTATTGAATAAGGCCTGTTGAATCCGATTGGCAAAGCGGTTTTTTTGGTAATCATTTATGTTAATAACGCCCTTCCAATAGTCGGCTACTTCATCTAGACCATGTTGCTGACACAGATAAACTAGATTTAAAATGTCTTTTTGAAAACAGCTCCCCCCAAAACCAACTGATGCTTTTAAAAATTTGGAGCCAATCCGACTATCCTTGCCAACTGCGGCGGCGACTTCTTCCACATCGGCACCTGTGGCTTCACAAAGTGCAGATATACTGTTTATGGAACTTATCCGCTGTGCCAAAAAGGCGTTGGAAACGAGCTTGGATAGCTCAGAAGACCAGACATTGGTTGTCACAATTTTTTCACGTGGAACCCAATTGGCATAAATATCAACTAGCGCCTGGACGGCTTTTTCAGCTTTAGGTGTTCTGCGACCCCCGATAAGCACCCGGTCTGATTTAAATAAATCTGCAACCGCTGTGCCTTCTGCTAAAAACTCGGGGTTGGACAAGACCTCAAAATGTGCGCCGTGGGGTGATTGTTCCAATATGGTTTGAATCGCTTCTGCTGTGCGAACAGGAAGTGTACTTTTTTCGACCACGATTTTATCGCTCATTGCCACCTCTGCAATGCGCCGGGCACATTGCTCAATATAGGTCAGGTCTGCAGCCATGCCCTTCCCCTTTCCGTAGGTTTTGGTAGGCGTATTGACCGCAATAAAAATGATGTCTGCTTCCTGAATTGCTTTGTCAAGTTCTGTAGAAAAAAAGAGGTTTTTATCTCGTGCTTTGCCCACGACTTCGGCTAAACCTGGTTCGTAAATCGGTAAATTGTCTAAATCTGGGTCATTCCAAGCGGCAATGCGATCTTCACTGATGTCAACCACAGTAACTGTGATATTAGGACATTGTCTGGCTATTACCGCCATGGTGGGTCCGCCCACATAGCCCGCTCCAATACAGCAGATTTTATTCATCTGGGTTGGTTTTGTGTGCAAAAGTAGGGATTTTATAGGTGAGCATCAGTCCGCCACGATAGGCTACGACCTCTCCTGACCCATTAAATGGTCGATAAACCGTTTCGTCTGGATGATCTAAGTCTACTCGCCGTAGTCCCTTATATCCCTTATACCAGGACTGTGTTAGCCCTGCTCCAATAAAAAGTTCCAAGCCAAAGCCCTTTTTAAGTCGTTTTTTGTAGCCAACGCTAAGGCCATAAAAAGCCACACGCCCTGATTGGTATTCATCATCTGGAATATCAAACTGTTTTTCAGCACCTTCTTTTTCTGCCCAATAGTCATAGATAATTGCAAAATTGGGCTTTTGCAAAGTAAACATTCCAAAGCCGATGTGCGGGCCTATAAACCAGTTTTGGGTATCGCTTTGCTGATACCATCGATACTCCAAAAACACTTGATTTACATGAAAGGGGGTGTCATCGAGAAGTGGCTGTTCGTCCCAAAACGAGCCGAGTACATCCAACTGAAAAGATTGTTTTTCTCCTAAGGGGACTTCCAAGGCAAGGTTTGGGATCAAAAACGGGAGTGTTGCTAGATTGACCTTGGCTTCCGTTTGAGCAGCAAGACCTCCGCTCAACATCACAATCACCCAAAAATTAAGGGCCTGACTGCGCTTTATGTTTGGTTTAATTCGCATTTAATTGAGTAGGTTTCGTTTGTAATAATAAATCAGCTGACGCTTGTCGTTGGGGTCTTTTCTGGTTTTGATAATCTTTTTTCCAACGAGTTGTTTCATTAAATTATTAATTTCGACAATTGCATCTGCTTTACGTTTGTTGTTTTGCGAATTGCTCAGCTCCTCTCGGCCAATCACACGGAGAATGTCTTCTGTTGTTGCGGTTAATTTGGACTGCAAAAGCCCTAAAATCAACTCTTCTTCTTCTCGAAGAGGATAAAAATCAAACTTCTTTCGGATTCCGCCGCGTACCAAGCGAGGTGCTCGCGTACGTTGGTAGATGATCCATAGATAACTCACGACAAGGATCACAAACGCAAATAGGGCGATATAGGTCAGGTTTGTAAACAACGTTCTTTGATCGAAAAATAGACGTTCCACATGTTGGGGGTTGTTGAAAGTGTTCTCTGAAAGTACCGCACTGTAAAGGTTGTTGTTGTTGTAATAGTATAGAGAGTCACCACGAAAAAAAGCTGGTTCAGTCTTACTGATATTGGCTGACGTAAATGAATGTGTAAAAATCCGTACTTGGTTGTTCATTAGGTCAACCAATAAGTTGTGATCCGTGTCCATGGGGTGGCCAAACAAATAAAACAAGCTGTCTTTTTGTACAGTTTTATATGGATACAAATTCACTGCGGTTTTACCGAGATTCGTCCACTTTCGTGTTGTAAAGTCAAATGTCCAAATGTCATTGTTTTTTTGACCCGCTAAACCGGTAAATTTGTCTACCTCTGTTCCGCCAAAGCTATAGAAGGTGTCCCCCAACAAAAAACAGGGGGCGCCGTAAGCTTCGGGTGGAAATTGAAAGCCTTCAATCGGGTAGTATTCCCACTCTTTTGTCGTCCTGTCGAAATACGTAAAGAAATTATTCGCTCTCCAAAACCCGTACCCTCCATAACGAAAAAGAGTGTCACGATAAACAAACTGACTGGCTTTGTTTTGCTTTCTATGCTGAAAAGAGCGGTCGATTCGAACCGTTGTGTCTTTTTCAACCCGATAGACTAAACCTCCCCGCTTACTGGTCAAATGAAGCGCACCATCATACCAAATTGAACTGTATTCTGGGTAATCAATAGGTGTCGGATTAAAGAAAATCTTATCTTTTTTGTTGTTGAGAAACGGCTCTCTAACAACATGATCCTCATAAAAGGTGTAGGTTGTTTCGTTGATTTTATCGTACCAGGTTTTGATCGCTATTTGAGGTTGAGCGAAAGTCTGGGCGCTCAAAAGAATAAAAAATAATAGCCGCATAAAAATAAGACTATTTGGTGTTTGTCTTTACAAAGATATGTATTTTTGCACTATGACGATTGGCTCTTTATTGGTTTTGTTGGTTTACGGTTTTGTCTTTACGTGGTTAACCATTCCGCGTATTGCGGAAGTTGTTAGAAGGTATAAAATCTTCCGTAAAGCAAGCGATAGAGATCTGCATTGGCGGTTTGTACCCAAACTCACTGGGCTTTCGTTTTATGTTGCGCTCTTGGTGGTGGCTTTTGCTTTTGTCCCTTTTGTTGATGTGAAGCGACTTATTCTGGTTTTGGGTGCGGGTGCAATTGTTGTTTATGTCGGAATTCGCGACGACATTTATCAACTGCGGCCGATTGTTAAGCTTTTGCTTCAGATCGTCGCAATTGCCTTTTTTACTTTTGAGGATGATCTTGTTGTTCGCAATCTTCATGGGTTTGTAAACATTTATGAACTTCCCGTTGGTGTTGATTATTTTCTAACCTTTTTTGTTGGTGTATTTATGATCAATGCCTTTAATCTTTGCGATGGCATCGATGGCCTGGCGGCTATGTTGGGTATTGTTATGTTCGTGTGCTATGGGTCGATCTTTTATATTGTAGGGGACTATCTGTTCTTGTCTTTTTGTGTCATTCTGATTGGATGTTTGTTCGCTTTTTTGCGTTTTAATCTTTCACACAAAAACAAAGTGTTCATGGGAGATACTGGCTCTTTATTTTTAGGGTTTATGTTTTACCTCTTTACCATGTATTTTGTGACCGATGATTCTGTCATTTTATCGGTTTTTGTTCCTCACAAATCCCTTCTCGCTTTGGCTGCTCTTTGTATTTTTATTGTCCCTATACTCGATTCTGGCAGTGTGTTTTTTAGTCGAGTTTGGCATGGAAAAAGTCCCTTTTTGCCAGACAATAATCACGTTCACCATTTGGTCTTACATTTTACCAAAAACCATGTGATGGCTTCGTTGTTAATTATTGCTGGCCTAACCGCAACCCTGATGTTGTTTTCTCAGCTTGCCTTTACCCTTGCCCACGAAGTCACAACAATCGTTTTTTTGATATACCTATTCTTTTGGTATATCGTGCTCTTTTTTATTCGGCGAAGAGTTCGAAAAGAACGCTTTCGTTAGCTTTGTAGCTCCTTTATAATTTGTTGTAGGGGAGATTTCACAAGAACCCATCCGACAGAAAACACAGCACCTAAAAACGTCCAAATGATCACCGTTATGGTTCGTTTTGGTTTCGACCGTTCTAGTGGCACGCTTACTGGTTCGATAATCGTGAAAATGGGCGTGTCTTTGTTAACTTGGATTTTGGCTTGCTCAACTTGTCCCGCCAGTTCCTGAAAAACAGAGGAGATCACTGTAAACTGTGACTCCAAACGGGTTAGTTGGTTTTGATATAATGCGGATGTGATGTTAAGGTTTTGGTCTTTAAAAATCGCTATCGAATCCTGAATTTCTTCAAACTCTTTCCGTTTTGATTCAAACTGACTCTCAATGAAGTCTAAGTTATTTCTCGCGCTTTGGCTTTTAAACGCAATGATATTGCTCTGTAATAAGTCGGTAGCGGCTTGCGCCAGCTGTGCAGCCACCATGCGGTCTGCCAACTCCACACTGATAGAAACCAACCCTTCCTGATCATCCACTTCAATTGAGACGACCATTGCTAAAAGCTCGAAAAGGTCCTTGTCTTGCTCTGTAATTTGAAATAGTGAGGTGTCTAGGTTTTTATTATTGTCGGTTTGCTTGTTGAGCAACAAGCCAGGAAGGCCTATGGTATATTTTTTCAATAAGGGCAAAATTGCTACTCCGCCACTTTGTGATAAGATATAGTCCCGAAAGCTTGTGTTTGATTCCACAGTTGCATCTAACAGTGCCAATCGGTAAGGAACACTTTCCGCAATTTGGGGGTATAACGAAGGGGAGATCTCTTGGGGTTGGCCTCCCATAATCGCTGAAAGATTAATACCTGCTAGAGACGCTAAGCCGCCTAGAGGTGAGTTTGTTTGTCCTTCAGACAATTGAGGTACAAATGTAGAGGATGCTGTGTATTTTGTGGGGGAAACCACTGCCAAAATTATTCCCAAAACGGCAAACAGTATGGTTGTTTTAATAACAAAACGCCTTGCAACAAATACGGTTTTTAACAGGGCAATCAAGTCAATTTCATCGTCTTTTTGCGTATCCATACTATATTTAATTATTCGATTAGAGATCTTACTATTAGCGTTAATGAAGCAAGAGCTGATGTCATGCTGATGCTCTCTTGCAAACTAATTCTGCGTCTTTCATCTTTAACAGGCACAACCACGATGGCTCCTGGTTCTAGTTTGGGTCTGAAACGGAAAAATAAAAAGGTTTTGGTTCCTCTTACGTCTCCATTTTGATAAACCACATAGGCGTTTTTGTAATCGGAGGATTGTTTTGTTCCTCCCGCTCGGTTAACGGCTTCTCGGAAGCTAATTCCTTTATCATATGGTGTTGCTGTCTCTCGTTGCACCTCCCCCAACACAGAAATGGTAGAGTCTTCTTTTGGAAATGAAATCAAGTCGTTTGATTTTAGCAACACGTTATCTCGGTGATTCCCTTTTTTAGAGAGCACTTCTTCAAAGTCAACACCAATTTTAATGGTCGTGTCATCGTCGTCAATAAAAAAGAGATTTAAGGAGTCCGCTGTGTCCTCAATATTTTCTTGTGCTTCCTTGGTGATTGTCCGCTCTACGGAAACCCCCTTCAAGTTTGCCCCTTCTAATGCTTCCCCAGCATCGTAGAAGAGATCATAGATTGTATAATCCTCTTTGATAATGGGATAGGTGCCTGGACGGCTGACTTGTCCCTCTAAACGAACAAAGGTCGTTGACTGATAGCCTGGCTTTAGACGGATAACCATCAAGTCGGAAGGCAACAATTCTACTTCTTTTGCTTCATCAAACGAGAACCAACGCGCATCAATTCGTTTGTTAGTTTGATCCTCTGTTACATTGGTGTATAATTCGATTTTATCTGTATTTGCACGGTCTTGAAAGCCATTGGCAATCAAGATTAAATCCCTTGCGGACATACCCTTGAAAAAGGGTACCTCGCCTGGCTCGTTAACCATTCCTTGAATCGTAACCGTTTTCTTGGGGTCAATGTTTTCCATTGAAATGACGACTAAACTGTCGTTGGGTTGCAATTGCACATCTTGGGTGTTATTGACAATCTCTGCCAAATCAATGGTTTTGACTTCACTTACAAAACCCTGTTTTGACCTATATAAAATCGCCGCCTCAGAGTAGGCGTCGGGGGTTAACCCGCTTGCGCTTTTCAAAAGAGTTGAAAGGGTTGGTGTTTCATTAAATGGATAGTTTCCAGGTAAATAGACTTCTCCTGAAACACTGATGCGGTTTGTATACTTGTCTGTGACGGTTTTTGCCTCTACCGTGTCTCCGTCAGAGAGTTGAGCAGTGACATACGCCTTGTGCTCAATTTTGATGATTTCACGCTGGAGTTCCACCACACGATCGACGTAAACTGCTTTTTTATAAGCGGTGGAAGAAAAGCCGCCCGTGTAAGACAACAAGTCTTCAATGGTTTCGTTTTCTAGGGCTTCAAAGCGGCCAGTGTTTTTAAAGGCTCCCTCAACCGTAATGCGTTTGTGATGTGGGGCAACCACTATTACATCCTGATCGTTTAGAAAAAAAGAAGGGTAAGTTCCTTTGACAAAAAAGTCATATAAATCTATCGAGGTAACCTCTTTTCCGTTGCGTAAAATTGAAATGTCCCGATAACTACCGTTTTCCGTTGGGCCCCCTGCCGCATAAAGTGCATTTAATACAGATGAAAACCCAGAAATCGTATAGGTTCCTGGGGCTTCTACACTTCCTGCGATATTTACCACGATACTTCTCGCTTTTTGAAGGTTAACGTCTAGATATACCTTTGACTCACTGGGAGAGTCTGTAGAAAGCCCCGTGTATATGGAAGAAAATACGTTTCTAATTTTGCGTTCAGCAGCTGCCAAAGTGAGTCCTGATAAATACATCGGCTTTAGGCGGTCGATTCGCACAACACCTTGTCGTGATAGGGTGACCTCATAACGATTTTCCGACGCCCCCCAAACATCAATGGTAATTTCATCGGAAGGGCCTAAACGATAGCCCGCAGGGGTAGCCACATAAAACTGTGGGGTTTCTGTGATATTTTTATTTGCAAAAAAGGCGCTTCCAAAAATGTCCGACTCTTCCTCTTCCTCAAAGAAATCAAACATATCTTGTTGATTGCCAAACATAAGGGGTTCCTCATCTTGTGCGTTCTGTGCCTGATCCTGATCTTCAACAACTCCTCCTGATTGCGAATCAGACCATGCGGTGCGAAGCAAATAAAGGTCTTCAAGGGATGCCCCTTGCGCTTTGGCGAGCCCTTCTAATTGCACTAAAGAATATCCGCGCCTACGTGCCTCATTCACATAGTTGAATTGTTGTTCGGGAGTTAGGTTTCGAATCTGCGTCAAAGACGGGGGGGATTCTTGTGCAAAAGAGGGAGGTGTGAATAAAAACAGTGCTATTGAACAGATTGCGAACAACATGCTCAGTGGTATTATGAAGAATCGATTTTGCATTTATTCCGTGCTTATTTTTTCTAAAATATTTTTGGTAATCGTATAGGTTGGTACCACGCCCACTTGTCCCAATGAACCTGAGGCCAATGTGCTTCCTGTCTCCAAAGGGTTGTCAGATGCGTAATATGCATAGCGCAGTTTGATGGTGGGGCGAACTGTTTTTCGAATGTGCATTGCCGATTGAATCGCTTTTTGATAATGAACTCCTTCCATTTCTATTCCGATTACTTTCCACGAGGAGCGGCAAAAGTACGTTAAAATGTCTTTATTTTGAAGCGAGGTGCCCAAGACCGTAATCATCGTGCCCTCAAGAGTTGGAATCTTTGTGTTACTAAAGTCTTCCGACGATAAATCGTTGTGAAAAGGATAATTGTCAGAAGTACCCTCAAATATATGGGCTGTTGGCACCATAATGTCTCCTTTCTTGCCTTTCATAATTCCTGCCTTTCCCATCACTGAGATGGATTCGAGTTGTTTTCCAATCTTTGTTTTTAATAGTTCGTCCATCAGCTCATAGGCTTGCTCGCCAAACGCATAATCAAAAACCAACAATACTGTCCCTTTGGTAAACGCAAGCTTCTTGCCCTTTATTTTGTCAGTATCAATAATTTGTGCGTCTACATTGCAGCCAGACTTGTCATCAACCTCAATAAAGCCATGCTTCGTTGCAAAACGTTGTACCTTTTTTTGCTTGTTCTCGTCAGCGATAAACTGTCCGAAAAATGTCATGTCCTCTGCGGGTGTTCCTAGGGCATTCTCCGCATAGAGATGATTTAAAAAACTATGTCGATTTGCAGATATCAAGTGGATTGGTCGGTCGGTCAGACCGTGCTGTTCCAAGACTTGATATAACTGATTTGCCCACCGTTCGCCATGAACATGGTGCCCAATCTGGTCTCCCAACATTGCGCTAAAGGTCACCGATCGCTTCTCTTCAGTGCTGCGCTCTTGAACCGCAACACGAACCATGTGATATATCAGCTGAATAAAGCGGTGTGGGGATTTAGGGGTTTGAAATCGATTGTAAAAATCAACTGCTTCGTTATATGTGCAGCCCAACAGTTGGGCAAGATAAGCCATGGTCGATTCTAAATCTTTTTTTCCCACGACTTTTGTAGCTGTTGCTGTGGCTTCTATTTTTTGCCATTCCCGAGTTGTTTGCTTGGATGAGGAAATAAAAACCCGATCGCAGATTTTGTCTGCCTCTATATATAAAAATGTCAAGTGGGTCAGAATATCGTATACCTCAGATCGTCCCCTCGTTATCTCAATGACCATTTGGTCTTTGTCAATGCGATAGCAGTTTCGCCTTCTTTTGGCTGGAATAATAGGTTGAAAACTAGAGGAAGAAAGGCCTTCCTCCGCAGTCAGGTTAACAGAAACACATTCTGCGATCCCCTCAGGTAGTCGGTCAATCACATAGAGTAGGCCGTTCAACTCTGTTTTGGATTCTGCTATTGAGCCGTATATTTCTGGTTTTAACGTTAGCAAAGCTTTCCGTAAAGAAGCCCCCGAAACTCCCATTGGCTTGTAAAATCCGCGGTTGAGTAAATGGCGCATGCTGATATACATTCGAGCAATCGCATTGGAAGATTCTTGCGCACGCTTCCTTATTGAGGGTGATACTGTTGGTTGTTTTGTCATCGGCATTCTGCTATTAACTCGTCTGCAATTTTACGGTCATTGGTCAGGCGAGGAACTTTGTTTTGTCCACCCAATTTACCGATTCTTTTCATATAACGAGAAAACCCGCCTTTCTTAACGATTCGAATCTCCAACGGGCGCAATACTTTTCCTTCTATGAGATCTTGATAATAGCTGTTCTGAATACACAACTGATGATCGAGATCTAAGCAAAACTGAGCCATGTCTTTTGGGAGTGTGGTAAACTCAATAAACCACTCGTGGTATGGTAATCCGTTTTCTGGGTTTACTAGCGGAGCAACCGTAAATTCACTGATTTCAACCCCTGTTCCTTCTGTCGCAAGCAAAAGGGCTTGCTCAACTTCTTTTCCGATAACATGCTCGCCGAAAGCGGAGATAAAGTGCTTAATTCGTCCCGAAACCACAACTCGATATGGAGATGTGGACGTAAACATCACCGTGTCTCCAATATTATACCCCCACAATCCTGCACTTGTAGAGATGATAATCACAAAATTAACCCCTACTTCGACTTCGGACAATCCGAAACGAGGTGGTGAATCATCAAAAAACTGATCCGCAGGAATAAACTCATAAAAAATTCCCGAGTCAAGCTGCAACAACATGCCGTTGCTGTCTGGCTGGTCTTGGAATGCAAAAAAGCCCTCTGAAGCAGGATAAAGCTCAACGCTTGGCACGCGACGTCCAACCAAGCTTTCTAACTTCGTTCGATATGGCTCAAAATTTACACCGCCGTATACAAATAAGTTGAAGTTCGGAAAAAGATCTCCCGCTTTCTTCCCTGTTTTTGCTTCTAATTTTTCGTAGTACATACTTACCCACGGTGGTATGCCGCTTATCAAACGCATGTCCTCGTTGTGGGTTTCTTCGACAATCGCGTCGACTTTGGTCTCCCAGTCTTCAATGCAGTTTGTTTTCCAAGAGGGCAAGCGGTTTTTTTGTAGGTGTTTCGGCACATAATGTGCTACAATCCCTGAAAGGCGTCCAAGTGCTATCCCGTTTTTCTCCCCAAGAGTTGGACTACCTTGTAAAAAAATCATTTTACCATCAACAAATGAGGCGTCTCCTGTTGCTTCAATATGACAAAACAGGGCGTTTTTTGCCGCCTCTATATGCGTGGGCATTGACTCTTTGGTCAGGGGAATGTATTTGGTGCCTGATGTTGTGCCTGAGGTCTTTGCAAAATACAGTGGTTTGCCTGGCCATAATACATCTGCTTCACCTGCAACAACCCGATCTACATAGGTGCGTAAGCCCTCGTAATCCGCTATTGGAACTCGTTTGATGAAGTCTTTATGGTTTTGAATTTGATCAAAACTGTGATCTTTCCCAAAAGCCGTGTGTTTTGCTTTTTGTATGAGCTGTTCAAATACTCTTTGTTGGGTTTCAATCGGGTTTGCTGCCCAATTGTTTATTCTTTTACGTGCTCGTCTTGCGAGCTGCTTGGCTACAATTTTTCGCAATGACATCTTACTCAAATTCGATTAATTCCGTAGGGTTGATCGGATAACCGTCGCTCCATAATTCCAGATGTAAATGAGGGCCTGTTGACAAAACGCCTGTGCTTCCTGCAAAGCCTATGACTTCACCTGAAACCACGAGATCTCCTTGATTCACCGCTAATGATTCGTTATGTTTATATACAGATATCAGGTTTTGTTCGTGTTTTATAATAACAACATAGCCTGTCTCTGTTGTCCATTCAGCCAAAATCACAGTTCCATCCGAGACTGCTTTTACTGGTGTCTTTTCTGGTACTCCGATATCGACTGCAAAGTGGTTTTCTGAAGGATCATAGCCCTGGGTAATCACCCCTGTTAGCGGGGGAAACAAGGTAAAATTACTTTCCGTTCCTGCTGTTTCAAATAAGTTGAACCTGTCTTCTTGTGCAACCTCTGCACGTAGGATAGAGTCTTGTTGGTTTGTGCTAAAATCGAGCTCTTCTATCAAGTCAATCTCTGACTGAACGTTCCTTGAGGGGATGTCCTCTAAGTCCACATTCCCCGTTAAAGCATCCGTTATTGAGGAAATATAACGTTGATTTAAAAGCAGTTGTTGCTGCAAGGAGTCCATAAGATAGGTGTTGTTGATTGCTTGTCGCCGCATGGCGGTAGAGTCGTATCCAGGAATATATTCTTTCAGTGGGGTTAATGCGATAATCATATAGGTTGCTCCAATTAAAATTATCGCAGAAATGCTCACAATCATAAAAACATTAAGTCGGCTGAGTTTGTACGACAGCATTTCTTCGAATGTGTTCTCGTTGAGAACAACAAAGCGATATTTTGCCAAAAACCTGGCGCGAAGCGATTTCTTGTTTTTGTGATTTGATTTGGCCATCGTTTGCAAATATAACCAACTCTGTTTTGGAGTGTCTGAGAGTTCGAAAAACTTTATTACATTTGTTTAAAATAATCTCTTATGTCCGCAATGTTTGTTCTTTTAGCAATTGGTCCATGGCAAATTGTTCTCCTTGTTGTTTTGGTTGTTCTTCTTTTTGGGGGGCGCAAAATTCCAGAGCTCATGCGCGGTCTAGGTACTGGTATCAAAGAATTTAAAGACGCTTCCAAAGAAGATGACACTGAAAAGAAATAATCCGTTAGCGACTTTCTTGTAAAGATCGAAGTACCGTTTCAATTTCAAATATATAATCTCTTTTTGCTGAAGAAGGTGCAAAAACAAATCCTTCCAACACAATATTTCTGTTGTTGGGCTTATCATTGATAATATACTGTAAAAACGGACCCGCCATAAAGTCACCCTGCACCTCCCATGTTCCCCGTATTTCTACTGCGGGTTTCTTTCCAAATGTTGTGCTGTAGATATAAGGTTCGTATGCTTTTTCTGTGATGAGGTAACTGTTTGGTAGGCGTCCTGGAATAAATGCCTTTCCGATGGAATCGTGCTGAACAATGATTTTTTCTAGGTTTTGTTCAACGACAATATCCTCGTCGTAGGGGGTTGTTGTTACCAATAAGTTGATGTGTCCTTTTTGAATTTCCCGTTGAAACCATGACGTGGTCTCATTTTCCTTAAACGTTTTATACGCAGACGGCATCGTCAATATAAGCCCAAGCTTTTCATCGAGACCATGCTTGGTGTAGGTTGATTTTCGAATTCTCCGCAAACGTTCGGCGCGTTCCTGTGTGCGAAGGGTTTTGATTACTTCATCCGATTGAGAAACAATGATTTCTGTAAGTGCTGTGGGGGTTGGAGCGGTAAAAACCGCCACAGTCTGCGGTTGCGCATAGGTGTTTTTGTTAATGCGAACATTGGTTTGTTCGCGAATCCCAACCCATAGCACGCTGCGGCTTGACTGTGCAAAGCCCGAGAACACCTCAGGTGGTATTTGCTTGAGATCAAATAACGGTTCTTGTTGGGGCAAGCCCTCTGCAGGATAGGCATACATGTCTCTAACCGCTTGCCCAATTGTTCCTGCCCACAATTGATCGGTCATCACCACTGTAATCGTGTTGATGTTACCGTTGGAAGATAAAACAAGCGGTGCGCTCTTTTTGTTTTGACACGAGATGGTGGTCAGTAGAAGAATAAGGGTTATAAAGTGGCATTTCATGGTTTCTATTAATCAAAAGCTACGCCAAGATTGCTGCTATGCCTGGGAGGGTTTTCCCTTCCAAACTTTCAAGCATCGCCCCTCCGCCCGTGGATACATAACTGACTTCGTTTTCCATATTAAACTGCTTCACTGCAGCTACCGAATCTCCCCCACCGACAAGCGAGAATGCACCATTTTTCGTGCTTGCTGATATGGCTTCTCCCAGAGCAATCGTTCCTTGTGAAAAGTGCGAGAATTCAAAAACACCTAATGGACCATTCCACAGTATGGTTTTACTCTGCAACACGACCTCACGAAAAGCTGCCACGCTTTCTGGACCAGCATCCATCCCTTCCCATCCGTCTGGAATTTGGTCGATTGGAAAGATTTGTTGATTCGCCTCATTTGAAAACTGGTCTCCTGCGACCACATCTGTTGGTAAATGAATTTGAACTCCTTTCTCTTTTGCGCTTGCCAAAATTGAAAGGGCTAGTTCTTGTTTATCATCTTCGCAAATGGAATTTCCAATTTGTCCGCCCATTGCTTTGGCAAAAGTAAATGACATCCCTCCTCCTATAATCAGATGGTCTACCTTGTCCAGTATGTTTTCGATAATCGTGATCTTGGAAGATACTTTTGCGCCCCCAAGCACTGCCAACACGGGCTTTTCGCCTGTTGTCATCACGCGATCTATCGCATCAATTTCTTGTGCCAATAGGTAACCGAAATGCTTTGCTTTTGGAAAAAATTGAGCAACTATGGTTGTTGAGGCGTGTGCACGGTGCGCCGTTCCAAATGCGTCGTTAATGTAACAATCCGCTAATGTTGAGAGTGCATTTGCAAACTGCTCGTCGCCTTTGGTTTCTTCGTCATAAAACCTCAGGTTTTCCAACAACATAACCTGGCCTGGTTGTAATGCTTGCGCCTGCGCTTCGGCTTTGGGACCAATCGTGTGTTTTGAAAACTGTACCTCAACACCCAATACCTTTTGTATTTCAGAAACAATATGGCGAAGAGACAAGTCGTCATCTTCCCCTTTTGGTCGTCCCAAATGAGTCATCAATACACAGCTTCCGCCGTCTGCCAAGACCTTATCAATTGTTGGCTTGGCCGCTTTTATCCTCGTGTGATCTGTCACTCGGTTATTCTCGTCAAGGGGGACATTGAAATCAACTCGAACGAGTACCTTTTTGTTTGAAAAATTGACGGTGTCTAAGGTTCGCATTTTATGAAATTTGCGTGCAAATGTACGTTTTTCTTCTCCGTTTTCATTTGTGTTGTTTGCTATTTATTTCGTTGTTGGATGTGTATATTTGTTTATGCGATTTGATCAAATCTACGGCCATGACTCTCAAATTAAGGTCCTTCGTGAAAGTATTTCATTGGGGCGGGTTCCTCATGCGCAACTATTTACTGGCCCTGAAGGTGTTGGTATGCTCGCGGTTGCCATCGCATTTATGCGAGCTGTGTTTTGTCAAGAATCAAATGCCGGCAAGTCATCTTGTGATTTGAAGTTTGATCGGATGACACATCCTGATCTTCACTTTGTCTTTCCAGTGGCGTCTAACGCAAAAGTGAAAACAAAGCCGACATCAGACCAGTTCTTGGAAGATTGGCGTTTGTTTGTCGAAAACAACCGTTTCGGAACACTGTTTGATTGGTACCAACAACTGGAGATGGAAAACAAACAAGGTCAAATCGGTGTTTTGGAATCTGAGGAAATCACAAAGAAACTTTACTTGACGGCTTACGAAGGTGGTTGGAAAGGGGTTATCGTATGGCAGGCCGACAAGCTCAACCTCGCTGCAGCCAACAAACTGCTCAAACTTGTGGAAGAGCCCCCTGAAAAAACACTTCTTATATTCATTTCGAATCATGAAGATCAGGTTCTTGAAACACTACGCTCGCGTTGTCAGGGTGTTCACTTTTCATTGTTGCCTGAAAATGCCATTTCGAGAGCGTTAATTTCCTATGGGGCAACTCGTGATTTGGCTGACAGTTTAAGTATACAAGCCAATGGCCAGTTGAGTCGTGCTTTGCGTTTGATGAAGGTCGAAGAGGTCCCTTTTGAAGATTGGTTTGTGAGTTGGGTACGCACTGCATTTAAAGCAAAGCGAAACAAAGGGTCTGTTGTTGAACTACTAAATTGGAGTCAACAAATTGCGGGCGTTGGTCGGGAAACGCAAAAACAGTTTTTGTTGTTTAGCATCGAGCTCTTTCGTCAAGCCCTGCTGGTTCAGTATGATCTCACTGAGCTTACAAGCTATAAGCCAAGAGGAGATTTTGATATTTCTCGATTTTCGAATTATGTCCACAATGGAAATATTCATCTGATTATCAGTGAGTTAGAGTCTGCTTACCTTCATGTTGAACGCAATGGGAGTGCCAAAATGATTTTCTCTGATCTGTCGTTAAAGCTCACAAGGCACATTCACAACCCTCTTGTTCTGTCTTAAGTTTGGATTGTTTTTTTGGTCTTTTCTGCTGGGTTTTTTTTGTTTTTTTGACTATGGAGTTCGTCAATGTCCTAAAGTGCGCTTAAACGCCTTTATTTTCGTTTTTGTAAAACATAAATCAGCGAAGAATAGTTTTTTGACTGTTTTGCAGCGTGGTTTGATCGCCATCCAGACCAAAACGCCTTAAGCCATGGAAATTTCGATTGACGGTTTTGTTCTGAAAGCAATGACACATAATAGGCATCTAAGCGCAACGGATAGGTTTTTTCCGTTTCGAACCCGCAATCTTTTGCCATGCTTATAAAGCCCTTTGGTGAGAAATGCCACAAATGTCTTGGAACATCATAGGCAGCCCACATTGAGCCGTATTTGTTTGCGTCCCAAGATTTATAATTCGGCAGAGCAACAAATAGTTTGCCAATGTCGGCTAAAGAGTTGAGCGCCTGCTCAAAAAACGCCCTGGGGTCATGAAGGTGTTCCACAACATGCCATGCTGTGATCACATGATAGGATTTTGGGCTAGCCCATGTGGGTTGGTAGTTTGCTTTGTATCCATGGGCTTTGGTGTTGGGCTCAAATCCCTCCGATTGCCACCCCTTGGTGTTCGCAAATTCAACAAAAGACCCTGTCCCTGCACCAAAATCTAACAGTTTTCCTTTAGATTGGTAGTGTTTGTTGATAATCTTGATTTTGTAGTTGTGATTCCATTGTCTGAATCGCGAATAAACAGCGAAGAAGATGGATGTTCCTTGTGTTTTATGAGAAATATAGTTTGGGTGGTCATAGTATTTCTCAAGCTGTTTCGGTTGGGGTGTTGTTTGTAAAATATCGTAGTGGTTATGGGGTTCTAAAACAAAGGAATCTCCTGTAACTAAATGGTCAATACAAACTGTTTTGTTCATTGTAGAAATGGCATTGTTCCACGTGGAACCT
This sequence comes from Flavobacteriaceae bacterium TMED81, assembly GCA_002171575.2. Taxonomy (GTDB): domain Bacteria; phylum Bacteroidota; class Bacteroidia; order Flavobacteriales; family Flavobacteriaceae; genus UBA724. The sequence goes on from NHEI02000007.1 coordinate 22,082, forward strand.
AGCGCCCCATGTGGACTAATAAAACACTGATGTCGCTTGGCGAAACACCGCTGATTCGAGACGCCTGCGACAGCGTTTGTGGTTGGATTTCTGTTAGTTTTTGTCTCGCCTCTGTCGATATCGATAGGATCGCGTGATAGTCAAAGCCCTGGGGTATTTTAATGGATTCTAACCGGTCTAATTTTTGAGCTTGCGCTTCTTCTTTCTCTATGTACCCCGCATATTTAATCTGTATCTCTGCTTGTTCTAGAGTCGTTTGCGTGGTCGTGTTTTTTTGAAAATAATGGTCGATTGAGTCGAGTTGAAGCAAATCTTCCATTTTGAGTTGTGGGCGCGCTAATATCTTAGCGAGTTTCGTGGGTTGTTTGATCTCAGCGGTTTCTTTGTATTGTAAAATTTGATTAATGTCTTTTGGTTGTATGCTCGTTTTCTTCATAAATCGGATGAGACTGTCGGCTTGATATTGGGATTTTTCCGTCACTTCGAGTCTTTCGTCTGATGCTAATCCAATTTTGTGTGATAATGGAGTTAAACGGGTATCCGCATTGTCTTGGCGCAACAGCGTTCGGTATTCTGCACGGGAGGTGAACATTCGATAGGGTTCCTCAGTTCCTTTTGTAATGAGATCATCGATCAAAACACCAATATATGCCTGATCTCTACGTAGAGAAAACGGTTCTTGTTCTGTATGATATAAGTGAGCGTTAATCCCTGCCATTAGCCCCTGTGCGGCTGCCTCCTCATATCCTGTAGTACCGTTGATTTGTCCCGCAAAAAACAAACCTGCTATGGGCTTGGTTTCTAAACTGTGTTTGAGTTGTGTTGGTGGAAAATAATCATACTCTATGGCATAGCCAGGCCGAAAAAACTTTACGTTTTCAAAACCTGAAACAGCTGTTAAAGCACGATACTGAACATCTTCTGGTAAAGACGTTGAGAATCCATTTACATATACTTCTACTGTGTTCCACCCTTCTGGTTCAACAAAAATTTGGTGTCTGTCTTTGTCTGCAAAACGATTGATTTTATCTTCAACAGACGGGCAATAGCGTGGTCCAATACTTTGAATTCGTCCATTAAACATCGGTGAACGATCAAATCCTTCGCGCAATAAGTCATGTACTTCTGGATTGGTATAGGTCATATGGCAGGATCGCTGCGTTTTTAAGGGTTGGGTTGATGGCAAGTAAGAAAACGTACTGGGTTTTTCATCGCCGGGTTGTTCGATCATTTTAGCGTAGTCCAATGACCGGCCATCAACACGCGGCGGGGTGCCTGTTTTCATTCTTCCTGATATAAATCCTCTTTCTACAAGTCTTTCGGTTATTCCAAAAGATGCACTTTCGCCTGCGCGTCCTCCACCAAATTGTTTTTCGCCTATATGAATCAGCCCATTGAGAAAGGTTCCGCTTGTCAGCACCACAGACTTGGCAAAAACCTCTAAGCCCAATGAAGTTTTGACCCCACAAACACGGTCTTTGTCAAAGAGCAAGTCGGTTACCATTTCCTGATAAAAATCTACATTCTGAGTTTCTTCCAAACGCAGACGCCATGCCTCTGCAAAACGCATACGGTCGGACTGTGCTCTGGGACTCCACATCGCTGGCCCTTTTGACTTGTTCAGCATCTTAAATTGTATGGCTGTGTTGTCAGTAACAATCCCGCTATATCCGCCAAGTGCATCAATTTCCCGAAGAATTTGACCTTTAGCAATCCCTCCCATCGCAGGGTTGCAAGACATTTGCGCAATGTTTTGCAGGTTCATGGTTAACAAAAGGGTTTTACTTCCCATG
>NHEI02000008.1 GCA_002171575.2 Flavobacteriaceae bacterium TMED81
ATTTTGCGCAGTTCACATGTTGGTAGTGTAAGGGATTTATATCAATCCATCACTAGCGATACGCCAAGGGTTATTGCTGCCTACAGCCACCAAGTAAATGCTCCAAAGCAATCCAATCATCACTTGACAGCAAATCTTCAATACACTCGAACGACTGCTGCCAATAACAAATGGAAATTCAAATACAGTTGGCAGAAAAACAACAGAAAAGAGTTTGACAACAGACGAGGAGAGTATAAAAATATAGCATCGATTGACCTTGATTTAAGTACCCACAACGCTCAAGTTGATCATGAGTGGACAGGTACAAATACAAGTGTATCAACAGGTGTATTTGCCCAAGTACAAGACAATACATCCAACCGAGACACAGGTGTAAAACGATTGATTCCCGATTATATCAAATTCAAAACGGGGAGTTATTTGACTGCTGTGATGAAACCCAAACGATTCACCATTGGCATAGGTGTTCGCTTTGAGCATTACAACAACGAAGTGCAAAAATATTACAAGCTATCACGTTGGAACGATCAAAATTATGAGCAGCGTTTAGGGAAATATGTCACGAGAGAACTCTACAATCAGCGTTTGATTCGTCGTCGAATGTTTTTTAACACAGTATCGCTACAAGGGGGCGTGCTATTTGATGTTTCACCCACCCAACAAATTGGGTTGAACTACAGCATGTCTCAACGTGTACCTGATATCGCAGAGCTCTTCAGTGATGGACTGCATCATTCACTGGCAACTATCGAATATGGAAATCCATTTTTGAAAAAGGAAACCAATCACAAATTTGTGTTGGATATTGCCAAAAAAAGAGACGACTTTCAATTAAATATCAGCCCTTATCTAAACATCGGGAAGAACTATATTGTCATTGAACCTGTTGGAGCAGAATTGACTGTCCGTGGTGCATTTCCTGTGTGGGAGTTTCGCGCTGTTGATACCACATTTAAAGGGGTTGATGTTGACTTTTCATACACTCCAATCAAGGGAATATTGCTCAAAAACAACACCTCTTGGATAGAGGCAAAGGAAACAACATCAAGAGATCCCCTGATCAGTATCCCACCCCTATCGCTACAACATTCGATTGTTGTTTCGCCAAGTCGTTGGGATTCGTTTTCGTTTGAAGTCAACGTAAAAAATGTTTTTCATCAAAATCAATATCCAAATCACGACTTTGAGCTGGACATTGTTGAATATGGGCAATACGTTACCAAAAAAGTTGAGATCAGCACACCCCCACCAGCATACCACCTCGTTGGTGCCAATTTGAAGTGGGGACCTTATGCCTTTTTATCTTCAAAGGTCAACATCTCTTTATCGATTGATAACTTGGTTGACTCGTCATACAGAAAATACCTCAATCGATTGCGATATTATGCAGACGAACAAGGCCGCAATGTGATCTTGCAAATCAAATTTAGTTATTGAGTTGTTGGTTTACGATAACTTGGAGTCGATCAACTTCAAAAACTCATTTCGCGTTTCCATTTTCTCAAACGCACCACGAAAACCAGAGGTTGTGGTTAAGGAGTTTTGTTTTTGTACCCCACGCATCATCATACACATATGAGAGGCCTCGACTACAACCGCAACGCCTTTTGGCTCAAGAGTGGTATTGATACAATCGAGAATTTGTTCGGTTAGGCGTTCTTGCACCTGAAGTCGTCGTGAAAATACATCGACCACACGAGGAATTTTACTCAATCCAACAATATGACCATTGGGAATATAAGCAACATGCGCTTTTCCGAAAAAGGGCAACATATGATGCTCGCACAAACTGTAGAGTTCAATGTCTTTGACCAACACCATCTCGTTATAAGACTCGGCAAACATGGCTCCACGGAGGATTTCGGCAGGGTTCATATCGTAGCCTTGGGTCAAAAACTGCATCGCTTTGGCTGCGCGTTTTGGGGTATCGAGTAAACCCTCTCGATTTTGGTTTTCTCCAATATTGTGGATAATGTCTTTATAATGCGATTTAATCGCATTGGTTATACTGAGGTCATACGTGTCAATTGATTCAAATGTCATAATTCTGCTTTAATTAATTGTGTATGTATTGTTATTAATTTTTTCACCTTAGGCGTTATGACCGCACGACAATAGGGTTGTGATGGATTGAGGTTGTAATAATCATGGTGCTCCACTTCCGCTTTATAAAAGACAATGAAAGGAGTAAGCTCAGTCACAATCGGGTCATCAAAGGCACTTGCTTTTGATGCTATAATGTCTTGTGCAATAGCCAATTGTTGTTTATCGTGATAGAAAATTGCAGAGCGATACTGTGTGCCTACATCAGCTCCTTGTCTGTTGAGCGTAGTGGGGTCATGGGTATCAAAAAACACTTCCAACAGACTTGAAAAGTCAATCTGTGCATTGTCATACTCGATTTGAACACACTCGGCATGACCTGTTGTTCCATTGCAAACCTCTCGGTAAGAAGGGTTTTTAACGGCACCTCCTGTATAACCAGGCGTGATCGACAAAACCCCACGAACACGGCGATATATCGTCTCTGTACACCAAAAACATCCGTTTGCTAGAGTTGTTTTTTCTCTCATTTTTTTTAACAATCTTACAACAAAAAAGTTGATTTTTCAAATGGAACGAAAAGAAAGCCAGAACAAATTTGTAATTTTGAACTGATGATAATAGCCAAAAAACTATCCAAAACCTATGGATCGCTAGCCATTCTGAAAGGAGTTGACCTACAGGTAAAAACGAAGGAAATCGTAACAATCACCGGCCCCTCTGGTGCGGGAAAAACAACACTCCTCAACATCTTGGGTACATTGGATACTGCTGATCATCAGCCCGATAGCAAGCTTGAGATTGGCGGTCAGGATGTATTTGGACTCCAAGGAAAGGAATTGGCAAAGTTTCGCAATCAGCATCTCGGTTTTGTGTTTCAGTCCCATCAGCTTCTTCCTGAATTCAGTGCCATTGAAAACGTGTGTATCCCAGCAATGATTGGAAAAACACCCCTTCAAAAAGCACAAAAAGACGCCATGGAACTGCTTGATTTTTTGGGTCTCGCCCAGCGTGCAGATCACAAACCCGCCATGCTTTCGGGTGGTGAGCAGCAGCGTGTGGCTGTGGCCAGAGCTCTGATCAACAAGCCCAAACTTTTGTTGGCTGACGAACCCAGTGGAAATCTGGATAGCAAAACCGCTGACCAATTACACAAGTTGTTTTTGTCACTACGCGACAATTTTGACCAAACCATCGTACTGGTGACCCACAACAAAGAACTCGCTGCGCTTGGCGATCGCAGTCTCCAACTCGTCGATGGGCAATGGAGCTAAGTACCGATGAATTGCGCGTTTTCCTCGACGAGAAAGCCCAACAGTACAACCATCCCGATTTTATCACTTCTGACCCAATCCAAATTCCCAAACGCTTTCACAACAAAGCAGATATCGAAATTGCCGCTTTCCTCTCCGCAATTATCGCTTGGGGCAATCGAAAGAGCATCATCACAAGTGCATCCAAATTGATGAGCATCATGGGAGAGCAACCTCATGACTACATTCTCAATTCCTCAAAATCAGATTGGGAAGCCATCGATTATTTTGTGCATCGCACTTTTAACACCATCGATTTGCGCTATTGTCTGCAAGCCCTACAGCATTTGTATCAAAACCATGGCGGTCTTCATGAGGCCTTTCTTCCAAAGGCTGATGAGGAATATATGGATGAGGCCATTTGTCGTTTTCGAAATCTTTTTTTTGAATGTGACCATCCCAAACGCACAGGCAAACACATCGCCAACCCCGCCAAGGGCTCAGCGGCAAAACGGATTCATATGTTTTTGCGTTGGATGGTGCGACAAGACAATAACGGGGTTGATTTTGGCATATGGAGGGATATTTCGACATCCAAATTGTCATGTCCGTTAGATGTACACACAGGGAATATCGCGCGAAAGTTGGGATTGCTTAAACGCAAACAAAACGATCAAAAATCCCTGCGGGAACTCGACCGGCAGTTGCGAACCCTCGATCCCAATGACCCTGTCAAATACGATTTTGCACTCTTCGGATTAGGGGTTTTTGAGAAGTTTTAGCTCCCTTTCGCTTAGGTTTTCTATCTTTGCACCAGTTTATAACACTCTTATCGAAATTTTTGGATGAATATACTTCTTAAGTCCGCAAAAATTATCGATCCTACCAGCAGCTTTCACGGCAATACCCTCGACATTCTTATTCGCAACGGTATCATTGACAAAATTGATAAGTCCATAGATGCTCCCAAAGCAAGCGTAATCGAGCAAAAAAACCTCAGTGTTTCTCTCGGTTGGTTTGATAGCAGTGTATCATTTGGGGAGCCTGGTTATGAGGAACGAGAAACCCTAGACCACGGCCTATCGGTCGCTGCCGCTTCGGGCTTTACTCATATTGCTCACAACACCAACACCAATCCCCTACCCACATCAAAAGCCGATATTTCCTTTTTGCTTTGGAGTGCTGCACACACCCCAACGACACTTCACCCCAAAGGACATATCACAGCCCAAGACAATGCACAGCAACTCGCCGAGCTTCATGACTTGTCGCAAGCAGGTGCCATTTGCTTTAGCAATCACAAACAACCGATTGACGACCCACACCTTTTGTTACTCGCTTTACAGTATGCGCGTGGGTTTGATGGGCTTGTTGAGTCATTTCCCATCGATCCACAACTCGCTGTTCGTGGAGTTATGCACGAAGGAAAGGTCAGTACTTCTCTTGGATTGACAGGGATTCCAAACCTCGCTGAAGAAATCCGTATTCGCAGAGACTTGGCCATTTTGAGTTATACTGGTGGTAAACTGCATATCCCCACCATATCCTCTGCCGAAGGTGTTGGATTGATCCGACAAGCCAAAAAAGACAAGCTTGATGTGAGTTGTAGTGTAGCGATTCACAACTTGATGATGACCGATGAGCAACTTGATGGTTTTGATACCCGATACAAACTCATGCCACCACTGCGGGAAAGCAAAGATCAAAAGGCACTCCTAAAAGGGCTAAAAGATGGCACGATTGATATGGTGACTTCTGACCACCAACCCATGGATATTGAACACAAAAAAGTAGAACTCGAACACGCTGCTTACGGAAGTCTGGGACTCGAAACTGCTTTTGGGAGTTTATGTACCATGATGGATGCAGAAGATGCTGCCTTGCTTCTCAATCGAGGAAAAGAGCGATTTGACGTATCCCAGCAATCGATTCAAATTGGCGCACAAGCCGATTTGACTCTTTTTACTGCTGATGGAAAAGCAGTTGTTTCTAAAGAATCTATCTTATCGAGCTCAAAAAATAGTGCTTACTTGGGTAAGGAACTCCAAGGGACTGTCCTAGGGGTGATCAATAACAATACTTTTTTTGAAAACCCAAGCTAGTTGGCTGTTTTAGACTTTATTGTTCGGCAGCCCAAAACCAAAACAGAGGAAAATCCACCTTTATTGTTGTTGCTACACGGATATGGTAGCAATGAAAACGACTTATTCGCCTTTGCCGATTATCTCTATTCGAGTTTATTGGTAATTTCCTTGCGAGCACCTCACGCCATGCCGATGATGGGTCATGCATGGTATAGCATTCATTTTGATGCCGAACAAGGAAAATGGTCTGATGATGAAGAAGCCATTGGCTCACGCGAATTGGTCTTGCAGTTTTTGGACGAACTTATGGAAATCCATCCCTATGACAAGTCGCAAGTGCATTTGTTGGGCTTTAGCCAAGGTGCAATCTTGAGCTATGCCCTTGGATTGACCTATCCCAAACGCTTTGCCAGTGTGATTGCACTAAGCGGATACCTCAACGAAAACATCACCGAACTGCCACAGCCAGATGATGCGCCTGCGCTTTATGTTGCGCATGGTTCCTTGGACGAGGTTGTGCCATTTGATTGGGGGCAACGTTCGGCAGAGCTGCTCAAACAAAAGGGCTTTACCATACAATTTGATGCCTTTCCCGTAGGCCATACCCTTGGACAAGATGGTTTTTACAAACTCCTTGAATGGCAAAATGCGCTACTCAATACCGAATAACGCATTTTATCACTCCAAGTAAAACGACTTCTCAGTTGTTATTTTTTAATCAGTTTTACCGTTTGTTCTCCTTCTGGGGTTTCTACTCGTAGCAGATAAGCACCCGGTGCGAGGGTAAAGGTATTGAGGGTTAGCTTTTGCTGATTTGGGGTTTTGTGCAACACTTGTTTGCCCATAAGGTCAAAGACGCGAAGCGTTTCAATTTGATAAGGGGTTTCTACAAGTGAGGCGGTGAGGTGATGGTCTTTCGTTCCAAAAAGCGTAATGGTGGGTTCAAAAGAAGAGACCGTTCCAGACCATTGGTCAAACTGATAGTTTTCATGGGGGTTATCGTAATCGAAATGGAATCCCCCGGACACAAAGGGCCATAGACTTCGGGTTCAATACTCGCAGATCCGTGTGGTTGAATGTCAATCGCAACATCGAAGGTTTCGATTTCGTTTTCAACACAACTCAAAAAAAGGAAAAGGCAGAAAACTGCCGCATAAAGATGTAGGATTTTCATCAGATTTGGGTTTATGATACTGTAAATATAAACGAAAAATGAATGCAATTTATTGCAATCAATAAATCGCTATGGGTACATCACATGGTTGAGTAAGCGCAAACGCGGTTTGCCATTGGCTTTAAACTGATATAGGAGTAAGGCATCGCCCCACTGTGTTCCACTGGTAAAATCGGCAAGGATCCATTGGTGATTCACCACGTGGATTTTATTGATGATCCAGTCAGATCCCAGAGAAGACAGCAAGGGATTTCCGTTTGGGTTATCATTGGTCGAAAGGACATAATCTTCAAGGATATTTTGCAATTCAACTGGACTAAAATCGGGATGTGCTTGTTGGGCATCTCGATTGACAGCCAGCGAGAAATAGGCATTGTCGGTTTGCTCAACCACGAGCTGTGCGATAGAGTCTTTGAGGGTGTCGACTCGTTTGCTCATCCGTTCTTGACTGGCAGCAAAGGCCTCGGACTTGTTCATATCGCTCACAAAGAGATAGAGTGCGATGAGAGAGATAAAAATCAGCAGATATTGAATGATCTTGTTGCGCATTAGATCGTGATTGTTAGGTTATCGTATGCCAAATGTACGTTTTTAGGGAGATTTTGTTCGACTTCTACATAAAAACCGAGATGATGACTGATGTGCGTAAAGTAGGTAGTTTTCGCTCCGATTTTTTGTGCGAGTTGAATTGCTTCTTCCAAGTTGAGATGAGAGTGATGGGGCTCTACTCGTAAGGCATTGAGTACAAGTACATCTAGATCATTGAGTTTTCGAATTTCATCGTCCGAAATGGTTTTGATATCGGTGAGATAGGCAAAGGACTCTATCCGGTAGCCCAATACCTCCACACGATTGTGTTGCACTAATACAGGAACGATAAGTTGCTCACAAACGGCAAATGGCTGGTTTGGTTCCACACGATGAATGTCTACCGCAGGTGCGCCTGGGTATTTGTTCGCACTGTTTAAGATGTATCCAAATCGTTGGGTGAGGTTGTCAATCACACGCGGCAGTCCATAAATCGGAATATCCCCTTGTCGAAAGAAAAAAGGACGAATGTCATCAATACCAGCTGTGTGATCGGCATGCTCGTGCGTAAACAAAATGGCATCGAGGTTGGAGATGGGGTGTTGCAGCATTTGCTGTCGGAAATCAGGCCCACAATCAATCACAATTGCACCCTCGTTCCACTGCACCAAAACAGAAGAACGCAGCCGCTTATCACGTGGGTCATCACTTTGGCAAACAGGATGGTCGCTACCAATAATCGGGATGCCCTGTGAAGTTCCTGTGCCAAGAAAAGTAATCTTCAAAAAAAGTTTTAAGCAAAGATATCAATTCGAGCTTACTTTTTTACCTTTGTGAAAATTGATTTATATGCCCGTTTCGCTTCTCGGCGATCAGCCCTTCGAAAACACTCCCTCGTTGGAGGCTAAGGCATTACGCATCAATCTTAACGACAATATCTACGGCACCTTTGCGGAGATCGGTGCAGGGCAAGAGGTTGTGCGTCATTTTTTCCGTTGTGGCGGCGCATCAGGTACAATCGCCAAAACGATGAGCGCCTATGACAAGAACTTTAGCGACGCCATTTATGGCAAGGGCAAAAGCTATGTATCGGAAGAGCGTTTGAACAAAATGCTCGATTTGGAAATCAATCACCTAGAGAAAAGAATTTCAGATGAAGATCGAGCCAAAAAAATCTTTTTTACCTATGCCAATACGGTAACCACCATCGACTTTGCCAAAAAGTTTAAGGGTCATGGTTGGATGGGCATCAAGTTTCAAACCGAACCAAATGGACCCTACTCCATGATAAGTATTCATTTGCGGTTCCACGAAATCGATGCGCGATCCCAGCAAGAGTCCGTTGGGGTAGTGGGTGTAAACCTCATTTACGGTGCTTTTTATCAACATGACCGTCCAAAAAAACTGCTGCGTTACCTTTTTGATCATATCGATAAATCAGCCGTTGAAATTGATACAATCAATTTTACAGGACCCTTGTTTAAAGATGTAGACAATCGCATATTGAGTTTAGAACTCGTCAAAAATGGCATGACCGAAGCGGTTATGTTTGGTCCTGACGGGAACAATCTCCTACCCGCACGTGTGCTTTATAAGAAAAATATCCTCGCCATACGTGGAAGTTTTCGCCCTGTGACCAATGTAAACATGGATATGTTCACAAGCTCTTCCTCCCTGTTCTATCAAGACGAGGACGTGGAAGAGGATAACACCATGAACATCTTTGAGATTACCTTATCGAATTTACGTTCAAACGGCACTGGTTTTATCGACGAGCAAGACTTTATGGATCGTGCCAAACTGTTGTGCGCAATGGGGCTAACCGTAATGATCTCCAACTTTAAAGAATACTATCGCTTGGTGGAGTATTTTTCAAACTACACTACAAAAAAGATTCGGTTGAGCATGGGCGTCAGTAATCTGATTGAAATTTTTGACGAAAAATACTACCGAAACCTCAGTGGTGGGATTTTGGAGGCCTTTGGTAAACTGTTTTTCAAAAACCTATTGGTGTACCTCTACCCCATGATTGATCCTGACACTGGAGAAGTGGTTGACAGTACGAACGTACGTGTATCCTCGCAAGTAAAAGAACTCTATAAATTCTTTAAATACAACGAAAAAGTCGTCGATATCACCGACTACAATAAAGAATACCTCAACATTTACTCCAAAGAAGTTCTTGAGCAGATCAACAAAGGAAAAAGTGGTTGGGAAAAGATGCTTCCAGAGAAAGTATCAGAACTTATCAAAGAGAAAAACTTATTTGGCTATCAACCAGACAAGTCCAAACGCCTCGACTAGCCCTCTAAAATCTGAGAAGCGTGTACTTTAGTTTTTACCTTGTCAATTACACGCTCAACCACACCTTGTTCATCCAAAATAAAAGTTGTTCGTAAAATCCCTTCGTACTCACGTCCTTGGAATTTCTTGGGTCCCCAAACACCAAAACAATTAATCAAGACCTTGTCTACGTCAGCCAAAAGCGGATAAGGAAAGGAAAACTTCATCGCAAATTTCGCTTGGGCAGAAACCGTATCGGCACTGACTCCAAGAATAGAATAGCCCGCATCGGTCAGTTCTGAATAATGATCCCGCAAATCACAGGCCTCAAGCGTACAGCCAGGCGTATTGGCTTTGGGATAAAAGAAAATGACCACTTTTTTACCGGCAAAATCGGAAAGAGAAACGGTATTTCCGTCATGGTCTTGAACTGAAAAATCGGGAGCTTTTGTACCCACTTGAATCATAGCAATTATTTTAGATTAGTTTTGTAAAAATACGAATTATGACCAAAGCCCAAAAAGTTGCTTTTGTAATCAATACCTTGGAAGAATTATATCCGGAAATCCCAATTCCACTCGATCACAAAGACCCTTATACTTTGCTCATTGCCGTCTTGTTGTCTGCGCAAAGTACCGACGTACGGGTCAATCTGACCACTCCTCACCTATTTGCCAAAGCAGATAATCCCCAGGATATGGTTAAGTTGACGGTTGATGAAATTCGAGAAATCATCAAGCCGGTGGGCTTGTCGCCCCAAAAGGCCAAAGGGATACATGGCTTGTCCAAAATTCTAATCGATAAATACGATGGTGTTGTACCTGCCGATTTTGAGGCATTGGAGTCCTTTCCCGCCGTTGGTCACAAAACCGCAAGCGTTGTGATGTCACAGGCCTTTGGCGTGCCCGCTTTTCCTGTTGATACCCATATCCACCGATTGATGTATCGTTGGGGGCTGACCAATGGGAAAAATGTGGTGCAAACCGAAAAGGATGCCAAACGACTTTTTCCAAAAGAACGTTGGAATGACTTACACCTTCAAATCATCTGGTATGGTCGAGAATATTCCCCAGCTAGAGGTTGGGATTTGTCCAAAGACATCATTACCTCAACCATCGGACGTGTCAGTGTGTTGAAAGCATATAACAAGAAAAAATACTAATTTAAAAAACCCTCAAAAGTGATTTGTTGATCCGTCTGTTTCACTCGATAGGAAGCAGCAAAGGCCTTTATCTTATCAATGCTTTCTTTTTTAGGTTGGATGTTGGATGATGTTGGGATTGCAGTGTAGATTTTCTCCATAAAATACTTTTATAAAGAAAACGACAACTTTTTAAGATTATTGCGTAAAAATCAAATTTCGCTCCTCAATCATCTTGCGCAAATTGATCACCGCATAGCGCATCCTTCCCAAGGCAGTGTTGATGCTTACACCCGTTTGGTCGCCTATCTCTTTAAAACTCATGTCCTGAAAGAGCCGCATACGCAAGACCTCTATTTGGCTATCGGGCAATTCTTCAATCAACAGCGAGAGATCAGCATGGATTTGTGTTTCAATCATACTTTCTTCTATACTGCTGTTTTGTTCGACCAAACGATCCAATACATCAAAGTTTTCAATTTTGGATTCGTGCTTGGGAAGTCGTTTGATTTTTCGGTAATGGTCCATAATCAAATTGTGGGCAATGCGAATCACCCATGATAAAAAGCGTCCTTCGTCGTTGTATTTTCCCAAACGAAGGTTTTTAACAACTTTGATAAAGGTGTCCTGAAAGATATCATCGGCCAAATCAGGGTCGTGAACCTTAGAGTATATAAAGCCATAAACGCGTTTTTTATAACGGTCTAGTAGAATCGAAAATGAATTGCTGTTGCCAGATATAAATTCTGCAATAAGCGTAGTGTCGGATAGGGACATAGCAGATTACGTTTTAAGTGGTTAATAAAAAAATTAAAAAACGTATATGTCTGCTATAAGCGATTAGATTTGACACAAATATATAAATTAAATTATATATCAACCATCATACATAATCAGAACAGAAATAATTACCTTTAGCGATTCGTCAAAATTGACGAATTAAAATATTGAATTGCGATTGAAAAAAGAGAATAAAATACGGGTTAAAGGTGCCCGCATGCACAACCTGAAGAACATTACTGTTGATATCCCAAGCAAAAAACTGGTGGTGTTTACTGGCCTCTCTGGATCTGGGAAATCGAGTTTGGCTTTTGATACCCTCTATGCGGAAGGCCAGCGTCGATATGTGGAGAGCTTATCATCCTATGCCAGACAATTCTTAGGACGGCTCGACAAACCGAAAGTAGATAAAATCGAAGGTTTAGCGCCTGCAATCGCAATCGAACAAAAAGTCAATAGCACCAACCCCAGATCGACCGTGGGTACCACAACAGAAATCTATGATTACCTCAAGTTGCTTTATGCTCGGATTGGCACAACCTACTCCCCCATTTCGAATGAAGTTGTTACCAAAGACAGCGTTTCAGATATCCTCGATCAAATCAAATCATATGAAGAAGGGACAAAACTAATTGTTCTTGCTCCTATTCATATCGATCAGAATCGGTCTCTAGATCAAATCCTAAATCTCTTTGCACAACAAGGATATGCACGGGTTCAAGTCAATGGAGAAATCGTACGAATCAACGAAGTCAAAGACAACCCTTCTTCGGATTGCCATCTGGTTGTCGATCGAGTCATTCTCAAAAAAGATGAAGATGCGTTAAGTCGACTGGCAGACTCACTAGAAACCGCATTTTTTGAAGGGAAAGGAGAAATCCAACTCTTTTTTCCTGACGATAATAAAACCCTCCATTTCTCAAATCAGTTTGCCAGAGACGGAATGCCCTTTATCGAACCAAGTCCACATCTGTTTAGCTTTAACAATCCCTTGGGCGCTTGTCCCGACTGTGAAGGTTATGGCGACTTGATTGGTATCGATCACGACTTGGTCATTCCCAACACGGGCTTGTCAATCTTTGAGGACGCAGTAGCACCTTGGCGGTCATCTAGCGCAAGTCGCTATAAAAAGAAACTCGTCGATACCGCAAATTTATTCGACTTTCCAATTCATAAACCTTATTTCCAACTCAGCGAAGAACACAAAGAATTGCTCTGGCAAGGCAATAAACATTTTAAAGGGATTCACGCATTTTTCCAAAGACTCGAAAAGAAAAACTACAAGATTCAAAATCGCGTGATGCTCTCTCGCTACAGAGGACGAACAACATGCACAAGCTGTCAGGGAAAACGACTTCGGAAAGAAACACAGTATGTCAAAATCTGTGGGAAATCAATCAATGACCTGGTCGATATGCCTGTCGATGAGCTCCTACAATTCATGCAAACGCTGCAACTCTCGAAGCACGACCTGCAAATCGCTGAACGCTTGCTCGTCGAGATCAACAACCGACTAAATTTTTTGTGTGAAGTGGGTTTATCTTACCTTACACTCAATCGGAAATCGAACAGCTTGTCCGGCGGAGAATCCCAACGAATCAACTTGGCAACCTCGCTTGGCAGTAGCTTGGTTGGCTCAATGTATATCCTCGACGAACCGAGTATTGGCTTACATCCAAAAGACACCGAACGCCTGATTCGCATTTTAGAAAAACTGCGCGACTTGGGCAATACCGTCATCGTGGTGGAGCATGACGAGGACATCATACGTGCGGCAGATGAAATCATTGACCTCGGGCCAGAAGCTGGTGTTTTTGGAGGTGAAATTATTGCGCAAGGAACGCCAGAGGCGCTTTTGAAATCAAACGGCTTAACCGCTGATTATCTCAATGGAAAACAAAGCATTTCTACAAAAACAAAACCCATTAAGTCGAAAAAATCGATTGAGCTGATCGGCGCTCGAGAAAACAACCTAAACAATATCGATGTGCGTTTCCCTTTGCATTGCATCACAGCCGTGACAGGGGTTTCAGGAAGTGGCAAAAGCACATTGGTCAAAGGCATTCTATGGCCAGCATTGCTGCGAGAAAAAGGCGTGTTTACCGAAAAAGCGGGGCAACATACTGCCATTGCTGGGGATTTGAACGAAATTTCAGTTGTTGAATACATCAGCCAAAATCCAATCGGTACATCCTCTCGCTCCAACCCAGTAACCTATATCAAGGCCTACGACGACATTCGAAAGCTATTCGCTGCTCAACAAGCATCCAAACTTTCTGGGTACTCAGCCAAACACTTTTCGTTTAATGTGGACGGCGGACGTTGTGAAAGCTGTAAAGGAGAAGGCGAGGTTACGGTAGAAATGCAGTTTATGGCTGATGTTAAATTGCGATGTGACAGCTGCGACGGAAAGCGTTTTAAACGTGAGATTCTAGAAGTTCGTTTTGCTGAAAAAAATATTTTTGAAGTCTTATCGATGAGTGTCGATGAAGCCCTTGCGTTTTTTACACAATACCAAGAGACAAAAATTGAGAAAAAAATCCAAGCCCTTGCAGATGTGGGCATGGGATATGTTGCTCTCGGACAATCTTCCTCTACCCTCTCAGGTGGGGAAGCCCAACGAATCAAACTGGCGAGCTATCTCACCAAAGGGAATAGCAAAGAAAGTATTTTGTTTCTCTTCGATGAGCCAACAACAGGACTGCATTTCCACGATATTGGAAAGTTGTTGCAATCCTTCCGTCAACTTATCGACAGAGGACATACCATTATTGTGATTGAACACAACACACACCTTATCGAATATGTTGATCACGTGATTGATTTGGGCCCCACAGGCGGACAAGGTGGTGGAAAACTCTTAGCCAGTGGAAAGCCAGAAGATATCGCCAAAAACAAAAAATCGAGTCTGTACAAACGCTTATTTGCCAATTCGCTTTACCAAACGAAGTAAATCGTCTGACAGCTTAAATTTTGCTACAATAAGGAAGTACAAGACCGAAACCAAAGCAGAAGTCAGCACAATATGAACAAGTGGTGAAAACGTCGAATCGATATACTGAAATAAAGTGTACAAAATTCCAACAGCAGCTAATGCCTTAAATAGATTCCAAGAGAGTGGATGCGCCTTGATCTTAAATTGTAAGTAGATCATTTTAACAACAATAGACAACCAAACAACAACCAAAGTCGCAAGTGCTGCTCCATCAATACCATACAGGGGAATCCATATCATATTCAGAACCGAAACCCCCAATGCCATGACAATCGAAAACACCAAACTGACTTGGTAAAACGAACTGTTGGAGATGATGGCTCCACCACAACCAAATATCATCGTAATCAACTTGGCGAGCGAAATATACAAGACAACCAAAGTCGCTTTTTGATAACCAACATTCGGCAGTAGCGAGAAAAGGGCTTCGCTATTGAGATTGACCAACAAGAAAAACCAACCCGAAACAATCACCAAGTTCAGCGCACTTCTTCGATAAAGACTGTTCACTTCTTTGGTGTTGTTTTCATTGACCGCAGTGGCGACCAAGGGATTTAAAATTTGCCACATGGCACGTGCTGGTACCTCGACAATGGTAGCTGCAAAAATCGCAACCGCATAGAAAGCAGTTTGCTTGATTTCTTCTAATTGCGGGATCATAAACTTATCAATATCGATAATAAAACTGCCCGCAGAACCTGCCAATAAAATCGTAACCGTATAGGTTAAAATCGAACGTATATTGGATGGGAAATGCATACGAATACGAAGGGGGTAGCAACGATTGGCCAAACCAATCATCAATAGCAAACGAAGATAATATCCGCTCACCAAAGCCACCACAAAATTGTGGAATGACAAATCAAAAAAGTACAATACCATTAAAAGCAAAAAGAGGTAGAGTCTTGGAAATATCTCTTTTAAGGCATTTCCAGCAACCGACTGTAACTGTACACGTGCCCAAGCGTAAAAGACTTCAAAATAGGCCGTTGCAACAGCAACCACAAAAATAACCCAAGTGTAATTGGCAATGACTGGGTTTTGAATGGACAAGGCAGCTGAAATTGAATGGTAAAACAGCACCGCGATTCCCCCAACAACAAGTGCTATAAAAAGTGGTAAAAAAATGACAGAATACATAAAACGCTGCTTTTCTTCTTTGGTGTTGTAAGCGCTAAAAAATCGAATGATGGTTTGATGAACCCCAAATCCGATGAGTGGCATCAATAAATTTGATGTTGCCAATAAAAAAACAACCAACCCATATTCTTCAGCCGAAAGAAATAGTGGATAAAAAACCAGTGTGTTCAAACCCCCAATTGCAAAGGCAATGCCTATGATCAGTACATTTATCGAGGTTTGTTTGGCAACGATTCCCATTAGCTTTGCAATTGATTGAGTAGCAAATGTAAGTCTTCGGCTTGTTTTTCTCTCGAAAAGCTTTGGTCGGGCATGGCCAAAGGTGCAAAAGTTCCCGCTTTGTAGTCTTCAAATTGGCTTGCGATCCAAGTTGTGATTTCATCGATTTCTTTGTATAAAAAGACCGCGCCAAGCTTGTATTCTTTAATCAGTTTGGACATATCCCCATGTTTGTTGACCAAGGCCAACACAGGTCGCCGAGCAGCCATATAGGCATACAACTTTCCATGAATCACCAATTGACTGTCTGGCTGGTCATTGCCCAATAACAATAAGATATGAGATTGTGGAAGAATACGATCAATTTCATCTTTTGGTTGATAGCCGTATGGAATCACCTGATCTTTAAACTCCGCTGGAGGGTTTATGTTGTCAAACGCACCATACAGACGAAATCGAAGTTGCTTAGCAAAAAGCTCATCATTGGAAGAAAGGGTTTTTAAAATGGAAAAAACGGTATAAATGTGCTGATTGGTCTTTAAAGCACCCGCATAAGTCATGGTAAAATCCTGATGCAAATTGCCTTCCAATGGCTTTTCATAGCCATTGAATATGGAAACGACAGAGGAGTTGTAGGGCTTAAAATATGCAGATAAACTCGGAGAGGTAGTTACAACACAATCGGCAGCAGAAACAACTTGCTGTTCCACTCGCTTATGCCGATTTCGAACATAAGACATCATCGGTAATTCGTGATTGACAAAAAATTGTGACCAGGGGTCACGAAAATCGGCTAGCCATTGGATATCACTGGTCTTTCGGAAGGCATAGCCAACCAAATGCATACTGTGGGGAGGACCAGTGGTGATCAACCAATTGGTGGGTTGTTCTGCCAATCGCTTTTTGACCAAGCGAATTGCGGGTTTGATAAAAAACTGACGGGCATCTGGAAAAAAGAAATTGGCGCGAATCCAGCGGATAAGATGGAACGCTAGTCCTTTCTTTGCGTTGGGTTTTGTCGTGTGATATAAGCGTTTGCCAGGTTCCCAAATCGATAGGGGAAAAACATGAATGTTGGGGTGACGCTGATCTATAAAGGTGGAATCTAAGGGGGTTCCTACCGGATTTTGGACGGTAATCACATCAATCGTCCAACCCTTCTTTGCGAGCTGGTTGACAAAGAACCACCAACGCTGTACTCCCGAGCCGCCTGCTGGTGGCCAGTAGTAGCTTACGAGTATGATATGTTTGTTCTTTGAATCTCCCAATCGGTTATGGTTTTGATCGCTTCAACCCAATAGGCGCAAAAGAAAGGAGAATCAGCAAAGCAAAAATGCCATATCCAGCCAACTGAATGCGAGTGCCCCGAGCAATGACACCGGGCGCAAAACGAAAAACAACATCGTGCTGACCACCTGGAATAATCAGACCACGGAGTGCATAATTCACGCGGTAGTGGGGCGCTTCAACCTCATCGATATAGGCCTGCCACCCATGTGGATAGTGCATCTCCGAAAAGACTGCAAAAGCAGTTGATGAAACGGACGCTTTGTACCGCAACTCATTGGCTTTATGGGCAACCAAAGAAATCGAAGACAAACTGTCCAAAACAAATTCACGTTGCGGAATTGACTCTGTCGTAAGTGCCGTTTTCGCAAGGTTTTCTGTTGCCAAACGCTGGATTTCATCATCAGCAGAACGGCAGCTAATGACCTCTTCTACAAGCCATGCGTTCCCATAAGCGTTCGGATTAAGCCCCGCAGATAAACTACCATCTTCAGCGGTCTGTAGGGTGTATTTGATATTCAACATATTGACCACATTTGGCGTAATGGGCTCGCTGAGATGATAATTGTATAATGCCTGCATACGATGTGGTTTGGCACCGTGATAACCCCCGATTGTATTGTGAAAATAAGCCGTTCGAGCATGAGCCATTGCCAAACGCGGCTCAAACACACGGTATCGTGTGCTGTCTTTTAATATCGCTCGGTCTGCTGCTGTCGCTTGAAAAGGACGTTGCATGACTGACTTGTTTGCAAAATCCTCACTGTTGACATAGTTGCGACTGAATGACCATAAGTCGATAAGAATTACCAAAGCCACGACTGGAATAACATAGCGTTTTCGCTTTTCAATCAAAGTAAAACGACAAATGACATACAACACAACAACAAAGCCAAGCGAACGCATCAAATCATTGAGAAGCATGGATTTTCGATCTTCCATCAAAGGGTTTAGGATTTCGGGATAAGCGGCAAAGGGTTCAAAAGCAGATTGGTAATCAAATACGGTCATGGCCGCAATCCACAACAAGCCCAAAATACCCAACACAATCAATGCGCTTCGGTTTATGCCTTTTTGGCGAGCCTGGTTCGAGGAATCAATCAAGCCGATCAAGCCCATAGCAGCAGCAATCGGAAAGCAGAGTTCCAGAATAACTTGCGCAGAGCTCACCGCTCTAAACTTGTTGTAGAAGGGCACATAATCGATTAGAAACTGGGTGATTTGCGGAAGATGTTTTCCCCACGAAATCATTAATGAAACAAAGATGGATGAAAGGAGAATGAAACGCCAACGCTTGTGCATGAGAAAAAAACCAATAATCGCGATAAAAAATACCGTTACACCAATATAGGCAGGTG
>NHEI02000009.1 GCA_002171575.2 Flavobacteriaceae bacterium TMED81
CGATTGAGCGACACCATGGAAGAAGGAACGGTCTCTTCATGGCTCAAAAAAGTTGGGGACAAAGTTGAGGAAGGCGATATACTTGCTGAAATTGAAACGGATAAAGCCACCATGGAGTTTGAGTCTTTTAATGAGGGCTTTCTTCTTCATATCGGAATTGCTGAGGGTGAAACTGCTGCTGTAGATAGTTTACTTGCCATCATTGGTGATGAGGGGGAGGACGTCAGTGCGCTTATAAACGGAGATTCATCGACTCCTGCTCCAGAAGATACTTCTGAAACAGAAGAAAGTCAGCCAGAGCCCACAACAGAAACACAAACTACCGCTATTCCTGAGGGAGTCGAGGTGGTTAAAATGCCACGCTTGAGCGACACCATGGAAGAAGGAACCGTTGCCTCATGGCTCAAAAATGTTGGAGATGCTGTTGAGGAAGGCGAAATTCTCGCTGAAATTGAAACCGACAAAGCCACCATGGAATTTGAATCTTTTTATGCTGGAGAGCTGTTGCATATCGGAGTTCAAGTTGGCGAATCCGCCGCTGTCGATAGTTTACTTGCGATCATTGGACCCAGCGGAACGGATGTTGCTTCTGTTTTGGCTGCCTCATCAAGTTCGAGTTCAGACAGTTCTCCGACAGTTGAGAAAGAAACAACGACAGTCGATACCCAACCCACAACAACTACGGAAACCTCTGAGCCAGTAACTGCAACGCCAGTCGTTTCTACTGCAAACACAAGCGAAAGGATTATGGCATCCCCTCTGGCCAAAAAAATGGCTGCGGAAAAAGGAATTGACCTTCGTCAAGTTCAGGGAACAGGTGAGCATGGCAGAATTGTGAAGCGAGATATTGAACAGTTTGTTCCTGGTTCAGCAGCTGCGAGCGTACAAGCTTTTGTACCGAAGGGACAGGAATCGTCGGAAGATATTCCAAACTCACAAATGCGAAAAGTAATCGCCAAACGACTTGCCGAGTCCAAGTTTAGTGCTCCTCATTACTATCTGTCTGTAGAATTTGATATGGATGCAGCCATAGCATTCCGTAAACAATACAATGAGTTGCCCGATACCAAAATATCATTTAATGATATCGTTGTAAAAGCTACAGCTTTGGCGCTTAAAAAACATCCGCAAGTCAATTCGCGTTGGTTTGACGATCGCATGCAACTCAATCACCACGTACACATCGGAGTTGCAGTGGCTGTTCCAGATGGGCTGGTTGTTCCTGTTGTGCGATTTGCCGATGAAATGGCATTGCCTCAAATCGGTTCGCAAGTCAAAGACTATGCAGTTCGAGCTCGTGACAAAAAACTTGCACCAGACGAAATGGAAGGAAGTACGTTTACCATCTCTAATCTTGGGATGTTTGGAATCGATGAATTTACATCTATAATCAATCAACCCAACTCCGCCATTCTTTCCGTCGGCGCGATTGTACAAAAACCAGTGGTGAAAGATGGAGAAATTGTAGTTGGTAGTACAATGAAGCTTACACTTGCCTGTGATCATCGCACTGTTGATGGAGCTACTGGTGCGCAATTCCTTCAAACACTACGGGAATATATCGAACAACCCTTGCGCTTGGTAATTTAAGAAGATGCACTCACCAAAACGCGTTATCGTAACGGGTGCCAGTCGTGGGATTGGTCGTGCTTTGATTGATACCTTTTTAAATCTAGGACATGACGTTTGGGCTTTATCTCGCAACATAGATGAGCTCAAACACATAAAGGGGATTGATGCGATTTCTATTGATTTATCCGATGAACTACAAATATCAGATTGGGTTGGATCGTGTGGAGTTGATCATTTCGATGCATTAATCAACAACGCTGGTATGCTGATCAACAAACCATTTTCTGAGACCACCACTGCAGATTTTGAAGCGGTCTACCGTGTCAATGTTTTTGGTGCGGCGCAACTGATACGACACTTACTACCGTTACTTTCTGTAGACAGTCATATTCTCAACATCAGTAGTATGGGTGGTGTTAACGGGTCTGCCAAGTTTCCAGGTCTTGCCGCCTATAGCAGTAGCAAAGGGGCTCTTGGAATTTTGACTGAATTATTAGCGGAGGAATTTAAAGACAATGGCCCACGGTGTAATGCCTTGGCCTTGGGAGCGGTTCAAACGGAAATGCTTGCCGAAGCTTTCCCAGACTATGAAGCTCCTGTTTCAGCCACAGAAATGGCATCCTATATCGCAGATTTCTCACTCAATGGTCACCGCTTGTACAACGGCAAAGTTCTCCCGATTAGTCAATCTACACCATGAGTGTTTTTGCGACGTATTTGCCTGTCAATGCGCGTTCTCAATGTCTCAACTTGGTTCAAAACCATCCTGTTACCATTCGAGTTGTCAATCCAAGACGAACAAAACACGGAGATTTTAGAAAATTTCCAGATGGTCGATCTCAGATTACCTTGAACAAAATGGAAAATCCCTATCGTTTTTTAATTACATTTATTCATGAGTGGGCGCATTGGTTGGTCATACAAGCACAGCCGTTTAGAACCCAACCACATGGCGCATTATGGAAGCAAACATTTAAGCAACAGATGCTTCCTTTTCTTCAGGATCAAATTTTTCCTGATGAGGTACTCAGCCTGTTGGCAAAACACATGAAAAATCCAAAAGCTACTCTTGATACAGACCCTCCATTGGCTCTTGCGCTCAAGCGCTATGACCCTGCTAACGATAAATCTTTTATTTTTGAGTTAGAAACCGGCACTCGCTTTCAAGCTAACAACGGTAAAATCTACGAATTGGGACAGTTGCGTAGAACCCGCTATGCTTGTGTTGAGCTTGCCACAAATAGGACCTATCTCTTCGCTGCACACAGTGAAGTTCAAACGGTTGAGAACTAAAGATATCTGCGTAATGGAATCTAAATTTGACTTTGCAGAAGAAACCAATGCTGCTAAAGCAGAGGTTCAACATGAAGCGAAAGGGTTTTTTAAAAGTCTTCTTCGGTTTATATCAACCCTGCTGTCCATTCGTAAAGACACAGATTATCGAGCAACGATTCAGGCCATACAAGATGATATTTCCTTTCGAGGCGCCACCGCCTGGGTATTGATTTGTTCAATTTTCCTTGCCTCCATTGGTTTGAATGCCAACTCGACTGCAGTGGTCATAGGTGCGATGTTGATTGCACCTTTAATGGGTCCTGTTCTTGGTGTTGGGGTTTCTTTGGCGATCAACGACCTTGCAACATTGCGTCGTTCCTTGGTCAATTTTGGTGTCATGGTGTTGCTCAGCGTACTAACAGCATTTCTCTTTTTCGCTCTTTTTCCGCTTCGCGAGGAGTCCAGTGAGCTTTTGGCTCGTGTCAGCCCTGATATTCGGGATGTATTGATCGCTTTTTTTGGTGGTTTGGCTTTGATTATTGCCCGAACCAAAAAGGGAACCATTGCTTCCGTGATTTTTGGAGTTGCCATTGCCACTGCTCTAATGCCACCCCTCTGTACAGTTGGGTATGCACTGGCGCATTCGAACATTCCCTATGCGCTCGGGGCATTGTATTTGTTTGCGATTAATGCCAGTTTTATCGCCCTTGCTGCTTATCTCGTCGTTAAACTTTTGCGATTTCCGATGACAGAGTATGCCAACCCCAAGAGCCGTCGTCGTATTTCGCGTCTGGCAACTCTTTTGGCTTTACTTATGGCGATCCCCGCTGGATTTACCTTTGTTGATGTTTTGCAAAAGAGTCGTTTTCAAGCGGCTGCACAATTGTTTTTGGACAATGAGCTTCAAGGGATTGACAACGCCGATTACCTGCGCCAAACAGCTCGCATCGTTTTTGATGATTCCCAGCCAAAAGTGATTATCAACACCTTTGGCGTGGCTCCATTAGCAACAGCTGTTGAACGCTTGTTGAGGGAGCGAATTGCATCTTATGAGTCTCTTGAAAATACAGTACTTGTCATCAACCAATTGGAACAAGAAACCAAGCGTTTTGACCAGCAGCGCTATTTGATTGAATTGCGAAAACGAGACTCATTGGAACTTATACGTCAACAAGCTGAAATACAAGCACTACAAACACGTATCGGTGAACTGAATCATCAATCAATATCCCAAATCTCGTTCGATGAAATACTGACCGAAATGAGGGTGATTAGCCCTTTTTCTCGTGAAGTTCGGTATGCACAAACCTATATTTCAAACTTTGATACAATAGATACGGTCGCTGTCTTTCGTGTGCAGTGGGATTCTTCTCTGGATTCCCTAGCAGTAATATCCGAAGAAGAACGTTTGCGAAATTGGTTGGCAATTCAATTTCCTAATCGCGCCTTTGTCCTCGAAAGCGATTAGTCCTCTAGAAATAGCTTTCTTACTTTTTTGAACAAGTTTGAGGAATACACAAAGTCTGTAACGGCTTCGTTATCGGTTTTAAATATATTTTGGTTTGAGCCTTCCCATTCTTTGTTACCATCCTTTAAAAAGAGAATGGTCTCTCCGATTTCCATGACCGAGTTCATGTCATGGGAGTTGATGACGGTAGTGATATTGAACTCCTTGGTTAGTTCCTGAATCAAGTTGTCAATCACGATGGCTGTTTTTGGATCCAGTCCAGAGTTTGGCTCGTCACAAAACAGGTATTTGGGTCGCATCACAACCGCCCGCGCAATTGCCACCCGCTTTTGCATCCCACCTGAAATTTCATTTGGAAGCTTGTGTTTCGCATCGATAAGGTTGACACGTTCAATGACGGTCTCGGCTTGATCAATCATTTCTGATTCTGACAATTTCGTTAGCATACGCATGGGAAACAATACATTTTCAACCACACTCATCGAATCAAATAATGCACTCCCTTGAAACACCATTCCGATTTCTCTACGAAGGATTCTATGCTCGTCGTCTGTCATTGAAGAAAAAGGAATGCCGTCAAAATAGATTTCGCCTTGATTAGGAGTAAAAAGGCCAAGAAGAATTTTGAGTAAAACAGTTTTACCAGAACCACTTTGACCAATCACTAGATTTGTTTTTCCTCTTTTAAATTCAGTTGTAATCCCCTTCAAAATAGGTGTATTATCAAACTCTTTATGTATGTCTTTGATCTGGATCATCTTATGAGAAAAAGAGTTGGGTTATAAAATAGTTTACAACAATAATTACAACAGAGCACCAAACAAAGGAAACCGTGCTGGCACGCCCAACGTCAAGTGCGCCCCCTTTCATATAATAGCCATGATAGGAAGGGATTGTAGCTAAAATGATGGCAAATAAAAAGGTTTTGACAAAAGCATATACGACATGAAATGAATTAAACTCCAATTGAATGCCCTCGATAAATGAAGCGCTGCTCGAAAAACCTCCATATATGGTGGCAGCCCAGCCACCAAAAATTCCTAAAAACATCGAAAAGATAATGACGATTGGCAATAAGGTCATGGCCATAAGTTTGGGGAACACCAAAAAGTTTACCGAATTAATCCCCATAACTTCCAAGGCATCGATTTGTTCGGTTACGCGCATGGTTCCGATACTTGACGTGATATAGGACCCCACTTTTCCAGCTAAAATAATCGCCATAAAGGTGGGTGCAAATTCAAGAATAATGGATTGCCGTGTTGCAAAACCAACCAGATTTTCAGGGATAAAAGTGCTGTCGATATTCAAAGCTGTTTGAATGGAGACAACTCCGCCCACAAAAAAAGAAAGAAAGCATACGATACCTAGTGAGCCCAGTATCAAATCCTGAATTTCTTTTAGAACAAGCCCATACATAATCGATCGTTTGGTGGGTTTGATAAACACCAACCGAATCATCAGAAAATAGGCACCGATGTGTTTGAGCATATTCACCTGACGAATGTAAAAAATAATGTTTGCTTACAGGGGTTGTCTTTCAAAAAAATTATATTTGAAACTTACAATCCATACGCATGAATAAAATCTTACTTATTTGCATTGTTTTACTCGGTGTGCTGGCCTGTTCTCCAATCAAACCAGAAAAGCCACCGAAGCTCGTAATCGGAATTGTGGTCGACCAAATGCGCTACGATTACCTCACCCGCTACTGGGACGACCTCAGTCCAAATGGCTTTAAACGTTTTTATAAGGAGGGTTTTGTGGCCCACAACCACCATTTTAATTATTACCAAACCCTAACTGGTCCCGGACATGCTTCCATTTCAACTGGAACAACACCTTCTGTCCATGGAATTATCGGAAATGAGTGGTATGACCGTACATCACAAAGAGAGGTTTACTGCGTTGATGACAATGACGTGGAAGGATTGGGGTCTACCACAAAAGGGAAAAAATCCCCGAAACAGCTCATTACAACCACTTTTGCAGATCAACTTCGACTGCATACACAGTTTCGAAACAAGGTAATCGGGGTTTCCCTTAAGGACCGCTCGGCTGTTTTGTCAACGGGACATTCTGCAAATGCGGCCTACTGGTTTGCAGGAGGGAATGAAGGCGTGTTTACGACAAGCACGCACTATATGGACTCTCTGCCAAACTGGGTGTCTGAATACAACGCCAAAAAATACCCTCACCAATACGCATCATCGGTGTGGAACACCTTACGCCCAATAGAAACGTATACCGCTAGTGGGCCTGATGACACACCCTATGAAGGAATTTTTAAGGGCGCAGACCGGCCGACATTTCCCTATGATCTATCAACCCTGTCGCCAGACTATTACAAAGATAAGGGCTTGGACATCGTTCGCAATACCCCTTTTGGAAACACCATGGTAACCGACATGGCTCTTCTTGCCCTGAAACATGAAGGTTTAGGCAAAGATGAAGAAACCGATGTATTGATGATCAGCTATTCTTCAACTGACCATATTGGACATCAGTTTGGGCTGACTGCGATCGAAACCCAAGACACCTACCTTCGTTTGGATTTGGAATTAGAACGATTGTTCTCTGAAATCGATCAAATGGTTGGAATGGATGATGTTACCCTATTTCTGACCTCAGATCATGGCGCTGTCCATGTTCCCAAATACCTCAATGATCATAAGTTTCCCGGAGGGCATGATAAAAGTAAGGGGATTAAAGACCAGGTCAATCAAGTCTTGTTTTCGAAAACAGGTGTCGATAATTTGGTGTTGCATATTGGCAATGATCAGATGTATTTGGATCATGAACAAATTGATAAAAACAGACTTGATCTGGATGAACTGGCAGATGAAGCAATCCGCGTGATTCTTCGCTTTTCGACCATTGAAAAGGCATTTAAAACTGTCGATGTACCACAATTAAGCCCATCTGAAAAACTGCATAATCTATTGCTTCGTGGCAACCATGTCAAAAGAGCGGGAGATATTTATATGATACCCAAACCGGGTCATATCGATTATGGCCATACAGGAACTACTCATGGTACGGGCTTTTCGTACGATACCCATGCTCCGCTACTGATGATGGGTCGTGGCATCAAAGCGGGTCACACATATGAAGAGACATCGATTACGGATATAGCCCCGACAATGTGCGCATTATTGGGCACTGCTTTTCCGAACGGGATGACAGGAAGTGTGATTTCGGATGCCCTGTTTAAAGCTGATAAGTAATCGCATTGATATTCATTCCAGCACCAACGC
>NHEI02000010.1 GCA_002171575.2 Flavobacteriaceae bacterium TMED81
AGCCATAACATAAGTAGGTTAAGTTCATGGTAAGATTTGGGGCAAAAAAGGAGGAGTCTTTCCTCCTTTTTTATTTTACACATATTGGAGCTTTTCGCTCCTTTTTTATTTCTTCAAAATATTTTCTTGAAAAGAGCATTGGTTTCCAAAAAAAATGTATTTTAGCAGAACCATAACATAAGTAGGTTAAGTTCATGGTAAGATTTGGGGCAAAAAAGGAGGAGTCTTTCCTCCTTTTTTATTTTACAAAAAAAAGGAGCGATTCGCTCCTTTGTTATTTTACCGATAATCGTATGGATTACTTATTTGGCTGCTTCAAAGTGATTTGCAACCACTCCCCAATCAATGACATTAAAAAAAGCATTTATATAGTCGGGTCTGCGATTTTGATAATTGAGATAGTAGGCGTGTTCCCAAACATCAAGCCCTAGGATCGGCACCCCATCACAAGCAACACCAGGCATAAGAGGGTTGTCCTGATTCGCGGTTGCGCAAACTTCTAAACGCCCACCCTTATGAACACACAACCAAGCCCATCCGGAACCAAATTGTGTTGCGGCAGCTGCGCTAAAAGCAGTTTTAAACTCATCAAAGGAACCAAACGAACTGTGAATCACATCAGCTAAATCGCCCGAAAGAGCCTTTGGACTTGGGCTCATCACGTCCCAAAACAGACAATGATTATAAAACCCACCACCATTGTTACGAACAGCGCCATTGCTCATATCGAGGTTTTGAAGGATATCCTCAATAGACTGCCCTTCAAGGGGTGTACCAGCAATAGCTGCATTGAGTTTGGCAGTATATCCAGCGTGATGCTTGGTGTGGTGAATCTCCATGGTCCGCGCATCGATGTGCGGTTCCAAGGATTCATAAGAATATGAAAGTTGAGGAAGTTCGAAAGACATAATTTTTTATTTGTGATGAACAGCAAATTTATGTAATATTAAACAATTGACAAGATGACCAAAATCCATTGAAAAAAAACCCGAACCCATCCTTTCTTATCTATGATGCCTCTGCAGGTTCAGGAAAGACCTATGCCCTTGTGCGATATTATTTACAGGCGGTTTTAAAAACAGATAATCCAGAACAATACCAGTCAATTTTAGCCATAACATTCACAAACAAAGCGGCGCAAGAAATGAAGACGCGCGTTTTGACACAGTTGGAAGAATTTTCGTCTGCACAGATTCTACTCGAGCCAACAGAGCTTTTTTTAGAAATTGTTGCGTTATGTGGGACAACAAAACAAACGATACAACAACGCGCGGCGAAAACCCTATCCCATCTTCTTCAACATTACGGTCACTTTTCGATTACGACCATTGACAGCTTGACCCATCAAATCGTGCGCACATTTTCTAGGGACTTGGGGCTGAGCTCCACCTTTGAATTGATGTTTGAAACAGACCAATTTCTAGAGCAAGCCGTAGATTTTTTAATAGAACAAACAGGAGAAAGCAAGCAGCAAACAAAAATTCTGACCGATTTTGTCATTCAAAAAGCCAAAGACAACCGTTCGTGGGATATTTCATACGATCTGAACAATATCGCATCGCTGGTTTATAATGAAAACCATTATCAGCAGCTTCGTCAAATAAGCGACAAAACGTGGACAGACTTTCTGCAGTTACAAAAACAACTACAAACCCTTAAAGCAAATGGTGTTGAAGCCATTAACAACCGATCAAAATCTTTATATGATAAAGTCATCAATTCAAACATTGATGCGGCATCGTTTTCCCACAGAGAACTTCTCAATCAACTGGAGAAAGGACAGTCTGAAAACCCAAGCTCGATTCCAAGCAATCGATTGTTGAGCCAAAATGAAAACCAACAACTGTTAAAAAAGTCTGCTGGTCAGCACGAACAAGACGCCTTGAGCCGTTTGCAAAACGACATCGATAAGTGGATTGATGAGATTGCTTATCTACAAAACAAGCAAACCCTTCTTAACCTAATCGAGAGACAACGCGTTCCGTTTTCTACTCTTCATGCGATTTATCAAACCACACAAGAGCTACAAGAGAAACAAGACATAAGACTGTTAAGCGGATTTAACCCCCTGTTATTTGAAACAATAAATGGGATGCCAACGCCATTTATTTACGAGCGCCTCGGGGTTAAATACACAAATCTTTATATCGATGAGTTTCAAGACACTTCGGTTTTACAATGGAAAAACCTCATTCCACTATTGGAAAATGCCACGGCAAGTCCAGACAGCGCAATACTTTTGGTTGGCGATGCCAAACAATCGATATACCGCTGGCGAGGAGGCTACCCCGAGCAGTTTATGCGACTTGCCAAAGGTGAAACACCCTTTTCCATTTCACCAGAAGTCATTAAGCTACCGAGAAACTACAGAAGCCAAGATACAATTGTAAAGACCAACAACAGTTTTTTTAAACAAGCGGCGGCAAAATTAAAAACGCCAGATTATCAAAGCTTATTTATAGAGGGAGCAAATCAGGAAACCAATGACAAACCAGGAGGGGCAGTGACCTTTACATTTGTTGAGGGAAATACACTGGACGAGCGCGAACCAAATTATCTTGAAGCCGTACACCAACAAATTATCGACTGCGAAAGCCGCGACTACAAGCGCAACGAAATTTGCGTTTTGGTGCGCACGCGCAATCAAGGGGTTTTGGTTACCGAATATTTAGCGCAGCAAAAGATTGATGTGATCTCTGCAGAAACCCTACTTCTTTCCCAAAGCACAACGGTCAATGTGCTGTTGAGCTGGATCCGACTGCGATCAAACCCAACTGATGAAGTGTCTCGGAAAGTGATTTTAGATTATTTTCGGAATGATGATCAAGACCCTTATGACAGGGACCGATCAGGGCTAAAAAAACCGATCAAGGATTTCGTCCATCAAATCAACAACGACAAACACGCGTTTTCTTATAAACGATTCGCTAAAGCAAACCTCTATGAAGCGGTAGAATACACGATCGAAGCATTTGGAATGACAGCAAACCTTTGCCCATACCTTTCTGGGTTTTTAGAGGAAATCATAGAATACACAAGGAGTAAAGCCAGTAGCGACAATGGGTTTTTATCACATTGGGAAGAAGTGAAAGACCGCCGCTCGATCCGTCTAACTTCAAAAAACAATGCGGTTGAAGTGATGACGATTCACAAAGCCAAAGGACTAGAGTTTCCAGTAGTGATTTTTCCTTTTGCCGAAACAAAAATTTACGCTACCCAGCCCACAACACACTGGCTCGATGTGTCACAGAGTGAGTTTGCGGGCTTTTCTTCTCTACTAGTCGGGTTGAACAAGGGCTTTTCAGAAACCAGTGATGAAAATCAAGCGATCTACGAGGCCGCAAGAGAAACCCAAGCTTTGGATGCGCTCAACACCCTTTATGTTGCCATGACTCGTCCGGAAAAGGAGTTGCATATTGTTAGTTATGACCCGAAAAAAACATCGAATACGTATGCAGATTTATTTATAGAATTTGTCAACACAAACGATTTACCACAGTTGGGTGATCGTCAATACATAAGCGGTGACCTTTCCATAAACAAAACCAGTTCACCACCAGATCAACTTACAAAAACAGCAAAATGGATTGTAAACCCGAACGTTGATGCTACATTTCGAAAAAGCAATCCGTTTGGAAGCCAAGTCAAAAAAAATGCGGTTGATTTTGGCTATGTGTTTCATGAAATCATGGCTCGTATTTATGTAAAAACAGACGTTGAAGAGGCGGTACAATTTGCTTACAGTCAAGGACACATAGGAATAGATCAGCTCGACCAGCTTCAAAATGTAATTGACGAACTTGTTTACCATACAGAACTGGAGAACTTTTTTAATTCCAACAACGCCCAATACAACGAAAGAACCCTTTTACGCCCAGAGGGCTCGCCATTGCGACCGGATTGCTTTGTAGTACTTCCCAACAAAGCGATTGCTGTCTTAGATTATAAGACAGGAAAACCCAGACCGGAACACAAAGACCAACTCCTCGAATACGCTTCTTTTTTTGAGAAATTAGGACATCAAATCACCCAAAAAACAATCGTTTATGTGGACCAAAAAGTCACATTGGAACATATTTACTAATTTTGCACCGAAACCAATCAAAGAAAAAATGAAAAAACGTATATTATTTACTCTGATTTTGGGAGCTCAAGCCTTGATCTTGCAGGCACAAACAGCAGTTAACCCTTGGCAAATTACACTTGGGGCAAACGCAGTTGAGTTTTATGAAAGGGGAGGAGTACAATATCAAACGGGAAATGACGGGATTCAATTTGATAATAAAGTCAATTATTCAAAATATTTATCTTATTTAGAGCTTTCTCGATATTTTGGAAAGGGAATTTCATTTCATGTCGGAGGGACTCTTAACCAAGTTGATCGAATTACATCAAACCCATCTGAGAACCCAGACTTATATTTCAGCGTTGATGGCGGGTTTACGTTTTCATCGACGGCTTTTTTGGACACGGGGAATTTAAACCCCACCTTAAGTCTAGGAGCGGGATATACGAACATCAATGATTACGACCACATGACCACCAACTTAGGCGTTGGACTGACTTATATGTTTGACCAGAGTTTTGGGCTTACGCTTAAAGCCAAAAGAAAAATATTTTCGAGGGAAGTTAGTGATCTAATCGGCAACGATGGAGATAGCGGAGACTATGTCAATCACTTTTTATTTGGGTTTAGCTATGCATTTGGTAATGGAGACGCAGATCGAGACGGCGTTAAAGATGATGTAGATGCATGTGTAAACACCCCCGGTCTACCAGAGCTCAATGGTTGTCCAGACGATGATGGAGACGGCGTTCGCAACAGCGAAGATGACTGTCCAGACGTTCCGGGCTTAGCAGCTTTGGCAGGATGCCCAGATACGGATGGCGATACGGTCGCTGACAAATACGATTCTTGTCCAGAAACGCCAGGCATACCAGCGTTGGATGGATGTCCTGATGCAGATGAAGACGGGATTGCTGACAATGATGACAATTGTCCAGAGGAATTTGGTCCTGTCGAAAACAATGGTTGCCCTTGGTCAGATCGAGATGGTGACGGAGTCTTTGATAAAGACGACAATTGCCCTGATGTTCCAGGTACTGCCACAAACGCAGGTTGCCCAGAGTATCCAATTGAAGGGCTCGAGGAATTATCCGTTAAGTTTGGATCAGATTCATTTGAGATTGATGCTACTTTTGAAGAGCAACTAGCCGAAGCATTGCGTATAATTGAAGCAAACAGTACGGCAAAAATCATAATCGAGGGGCATGCGGATTCTACAGGAAATGACCAGATTAATCTTCCACTTTCAGAACTCAGAGCGAGTCAAGTTTTAGATTATCTTATTCAAGCGGGAGTCAGCCCAGATCGCTTAAGCATTGTCGGTTACGGCTCGTCTCAACCATTAGGAGACAACAACACTGCTGATGGACGTGCTCAAAACCGCCGAGTAGATTTTGCGGTGGAGTAGTTAGAGCCACAAACTAAACAACACAAAAAAACGCAGTGAAAACTCACTGCGTTTTTTTATTTTTATGCTACCATGAACAATAGTTTTCTTTATGAAGTAGTGCGTTCTCTTTCCAACCCCAACTGGGAGGAACTGTGTTTTATTGTGCCCAATAAGCGATCAGCCCTACATTTAACCCAAGCGATTACCGCTCAGCTTGAGAGTCCAACGATTGCCCCTGAAATCATAGATATTGATTCATTCATTCGCAACCTCTCTAGACTTGAGGTCCCACCAAAAATGGAACAATTGTTTGCACTATACAATAGTTATTGCCAGGTGGTTGACAGCAAAGAAAGGGACAATTTTATGACCTTTTTAGGTTGGGGAGATACCTTGCTCGGCGATTTGGACGCAATAGACAGAAACCTTTTACAGCGCAAGGAGGTGTTTGGCTTATTAGCTGGAATGCAAGAGATTAAAGCATGGGGTTCGGATGATAACGCATTTGTTCAGCGTTATCTAAGCTTTTGGAAAGCGTTGCCAAAAATGTATGATTCCTTTTCCTCTGCTCTTTTAGAAAAAGGTCATGGAACTACGGGAATGCTTTGCCGTGAAGCAGTTCGCAATTTGGAGGTTTTTTTGGAAGCCCAACCAAAGACCAGCTTTATCATTTGTGGCTTTAATGCACTAACCGAAAGCGAGTCGACCTTATTTCAATCTATTTTGGCACAAAATCGCGGAAAAATCTACTGGGACGCAGACACCTATTTTTTGCAAAACCCACAAGAACAATCGGGGCAATACTTGAACAGCTATAAAAACTGGCCTTACTATGAAAACCAACTCTTTTTAGGAAGTCACAACACATTTTTAAATCAGAAAGAGATTGAGGTTATCGAAACCTCAGGACGGATTGCACAAGCAAAACAGGTGGGCAGCATCCTTAAGGACCTTTCGACAACAAAGCTTGGCTGGGAACGCGTAGCGGTTGTTTTGCCTGATGAATCTTTGCTCAACCCCATTCTTCACGCGCTACCACCCGAAGTAAATAAACTCAATATCACCATGGGGCAGCCCCTGCAACAGCAGCCCATATCGGTTGTGATAGAGGCGCTATTTGACTTGCACATGAACCAAAACCCAAAAGGGTTTTACTACAAATCAGTCGTGCAAATTTTGACCCATGAATCGATTCGAACATACTGCGAAAAAAACGAACTTAAAGACCCAAAAGAATTTGCCCAATCAGTAATCTCAGGAAACCAACGGTTTTTGACTGTAAACCACCTGAAGAAGGCAAGCCTATTCAAAGACCTTGGCTTTCTGTTTTCCCCCTGGAACAACCCCATAGAGGCGGTTCAATCGATATGTAAATTGCTTCAATTGCTGCTGACGACTGCAGACCCCGACGACAACCAACAACTGGAGTCAATCCATTTGTTCTTAACACTTTTTCATCAATTGGATCTTCAGCTGCACACACACTCCTTTATCAAACAAATCAGCGAATTACGTACGATTTATAACGCACAAATCGGAACGCATAAATTGTCATATTCTGGAGAGCCTCTGGAGGGCTTACAAATTATGGGAATGCTCGAAACACGATTGTTGGATTTTGACACGGTGATTCTCACACAAGCCAATGAGGGGATATTACCCGCAAAGTCTATCGATGATTCGTGGATACCTTATGACATGAAAAAGCAGTTTGGGCTTCCAACCCGAGATGAGAAAAATGCCATTTTTTCATACCATTTTTTTCGATTGATGTATCGTGCCAAAAAGGTTTATATACTGTATGATGGACAAGGAGACGGTCTTGGCGGAGGAGAGATGAGCCGTTTTGTTCGCCAATGGGCAACCCAGTTGCCAGAAAATCACAGCATGCGATTTTTTAACCAAAGCGTGACCTTAAATACGGTGACCAGACAACGGCATGAAATTCTAAAAACGCCCAGTCTTATTAAGCGGTTACAGGAAATGGCAAAGAAGGGGCTGTCCGCTACAGCATTGTCGAATTATATTGCCGACCCAATCCGATTCTACAACAACTATGTTCTTCGCATTTCGGAGAACGAAGAATTGGAGGAGTCGATTGCTTATCAGACTCTAGGAACGGTTATTCACAACACCTTGGAGGAATTGTACACGCCTTATGTGGCGAAACAATTGACGGTTCAGAACATTAAAAAGATGCAAGACACCCATAAGCAAACCCTTCAAAAACACTTTGAAGATGAATTAGGTAAATCGAGCCATACAACAGGAAAAAACCAGTTGTTGTTTACGGCAGCAGCGCATAGCATCAGACGTGTTTTAGAGGCCGATAAAAACGATATTTTGGAGGGATCAACGATTGAACTGTTGGGTCTCGAAGAATACCGTAAAGTCACACGCACTTATGCGGGTGTTGAACACCCCATTACATTTCATGGCGTTATTGACCGCATTGATCGCAAGGACGGGGTTTTGCGGATTTTGGATTATAAAACAGGCCAAACCAACACCAAAGAATTGCGCCCAAGTGAAATATCAGACTGCTTATCCGATTCTGTTTATGGCAAGTCTTTTCAAGTGTTGTTTTACAGCATGCTTTGGGCAGAAGACGACCCAAACAGCCCGTTTTATGCAGGGGTAATTTCGGTAAAAAACATGAGTATCGGTACAATGTTTCTTGGGTTTGGGACAGGTAGAACAAAACGCACCAAGCTTGTAACAGAAGACCTTGAAAACTTTGAAAAAGAGCTTGAAAAACTGGTGATCGAAATCTATAAGCCAGACATCGCTTTTACGGAGGCGATCTAGTTGGAACTTTTTCGAATCACCCCAATCCCATAATATAGGTACGAAAACGACTGTACCCCCAAAAACAACCACAGCACAGGCAAAAGAGACGGTAGATTTTCCATCACTTGGTCAAGGGCTTTGAGCTCATCCTCGTTCAGATCGTTGATGGCAGGGTTATCCGCCAAAGCAGACTCAATGAGTGCAGGGTCAATACTGGCATACATCAACCAAAACACAAAAACCAATACAGCAATAAGTCCAGCAAAAGCGGCATAAACCACCACTACATAAGACATCACCTGATCAAAGCCCCCAATTTCTAGATTGGAGAGGAGTTTTTTTCGTGTAGACCACAACCAAAACGGCACCAAGCCAGCGAGGAGAGTTAAGAAAATCCCTCCGCTAACAAGGTATTGGATCACCTGAAAGGCCGACAGGGTTAAGGCAATATAAAAAATGATGTTTTGCTTTTGACTAAAGGACATAAAAACAAGAGTTTATCGAGTTGTAAAAATATAAAAAACAGCTGGGTTTTGGTTGGAAACAAAACACCAAATACAGTATCTTTGTTGCATGGGAGTCGGAGGAGTCTTTTTAGCGAGTATTGCACTTTGTATAGGAGTGGCAATTGTGGCAGAAATTGTTGAGCGCATCAAATAGATGGAAAACGCATTGGTTTAGCTTCTTTGAGCTGCCAAAAGCATCAATTTTACGATACTATTGAATCCTGAAGGGTCAGCAAATAGCCATGTTCCGATGTTTTTGTAACTTTAAACAAATCAAAAGTTATGGAACAAATTTCATTATTATTTCAAATTGTGGTTGCGATTTCTGTTCTGATTGTTTGGGTATTTCGCTATCACAATGTGATTGCGGAGTTTGAGCAGTTTGGATTTTCGGATGTTTTTAGAAATTTTGTGGGCGCATCAAAAATTGCCATTTCAACGCTATTGTTGACGGGAATTTGCTACGCGGACTTAACGCCTTATGCAGCGATTGGCATGGCGGCTTTTATGTTGGCGGCGCAACTGTCTCATCTACGAGTCAAAAACCCGTTTTTACAACGCCTACCGTCTTTGGTGTTTTTGCTGATGTCGGTTTTTGTTGCGTTATTCCATTTCGGGGTGATTTAGGATGGATTATTTTTTAACCATTGTTCTGTTTACAGGCATCTCTTTTGTGGCGTATGGGATCAACTCTTTTGTTTCAAAGCGCATGAAAAAAGATTTTAAAAGGTGGGGCTTAGAGAACAAACGAAAAACCATTGCTTGCTGTCAGCTCGTTGGTGGGGCTGGCTTGCTTTTGGGGTTAGAATGGAACATGATCCTGATTCTCTCTTCGGCTTTTTTGGGAGTGATGATGTTGGTGGCGATAGGGGTTCGAATCAAAGTAAAAGACGACATTTCAGATATCTTGCCTGCATTTGCCTATTTGGTGCTTAGTGCTTTGATACTTTATGAAGCGAGTGGGCTTTTTAACCCCCCTATAATTTTTCCTTAAATTAGTATCACTAAAAACAATACGATGAAAAAACTATTACTCTTATTATTGATTGCCCCAATGATTGGAAACTCTCAAGAAACGGATATTTATGATATAAACATAAATGGATTAAACTTCATTGGTGACGAGTGGCTTCTAACTTTTGAGCATTATAGTCAAAACACTGAAATTACTATTCCCGATAATGAATATTGGTATGTTTTTACTGACGAATCAGAACTGTATGTAAAAATTGAGGGGCTTGAAAACTATGGGTATGCAAACTTTTATACCGACACTAATTATGTAAATTCAAATGAATACAACCACTACAACCCAATATCAAATCTGATTAGTGGCGGGTCAAAATTCTATTTTTATGATTATGAGGAAGAATTAGGGTCTGTATCACCTACTTATGACTCATGCATAGAGTGTGCAGTAAGGGTTTTTAAGTATGAAACAACCAAATTTCAAAATTCATTATCATTTAATGAAAACTCAATCGAGAATAATTTGTTCCGCCCTACACTATATCCCAACCCTACATCATCTCTATTAGCACTAAACAGCGACAAAGAATATGATATAGAAGTGTACGATATATCAGGGAATAAAGTAATGGCACTTACAGGAAACACGATTGATATGTCGCACTTATCCTCTGCTACTTACATAGTTAAAGCACTTGATAAAGTAGAGAACGAAGAAGTGAGTTATAAGGTAGTAAAGAATTAAATTTGGGCAATAAAAAGAATAGTATTTAGATGTTTTATAGATTAAATATATCTCAGAAATATGCGTCAAATTCGCTCTTACAGTGCTAACTTTGGATTTATTGCCCTTTACATAAATTTTATTTTTGCTGTTAGAAACCATGATGATTTTATAAGCATTTTTTTGGTTTCACTCTGCCCTCTTTTTCTGTTTTCCATTAGCCTTGTTTGTGCGGACAACTATGGAATAAGTAAATATTTTTACCCATTAAACTTTCGATATAAATTTTGTACATGGGATGATATCAAATACTTTATTGAAGTAAAAGAAGAGTATAACCAATACAACCAAAGTTACAGCACTATTTTAAAAAACACCATTTGGTTTATTGACAAAAAAGACAGACTAATAATGAGATTAAAAAAAAATAGAACAAACATGGTCAAACTTGAAGAAGTTATTAATCGATTTGAAGACAAGTCAGAAGTTAAAATGTACTTAAAAAACCCATATCTAAAACGTTTAAGGTTACGTAAAGTTGTTCCTATTACTGATAAGTCACAATTAACAGACTCTCAACAAAAAATATTATTAAATCTAAAAAAGAGAAAACTTTCAGGTGAAAACATTGACGCAATTGCTGAAGAAATGAATCTCAAAAACCTGTTATAAATAACTTAATATTAAATTAGTACTACTAAAAACAATACGATGAAGAAACTATTACTCTTATTATTGATTGCCCCAATGATTGGAAATTCTCAACTACTTAATTTGCCTGTAAGCGAAGTGATTGTAATTAACAGAAATAACAGTTATTATTCCGTACCACAAGGTAAAGTAGCACAATTAGTATCATCAACTTATTTTGTATCAGTAGATGAAAGAAATATGATTCAGGGGGGGGATAACGACAACGATCTTGGAGATATAATTCCACGATTAGATATGTGTATTAATTTGACCAATAATAATGATTATTGGTGGAATGATAGTACTATTTATGGAAATACAGTCCTACCTGAATACACACAAATTAATATGATCGATGGTGATTGTTGGGGTAGTGCATATACGTTTGTTGTTTTCGATTTAAATGCACAAAATTTAGCATACAACGTACCCAACCAAACAACACCCACTCTATATCCCAACCCTACATCATCTCTATTAGCACTCAACAGCGATAAAGAGTACGACATAGAGGTAT
Organism: Flavobacteriaceae bacterium TMED81; assembly: GCA_002171575.2. Taxonomy (GTDB): domain Bacteria; phylum Bacteroidota; class Bacteroidia; order Flavobacteriales; family Flavobacteriaceae; genus UBA724. The sequence continues at coordinate 11,656 of NHEI02000010.1, forward strand.
ATGATATGGCAGGGAATAAAGTAATGGCACTTACAGGAAATACCATTGATATGTCTCACCTATCTTCTGCTACTTACATCGTTAAAGCACTTGATAAAGTAGAGAACGAAGAAGTGAGTTATAAGGTTGTAAAGAATTAAATGAATTAAAAACAATACAATGAAGAAGTATTTAGGGGCGTATCTTGTTATAGTAGCTGCATATTTAATTTATCTCGTTCTTAGAATATATAATGGCGGATCATTCGATTGGTTTGGGGATTTAAGTATGCCATTTCTTTTACTTGTTTTGTATTGGTCAATACAGTCAAAAGACAAGAGCAAAAAATAATACGATAAAGAAACCATTCCTTTTCCTATTGATTGCCATGGTCTAAGTATATTCTTACAAATGGTTAAAAGATAGTTGAGTTATCCACATTAATTTACTTGAAGTGCGTTTCTTTAAGCTCTAACTTTGGTGGGTGAGTGGGATAAATACTTACTTGGTTTACAAAGTTATTTA